>MHQP01000009.1:0-65979 GCA_001820685.1 Candidatus Sungbacteria bacterium RIFCSPLOWO2_01_FULL_47_32 | reverse complement strand
CGCACAGACCCCATTGCGAGTTATTCCGGTACCGGCACAACATCAAGAATCCCGTGCATATCCCGCTCTTTATCGCCAATGACCAGCAGGCGGACGAACTCGTCACGACCGCCGTACTTCGCAAATTCTCCGCGAAGATTTTCGTTCAGGATAAACCGATGGTTGACGATCTCGTAGAAACGCTTTTTTACATCCCGAACCTCAACCTTCCGCGAGCCCCTGATGGCCGCAAGCGTTTTTGAAGCGTTGCGAAGATGCATCGCGGCGCGCACGTTCGGCGGGTTTTTCACAAGCCCACTTCGCTCATGGATGCTAGGGAAAATATCCTTGAACTGGAGCGGATCGTAGCACCCGACAATAAGATCAGCGATGTAGTCTTCAATCTCTTCCGAAACTTCGATCTCGTTCCAAATGAACTCACGGCAACGCAGGATCTGTTCGGCGTTCGTAACGGGACGCGTCATCGTAGAAAGCTGTATCTTGAGAAATCTGAGAATGGCAATAATGGTTTCTTTATCAGCAAGAGGAAAAAGAATATTCATCATAAAACGGTCAAGCTGGGCTTCGGGAAGCGGATACGTTCCTTCATGCTCAAGCGGGTTTTGGGTTCCCATAACAATGAACGGATGCGGAAGAACTTCGGTAATATCAGTTCCCTTAGACTTAAAGGAAACCGACCCCTCGCTCATTCCTTCAAGAAGCGCGGATTGGGTTTTGGGCGTTGCGCGGTTGATCTCGTCTGCCAGAACCATGTTATTAAAAAGTGCGCTGTAGTTAATAAATGTTTCATCCCCTTCTTTACTGGCATATACCGTGATCTCTCGGGGTGTTTTATCCGGCGTCATCTGGAAACGACCGAAAGACAAACCAAAAAGAGATGACGCAACCTTGCCAAGATGAGTTTTCCCCGCACCCGGCAAACCGGTCATAAGAATATGGCCGCAGGTCATTGATGAGGGAACGATAACGCGTTCTTCCGTAATTTTTCCCGCAGATTGTTTGCGAACCACCTTTTCGGACCCGGATGTAGTATCTCCTCCGGAATAGACGCCAACAATGAGTGCTGTACAGATGCGTTCAAGCTGCTTGCCTTTCAGCTGATCACGCGCCCCCGGAAACTGGGGGTCGGGACTGCCGTCCGAACGGCGTTTCCCATTTAGAATGTTATTGACGGAATGAACGAGCTCATAATGAACTCGGTTGCCCTGATTTTTCAGTCGTTCCTCAACTTCATAGTGCCCGCGCAGGTCTTTCGCCTTCGCATTCATGGCGCCCATTCTCTCAATATATTTTCAATGTACTTGATGCAATAAGTACCATAAAATGGAAAAACACACAAGATGTGGTGGCGCTCACTCTTGCCAAATTATTTCTTTCTATTATATTGTGTCCTCATGTCTGATATGCGTGTCATACAAAAAACCGATTCGGTCTTCCCAAAGCGTTTACACGAGATCCACGCGTCTCCCGAAGTTCTCTATGTCCGCGGGACGCTCAAGACCGAAGAACAATGCCTTGCAATTGTTGGAACCCGAAAACCGACCCGCTACGGCGTTGAAGCAACCGAAAGACTCGTGCGCGAGCTTTCGGAAATTGCCGGACTTACGATAGTAAGCGGACTTGCGTCAGGAATTGATACCGTCGCTCATAAAGCCGCGCTCAAATCCGGCCTTCGCACTATTGCGGTCCTCGGTTCCGGAATTGACGCGCCGTCAATTTTCCCCAGAGAGAATAAAAATCTTGCCGATGAGATCATAACCAAAGGAGGAGCCATTCTTTCGGAATACCCCGCAGGAACTCCTCCATTATGGCACCATTTCCCTGAACGAAACAGAATTGTTTCGGGTCTCTCGCTCGGGGTTGTCGTCATCGAAGCAAAAGAAAGGTCCGGCGCTTTAATTACCGCACGATTTGCTTTGGAACACGACCGTGAAGTATTTGCCCTGCCAGGCTCAATTTTTTCAAAAGAGTCCGCCGGTCCAAATGGCCTCATCAAAAGAGGGGCGAAAGCGATAACGTCAGCCGAGGACATTCTGGAAGAACTCTCTCTCCAGCACCTTCCGGCCGCGCGAAAAATTGAACAAAAAAAGGCACTCGAAGGAGAGGAAAAAACGATTTTTGAAATCCTTGAAGCGTCTCCGTCCACGGTCGCGGAACTGAAGTTGAAAGCAGGTTTATCAACACCGCAAATTCTTTCAACACTTGCCATGCTTGAGCTCAAAAAACTTGTAAAACGCATGGAAAACGAGCAGTGGACGAAAATTTCATAGTGTATACGAAAAGAATTTCTTAAAGCGGCATTTTTTATTTTTTGACACATATCGTATAATCAAAAAAATGGCAAAACACCTCGTCATTGTTGAGTCGCCAACCAAGGCAAAAACAATCTCCCGGTTCCTCGGGGCTGATTTTATCATTGAATCAAGTTATGGGCATATTCGCGACCTTCCGGCCTACAAACTCGGTGTGGACACCGCAAACAATTTCGAACCGCAATATGTTATTTCCAGGAGATCGCAGCCAGTGGTAAAAAAACTGAAGGCTGGAGCAAAAGAGGCGGATAAAATAATACTCGCGACCGATGAGGACCGCGAAGGAGAAGCAATCGCCTGGCACCTGATACAAGCGCTCGGCCTTACAAAAAAACAGCTTGAGACGACCGAACGCATCGTGTTCCATGAGATAACAAAAAAAGCGATTGAAGAAGCGCTGACGCATCCGCGCCCTATTGACGAGCGGCTTGTTTCGGCCCAGCAGGCACGGCGCATCCTTGACCGACTTGTCGGATACCAGCTTTCTCCTTTTTTATGGAAAAAAGTAACGCGGGGGCTTTCGGCGGGCCGTGTGCAATCCGTCGCGGTTCGGCTTATTGTCGAGCGCGAGCGAGAGATTCAGGCTTTTAAGCCACAGGAATACTGGAGCATTATAGCGCTTTTGAGCCCCGCAGAAGAGAAAACATCTCCCGTGGAATTTTCCGCAAACCTCATCAAAATAGACAACGTTGTTCTCGACAAGTTTGGCATACAAAACGAAAAAGAAGCGAAAGAGATAGTCGCCGACCTTGAAGGGGCAGAGTGGAAAGTCTCAACCATTGAAAAACGCGCGGTTTCAAAAAAGCCGTCTCCCCCGTTCACAACAAGCACCCTTCAGCAGGAAGCATGGAGACGCCTCCGATTTTCCGCAAAGCAGACAATGCTCATAGCACAGCAGCTCTATGAAGGCATCGAACTCGGAGAAGGTCCGGTCGGTCTTATCACATATATGAGAACGGACTCGGTAAACATGTCCGGAGAAGCGCTTGCCGCAGGAAAAGAATATATCGAAACGAACTTCGGCAAAAATTATGCTCTTCCTTCTCCTCGCATTTTCAAGACAAAGTCGAAAGGAGCGCAGGAAGCGCATGAAGCGATCCGCCCGACAGACCCGAAGCTGGATCCGGAATCCGTCAGGCAGTATTTGAATAGAAATCAGTACCGTTTGTATGACCTTGTCTGGAAACGTTTCATCGCAACCCAGATGCCCGATGCGCTTTTTGATGCGACGGCAATAGACATCGGAACGTCAAAGAGCCCGAAGCCCCAGCACGCGCGTGCTTCGCATTATACCTTCCGTTCAAACGGCCAGATCATTAAATTCGACGGCTTCCTTAAGGTATACCCAATTAAGATCGGCGAACTACTCCTGCCCGAACTCAAAAAGGACGAAGGAGTGATACCGAAAGAACTAAAACCGGGACAGCATTACACCGACCCGCCATCGCGATTTACTGAAGCTTCGCTTGTTAAAACATTGGAAAAGTTCGGCATCGGCCGCCCTTCAACGTACGCGCCGATTATGTCGACCATTCAAGACCGCGGGTATGTCCTTAAAAACGATGAAAAGCGCTTTCAGCCGACAGACATCGGATTCGTAGTAAATGACCTTTTGGTCGAGCACTTCCCGGTTGTCGTCGATATCCAATTCACCGCGAAAATGGAAGAAGAGCTTGATGAGATTGCGGAAGGTAAAAAGGAGTGGCGGCCGGTCATCAAGGATTTTTACATTCCGTTCGAAAAAAATCTTAAAGAAAAATTCACGGAAGTTGAGAAAAAAACTCCCGTCGAGACGACGGATGAGGTCTGTGAAAAATGCGGAAAGCCCATGATAGTCCGGTACGGACGATTCGGCAAATTTATGGCATGCTCCGGCTTCCCGGACTGCAAGAACGCAAAATCTCTGAAATCCGTTGAAGAAAAGCAGAATCTCGGCATGGCCTGCCCCAAATGCGTTGAGGGAAATGTTATCGTCAAAAAAACACGCAAGGGAAAAATTTTCTTCGGCTGTTCGCGCTACCCCGACTGCATGTTCGCCGCGTGGGGAAAACCGACGGGAGAAAAATGCCCGAAATGCGAAAATCCTTTAATAGAAACGAAATACGGCATCAAATGCAACAGCAAGGAATGCGACTATAAAATGAAAAAAGATGCTCCGCAGGCCGATACCGCCGAAGTGCCGGAAACAACGGATACGCCCGAATAAAAAGTAAATGAAAAATCCCGCGAAAACTTCGCGGGGTTTCTATCTTTGGTCGCCCACCATATTGCGGGCGATCTGTTTTTTCAGAATGTGAAGCTGAATAACGACGTTTAATGTGAGGTCGTCGTATGGCTGCTGAATTCCGAGCGTGCCGGTTACTTTCCGTATTTTATAGGGCTTATCGCAAACATATACCTGGCAGAGCAGGTTCGGGCAGTAACGCACGACAAGAGAACTGTATCTGTCCATGCCGAGATATTCTTTCGCAAGATCGAACGTCTGAAGGGGCGTTCCGTGCTCACGGCAAGTCTGTTCTTCACTTTTCGGGGGAGAGGCGAGGTTAGGCGTGGTCATGATTGCTCCTTTCGGGTTGTGGGGGTTTTACTCTGTAAGGCCCGGAGTTTTGCTCTGTGCCCTCTCCGCCATCTTCCATTCAAGGACGCGAACCCGAATCATGTATCAACAAGGAGTTGGTTCTGAATCGTATCCCCCAGCGCACCCGCCCAAATATTATACGCGGAAGGATTCATTTCGTATACCGTGCAATCTTCTCGCGGGCAATAGGACACGATAATATCGGTATCTTCCTTCCGCCCCAACGAACCAAGCGGATATCCAAAAACTTTCCTACTGATAGTAAAAAACCGATACGACGCAAAATGTTTGTGGCAAAAATTTTTCAGATGGTCTGTGTCCTGGGGCACCATGGTTACTTCTCCATTTTTGGCTTTTGTTCGTTTCGCTTGAGGGATTTGCAGATAAGTTCCTTTACTCGGCTGATAAGAAGCGAGAAAGGAGGAATACCACCCTCTATTTTATCATTGGCGCTTGCTGGAACAACGGAGTGCGCGGCAATGTATACCCCTTCAGGAAGTTTATTCGGTGCAATAAGGGTTGTATGAACCCCCGTTGACGAACCGGTGCCGAGAACGGTTTTATGCTTATTTTTACCGTCATAATTTGCCGTAATGGTACCCGCCCCTATGTTCGAGCCATCCCCAACTGTTGTATCTCCAAGATATCCATGATGCTGCATCTTCACTTCTTTTCCAAGTTCCGTTCGGTTAAGTTCCGAAAGAGAACCCACGACGGACCCTCGGCCTATCGCGCAGTTTTTCAGATGCGGAAGAGCTATCGTAACATTGTCTTCGGTCTTAACGTTAAAAATAACAGCGTGTGGCCAGATAACGCAGTTTTTGCCGATGACGGTCTCCCCCATAATGACACACCCGGGAAATACCCTGGTTCCTGCGCCTATCTCGGCCCGCTCGTCCACCCACGTATTGTCAGGGTCCCGAAAATACGGAATGTCTCTGATATTTCTTGTCTGCTGTTTTACTCTGACCCATTCGCGCGCGGTCATAAGAGCGCTGAAAAGATATGCCGTTTCGTTCTGGTCCATCGCGTCCTCCGTTCTCTCCGGAACGCACATCCGTATAAAAATGTTAATGAGCGCTGGCAAAAAAGTAGCACATTATAACACGCCGCGCAAGTCTTCGAAGTTATACATTTGATTTTTTTCTTTTTACCGTTACTCTGAAGTAATACGGAAACATGAAAACAGCGGCGGATAAAACAAAAAAGATAGTCGTCATCGGCGGAGGCACCGGTGTGTTTACCGTGCTTTCCGGACTCCGCGCATATCCGGTGGAACTTTCCGCGGTCGTTTCCATGGCTGACGACGGAGGATCATCCGGAGTTTTGAGAGAAGAATTCGGCATACTTCCTCCGGGAGACGTGCGGAGAGTTTTGGTAGCGCTTTCTCATACCGAAGACCGTCTTGTCGCGGATCTTTTCAACTACCGCTTTGAACAAGGAAACCTCAAGGGACACACATTCGGCAACATCATGCTAACAGCCCTTGAGCGGCTTACCGGAAGTTTTGAAGACGCGGTGTACGAAGCAGGAAGGCTTCTGAACATCCGCGGGCACGTATTGCCGGTTACGCTTTCAAACGTAAAACTCGGAGCACTCCTTGAGAACGGCAGAACAGTCATGGGAGAAACGAATATCGACGTTCCGAAGCATGACCCGGAACTTAAAATCAAGCGCGTTTTCCTTTCGCCGAAGGCGCGCGCAAATAAACGGGCCGTTGAGAAGATACGCACGGCAGACCTTATCGTCATCGGCCCCGGAGACCTTTACACAAGCATCGTTCCGAATCTTATCGTTTCCGGCATTCCGGAAGCGATACGAAGCTCAAAAGCAAAAAAAGCGTATGTTGTGAATCTTATGACAAAGTCCGGCGAAACGAATAAGTTTGACGCATCGCAATTCGTGTCAACTATTGAAGCCTACCTGGGAAAGCGTGTGCTCGACTATGCCGTCGTCAACACGCGCCGGCCCTCCCTCGCTCGTCTTACGAAATATTCCGCCGAGCGCTCGGAGTTTGTGGGATCGGAAGGTATGTCCCAAAAACCCACGCCAATATTCGGAGATTTCCTCCGAGAAAAAGGGTTTTTGAGGCATGACCCCAAAAAGCTTGCCTCTGTTCTTGTTTCTTTGCTTTAAAACCCGCCTTGAGGCGGGTTTTTGCATTTTTCTGTGCATAGGGAATTTGTGAATAAGCATAGAATGGAGTACTATGAAGATAATATAAAACTTCAAAAAATACCTTCTTTTATGAAAATATTTTCACAAAGAGCCTCTTCCCTTGTGGGAAAAACAATTTCGTTTGCGCTTATCGCCCACCTGGCAATTCTAAGTTTCCCGGCTGGCTTCGTTATCGCTCAAACCTCCACGTCAACGCCGCCCGGATCCATCGCATTCCTCCTTCAAAACGGAGGAGACGTAACTATTGCCCAAGGACAAAGTGCCGCGAATACGCTTAACGCTTTTATAAGCCCGGCTGCGGAAGAAAAGGTTGCCTTTTCGGCAGCCGGACTTCCTTCGGACTCATCGTTTTTATTTGCCCCTTCTTCCTGCATCCCTCCATGCGGTACGACGATTATTATAACTACGACGCCAACAACCCCCCTCGGAATATATGCGATCACGGCATACGCAACCGGAAACGGGCTCGCCGCGCAGACCACATTTAACGTTAAGGTAGTTCCCGCTTCTTTACCCCCCGCTCCGAGTTCGCCTCCGACAACACCGACTCCTGAAATCATCACTCCGATGTTTTCTATCGGAGACAGGGTCATTACAACAGAAGTTTTGAATGTCCGCTCTTCTCCTTCGTCCTCCGGAACACTTATCGGCAATGAACCCTCCGGTTCTCTGGGCACAGTTATCGACGGACCTATGGTCGCGGATGGTTTTACATGGTGGAAAATATCATATGATAACAAAATCACCGGATGGAGCGTTGAACCGGGTCTTGCGTTAGCTCCAACATCTTCGCCAACATCTTCGCCTCCCCCTCCGTCATCGTGTGTCTCCTGTGCTCCCCCGCCTGCCGACTGCACTTACGTTGGGGGATCTTGCGAGAGCTGCGGAACGCTTTCATGCTCTTCACCAACCAGCGATACGACATCAGGCGGAGGTTCTGATGCTGGCAGTCCATCAACAGACTCCGGAGGAACTACGGGCGGAATGTCTGATGGGAGCGGCAGTACAGATGGAGGCACATCAGGAGGAACGTCAGGCGGGACAAGCGGAGATGGAGGCGGAAGTGGAGGTGGCGGGCCTGCAGCTACCGGAATAGGAGGTGCCGTTGCGGGTGCTATAGGAATAGGCAATGGCGCTACTCCTGCGTCGGTAGGATTGGGCGTTGTCGGCCTCGGAATTACGGCAGTTACTGGCCCAATAGGAATGATGGCGATGGCCGTTGTTGCAGTTGTAGACGCAGTAACGAATGGCATGATAAGCAATGCGATTGATGGCATGTTCGGCGGACTTTTAAGCACAATTGGTCAGATGGCCATCAATGCAATAAATGCAATCGCAAGTTTCTTTGGCCTTACTCCTACCGTAGACGTTACTACTGATGTGGATATAGGTATTGACATAGATGTGGATATAGGTATTGACATGGATGTGGGGGTGGATGTGGATGTTGGAAATCCCGGCCCTGATACCGGTCCCGGCGCCCCTGGAAGTGTTGCTGAAGTTGAGGTCGGAGCTAACGCCCCTGAAGTTTCCGGCGGTAATGCCGGTCCTGATACAGGTCCCGGAGCCCCTGGAGGAGCCGACGCTGAAGATGAAAATGCAGGTGCCGAAGCTGCAGATGGTTCAGATGTTGAAAATGCCGGCCCTGATACAGGTCCCGGAGCCCCTGGAGGAGCCGACGCTGAAGATGAAAATGCAGGTGCCGAAGCGGGCGGTGGTGCTGAAGCTGAAGATGAAAATGCAGGTGCCGAAGCGGGCGGTGGTGCTGAAGCTGAAGATGAAGATGCAGGTGCCGAAGCGGGCGGTGGCGGTGGCGAGGGAGAAGGCGGAAAATAATACAAAAGCAATTAAAGAAGAAGATCCCCTCTAGGGGATCTTCTTTAATCAGAAAATCTTTGAATGTATGCTTAATGCGAAAGGCTTTATTTTATCTTTCTTCTAAGAAACGGAAACCCATACTATAATGATGGTATAATCTCATGCGCACATTCCTTCCATTCCTTCTTTCAATGGTTTTTTTTGGGCTTTCATACTGGAGCGGACCTCTGTGGTTTCTTGCGTTTTTTATATTTCCACCCCTCCTTTTCGGTATGCGCATGGTCGTTTCCAAGGCAGTTTTTACGGTTTTTTTGTGGGGCGCGTTTGTCGGAACTCTTTTCCTCCTTATAGGATTGCCGCCGCTTCTCGATGCTGAATCCGAAGTGTTTGGCGCCGCAACTGCTTTCGACCCCAAGCTTATTGCCAGAGTTTTGGGCATATTCGCGGTTGCCGCGGGTATCTTTGGCGGTGTTTTTGGTATCATGTTTGTAGCGCTTAAATTGGTGGCAAGAAAAATTCCGCATGAGCCGCTTATTCTGTTTGTCTTTCCGGCGCTTTGGGTCGTGTCAGAGCTTGTCATACGCGTGGTCACCTTCGGATTTGATTGGTGGTTTGTGGGTATTCCGCTCGTTGCCATAGGGCTCTTTCGGGAACTGGCGGGGATATTTTTGGGTGTTCCCCTCTTAAGTTTTATAACAGTGTTTTCAGGGAGCATTCTCTATGCGTGCTGTGTATTTCGTCCGCTTACGCGAATCCCGCTTTTTTACATTAGCCTCTCGTTATTCGGGCTTATCATTTTTTTCCTCTATGGTGTTATGTTGCATGAGCGAATTTCAGCGGAATATCCGGCCGGTTTACCATCTGTTGCTATTATTCAACCCAATGTGAAATTTCCGGATACTTTTCCGATAGAACGTGATGAGAATTACGGTCCGCTTATCAAAAAGGCGCTTACGCGAAACGTTCAAACGATCATTTTTTCGGCGCAGATCGTCTCGCCTGTAACGGCGGAGTCAAAGCTTTCAAAAGATTTTTGGACGCAAACGCTCGGCAAAACACTTATTGAAACGGATGCGACTGTTATATTCTACATTCCGGTAAAAACGGAGGGTGGTATTATTCTTCAGACAATGTTCGCGTTACAACACGGCGAGGTCGTCGGAAAGTACAAAAAAGAGATATTGTTCCCGGTTTCTGACTACCGCCCCGGCGGTTTTTATAAGTATCTTTTTGATAAACCCGTCGGTTATTCGATAACGCCATTTGTTCCGGCTGATGCCGCAGAAAAAAATGGTCTTCTGACGCCGGACGGCATATTTGCCGCAGCCATCTGTAATGAGCCATTTTCACCGAAGTTCCTGAATCGCATCAAGCGCATGGGCGCACCCATTCTTGTTGTTTCGGGAAGCGACCGTCCATTTCTATCGAATTTCATTTTTCGCGGTACGCTTAGAATGGCACAGCTTCGCGCGACCGAGGCCCACGTATGGCTTTTCCGGGCTTATAAGACCGGCATCTCTGCCATAATCTCTCCCGGGGGCGACATTGTGCAGCGCCTTAACCGGGGAGAGCGGGGAGTGATTTATTTCGGAGAGGGCGCCGGATTTGTTGAAAAGTTTTAAAGATAAACAACAGGCGGAATTTATCGATATAATACGCAATAGACCACACTACTTGCCGAAGATACAAAAAAGATCCGCCTCGGGGCGGACCTTTCGATAGCGTATCAGTTCCCGCTACTTTACAATTGCTTCTCAAAACACGGAAAGTCCTGAATTGCTTGGTGAGCCGCCATAACAGGTATGCGGCAAAGGGTTGCTCCGTTTTCCGGGGTCTCCGGCGCGCGCATGATACAGGATTCGTTTCGCCAGCCGCCTTTGTCATCTCTCTTCCAAGCAGGCAGGAGATCGTTAAGCGCCGTACCTCGCTCTTCTTTCGTGCAAAACCCCGGCAGCCATCCGCGGTAATAAATTGTTACCGGCAGGGCATATGGTTCGACCACGAACGTAACCCCCCCATCCTCGCTCGAATTGAGAAAATAATATTTCGTTTCAAAGAAAAATTTGTCTCCCGCCCAGGCGAAGTTTTTAAGTGACGCCTCCGATTTGGTGAAACGCGAATACGCGCGAATGTTTTTAACGATTGCGTTTTCAATCTCCACGTGCAGGCCGCCGAAAACACTATCTCCGGAAAGAGGCCTTCCGCCGGTATTTTTAAGAGTAAGAACGACCTTATACGAGCCGCCGACCTTCAGCGGCGTATTGCCGGATGAAACAGTGATTATAGGAAGCGGTTTATTTCGATACAGCGTCTTCGAAAGAATGGTATCGGAGAATAGAGTGAACACTATTCCACTGGCAATAAGAACGCACACTCCGGCCGTGAGTTCTTTTTTATGGGCGCCCACGATACAAAGAGACCGCGCCACTCCCGGTAACGAAAAAAAAGATTTGAAGGCGCGGCGTATCATTTCAGGATGGATAAGAACATCAAGGCCAAGCGCGAAGAGATATAAAAAAAGGGTCAATGCTAAAAACCGGTCCTTTACAAATGCGGCAAGTACCACAAGCCCTGCGGCGGCAAATATCCCGATTACTTGCTTCCGTGAGTTTTTTAGATCGGTAAGTACGGAGAAAACCCCGAGGATACCCGCAAGTATGCCGAGCGCGCCAAAATAACTATATAGATCTTTGAGACCGGGATTTGCCCAGTCCGTTCGACGCATCGCGGCATAGAGTGCCGGATCATTGTGGTGAATAGTGGCATAGATAAACTCCCATGCCATCATAAGCGGCGAATATCCGAGTCCTGCCAAACGACACCAAGCCTCGGCAAGAAAGACCCCGCCCGCGATGGCGAGGGCAAGAAGACCGGCTGATGCGACGCTTTTTTTAAAGGCCCAGAGTGCTATGAGTGCTCCCGCAGCACCCAGTACCACGATATATTGCTGCCAGGTGAGCGCGAAAAGTGCCGTAGAAAGAAGAAGAGAAATACTAAGAATGTGTCGTTGCCGCCGTTCTTTTTCCTCGGGAATTCGGATAATACAATGCACCATGATGAAAATAAGTAACGCGCCGAGCGTCTCTTCCAGATAGTGGCCGCGTGTTGTAAAAAAAGCTGAGACGGGAAGAAATGCAAAAAGTGCTGCTCCTCCGAGCGTTATGAGCGCGCCAAAAAGCTTTCTAAAAGAAAGAACGAGCATGATGAACCATGCCGCATATATGAAAAGAGGAAACGTTTGGGCAAAATCATAAAATGCTGTTCTGCCGCCGAACACCCGGTAGAGAAAGACCGTTATATAGGCCAGTCCCGGAGGAGCATTATCAATCCTTGCGTCCGGGGCAAAATCCCATATATCCGTTTTGGGGAAAACCCCGTCGTTATTCAGCCGGTTTGATTTATCATAGTAGTAGCTGGCAACAGTGTGATATGGGAGGTAATGTCCCGTGCGAATGGTTCGCACATAGAGCCCTCCCATGAAAATAAAAACAAGCAACCCTGCCGCAACGAGAGTCCGTCTTTTTTTTAGCAGGACATTGTTCATGCGAAATACTATTTTAAGGATTTCAAATACATGGAGCCGCCGAGAAGAAAATGCGAAGCGCTGTCAATCCATAATTTAGGATTTTTTACATCGTGGCGCAGGCCGCCAATAGAACGTGAAAGCGCCGAGGGGGAAACCCAGAAGCTGTTTTCGTCTGTCAGCTGAAGACTCATAAGCCAGCCAAACGCAGAACGGAGAGATTCGGCGTATATTTTTTCTCTCCGTGCGTCTCCCGTCTCTTTTGCCAAAGCATACGCGTCGGCGAGCGCTTCCGTCGTTTTTCCTGTGCCGCGCGCGTAATACGTATCGTCATCGGCCGGAGTGTTGGTGAACGCACCCTCCTTCCCGGCCCCTCCCAAAAGCTGGTAACCAAGCAGCCAGTCCGCAACGTCAAAGGCAAAATCGGCATATTCACGTTTTTTCGTAAGACGATACATTTCCGCAAACGCATTGACGAGCCAGGCATTTTTTGCGATAGAGAGTTTGCCTTCTTTCAGTATCCGGCCCTGCTGAAACTCCTTCTGGTACATTGATGCAAGCAATTCAAGGTCCTTAAGGCGCGCAGAACTTCCGGTCACACGCATTGATTTTGCAAGAGCAGCGAGCGCTTGATAACGAACGATTGGGTCACTTCTTCTTCCTTCAGCGCCGGCAGATTTCCCATCTGGAAAAAACACCAAAGAAAAGTCCTCTCTTCCGGATCGTAAAGACCACAGCATGTTTGTCCACATAACCGCCGAAGTTTTATAAGTTTCGTTGTGTGTTATGTCAAAAAGTTCAAGGTCGGCAAGAATAAGAAAATTCAAAATACCGGTGGGAAGCTTTTCGCTCGGGTAATTGCTCCGGAGAAACTCTCTTTTTGATACGATATAATTTCTGCTTTTTTGTGCGCTTTCCAAAAAGTTTTTATCGCCGCTTATTCGATAGAATGCGGCCAGGCTTTGTGATCCGAGAGCATTTCTGATCACGTCAAAATTTCTGGACTCGGTGCCGTCAAGCGGATTAATAGTAAATGTCATGCGCCCTTCGGCGTCGCTGTTTGCCAAAAGCCACCGGGCGGCAAGTCCGAGACGCGCCATGAGACGGGTATCGGAGTATTCGGCCAAAGCATCAACCAAGGGCCCCGCGAGCTCAAGAATGGTTTTTTTATCTTTTGACTCAATGATATCTTCCACGCTAAACGCAGTTACGCGCGCATCCGGCTCACGATAGCACGATGCCGCAAACCCTCCCTTCCTGCACAGACTTCCTAAAAATTCCGCAAGATTGTGGTACTGATGAACATTAAAAACCTCCGGAAGAAAGATGACCCTATTATTTTTATATTCAAGCGCATAGCCCTTAAAAGGATCGATAGAGGCTGTTTTAAGCGCGTATGGCTCAAGAGGATATGGGTCATCTTTCATGAATACGACTTCAACCTGCATTGCTTCGACCTCGCTTTTTTCAAGCGAGTAAAAGCGGTTATCAAATGCAGTGGCGTGCGCGGCAAGAACAATGTTTCCTAGTAATGTCCCACCAATCCCAAGGCGTGAGGCGCGAAAGCGTTGGTTTGACCACGCAGAAACATCAACATCCATTTTTTCGGAAAACGCCTCATCCAGCCCCCGTGCGCGAATAAGCTTTTGAAAGTCTTGTGGTGTGAGCGTTTTACCGTTGAGTGCGGCCTCAATCGTCGAGCGGGCAATAAAAAGCGCTGTCTCCCGAACATGGTGAGGAATAGACTGGTCCGCATCGGTTATTTTATATATCGCAATGTGCGGGGAATTCCAGACTTTTTTAAAATGCGTGAACTCATCTCCTTGCGCCATGCGGCCAGCGAAAGTTTGCCGCATTGCCCGGCGGGAAAGCGTCCGCCCGTCGAGACTAACATCACACCGGGAGATGTTATTGCAGAGCCACGCCTCGAAGTCTTTGCTTACGAAAACATATGACGCGCTGTATTTTGTGGCAACTGAAAGCGCTTTTGTTTCGTCTCCCGCAAGAAAAAACTTTGCAATATCACGGTGCCGTTCGGCAACATCTGTAGCCTCCGTGGGGTACACTTTCGTCGTAGAAACAACTCTCCGGTCTGCGAATGCGACGATCTGGTTGCCGCGATACCAGTGTGCCATAATAATCGCGCTGGGTTCGGTGTGTTTTTTTAACCAGGTAAATGCCGCAAGATATTCCGCAGAGAGGGCATTGCGAGAGGCTTGTGGCTCATTGGTCGCCGCCATATATGACTCCACAAAAAGCAGAAACGAAAGAAAAATAAAAAGAAGGATGAGCGCCGGCTTTGCTACCTGATGGAAAATCTGAAAAGAGCGTTTTACCGAACAGCGCATGCCACGCGTCACGGCATAATAAAAAAGATGCATAGCCCGGCTTATTTCGAAAAGTGATTCTTTGCCGACTTTATTATATATGGTTTTTATGGGAACCACGCGTACCTCAAAGCCTTGTTCAAGCATTTCGTATATGCTCTCAGTTTCAAACGCATACCCGGATGCACCGAATGAAAGTTTTTCGGCGGCACGGCGAGAAAAAAGACGAAATCCGCATTGAGTATCAGAAAAGATTTTTTCGGCAAAAAATCCGATGAGCAGGCTTATAAGACGGTTCCACACTTTTCGCGAAAGAGGCATTACGCGACTTCTCAAATTTCGCATTCCAATAATTACATCCGGATGCTCGCTTCTCCAGAGAGTAAGAAACTTTTCGATGTCGGCCGGATCATGCTGTCCGTCGGCATCCATAAAGACCACTGCGTCGACGCCACGGCGAAGCGCCTCATGAAGTCCGTCTTTAAGAGCAGCCTCTTTGCCCCCCCGATACGTGCGGGTTACGACAGCAACATTTGTATGAGAACCGGCGCGAGTTGCAGTACCATCGCCGGATGCGTCGTCGACGACTATGGGAATAACGGGGTAAGCGGCAAGAGCACGAAGAACAGCGCCAATATGCGCTGCTTCATTGTGCGCGGGCAAGACGACCGCAATTTTTTCAGGATGGCTCTTTGACATGCGATGAATTGGATCACCGACAGCATCGGTGTTTTTATGATGCCTTCCATTCATAATTTTTTGAACACGCCTGTTCCGTTTAATTCTTGAATGCTTGTCTTGGACTGCCGAGTAAGAAATTTTTCAGACTATCCCGGTTTTTTACATAGAATAGAGCACATTTTCCGCCTTGAGCAGAAAAGGTTAATGCTTCCATTATATTCTAAAAACGGTGAAACGTCGATAATCAAAGTTACACAAAGAAGCTAAGTTTCTCGCGCCGTCCGCCCAAAAGCATGATAATGAGTCTTCTCCTCCCCCATGTGGACAAGCGATTTGAATTAAAAACGGAAATAGCTTATACTCATAGTACGAAGATACACTCGGAAAAGAGTTATTTTCCGGCCCTAAAAACAAAAAAAATGAATTTTATTTTGATATTAATTGAAATACTCTTACCGCTCGCTGTCGTGTATGGCATCCGTGTTTGGGTAATACGCTGGTTGAAACGGAAAAAAGATAGAGATGTGTCCAGCCAAAAAGAAACACCGGCATAGCGGATTCGCTGTAATTATAACAAGCATTTGTGAGGCAAAAATTCACCACGGGGTGAATTTTTCTATTTGCCAACTATATGCGTCATTATTTTCAAAAAACCGATGGCTATGGTATGATTCTTTAAAATTATGCGGCCATGAAAACCGTGACACTTGAAGCTAAAAATTTTGAAGAAATCATCTTTCAGACAGTTTCTTTTCTCAAAAAAGGAAAAGTTCTTGCACTTCCGACAGACACCGTGTATGGTCTTGTGGCCGACGCAATGAACACTGATGCAATAAAAAAAATATTCCGGATAAAAACCAGATTGAAAGAAAAAGCGTTGCCGATTTTTGTTAAGGACATCGCATCTGCTCGGCGCCTTGCGTATATCTCGGACGAAAAGGCGGAGTTTCTTGAGAGAGTCTGGCCGGGCGCTGTTTCGGCAGTGTTCCACCATAAAGGCAAACTCCCAAAAATCCTTACGGGAAACCTTGAAACACTAGCGCTCCGAATGCCGGACCATAAGTTTTTAAAAGAAGTTTTGGATAAAATGGATGTCCCGCTCGCTCAAACCTCCGCAAATATTTCCGGCATGCCGCCCGCAAAAAACACTAAAGAAATCGAACACTATTTTGCGAAAGAAAAAGAAAGGCCCGACCTTATCATTGATGCCGGAGAGATATCGAGCGAGCCGTCAATGCTCGTTGATCTTACCAAAAATTCTCCGATTGTTTTGCGTTCCGGTATCATGACAAGGGGGGAACTTGACCAATTATTGCGGCGGTTTTAGAATAGAGAAACATCTACTTGTAAGCGCATGTCGCAAGGCATTCCTGCTTTGAAGCGCAGCATCTTTTTACCATGCTACTTTCACGCGACGCGATCGTCCGGCACATGAAGAGAGGGACTATCGTTATAGAGCCTTTTGATGACCGGAAACTCAAAACGACGAGCTATGACGTAACGCTCGGCGAGTGGTTTTGGCGCGAGGGGTCGCCCGAAGGAGGTGCTACGCTCCATAACATCTACGACGAAGACTCAACCAAACGGGTGTGGACGGGCCCTTTTGAGGCGGAAACCGCGTCTGACGTTACAAAAAGGACCGGTGTCGCCCTGAAAAATATCAAACCGACAGAACAAGTTATTTTATTGAAACCGGGAGAGACCGTTTTGGGACATACCCAAGAATTCATCGGAGGGCGCGATATTTGCGTAGGAAAAATGTACGCCCGCTCCTCTCTTGGAAGAAATTTTATTGAGGTTTGCAAAGACGCCGGGTGGGGAGATGTCGGATATTTCAACAAATGGACGATGGAGATAACGAATAATTCGCAGAATTTTACAATCCCGCTTGTTGTCGGGAGAAGAATCGCCCAAATGGTGTTCTATGAGGTTGAGCCCCTAAAAGCAGCGACGGTGGACTATGTCGGAGAAGGAGGAAAATACCAGCGCTCGCAGGATATTGAAGAAGTAAAGGCGTCGTGGAATCCCCACATGATGATTCCGCAGATGCACAAGGATTGGGAGGTCGCTCGCTAGCAGATTTTTCTTCGCGCCTTTACTGTATATACTTGTTTGACCCCACCGCCAGCCCGACGAAGAAAAATCTGCCAGCTTCGCTTTGAGGGTTTACTTAAGGAAAAACAGCCACGTTGCTGGATAAACCACGCAAACTCGTCGAGTGAGCGTTTTCAGAAAACTATTTTTGCTCACACAGTCTTATAGGAAACCGCTTTTGTGCGGTTTTTTTTTGCAAAATATTTCTATTTATGTACCGTTATCGATAGAACGTTGATAGTGAGGAAGCGAACCATGCCCCTCCAGCGCCTGAAAACAGTCCTTAAGAAGGCCGCTTCGGCTGAAACAAGCTTCACTCCACGCCTTTGGACAAAAGAAAATCCTCTGCAGGGGCACTGCCTTGTTGCCGCATTCGTTGTGCAGGACTTTTTTGGCGGAACCTTGAGACAGGGCAGGCTTTCGCCTCGCTGGGCAAAAAAACTTGGCTTTAAGACGCATTGTTGGAATATGCTTGCGGCAAACACTCAAACTATAGACCTCTCGAAGGAGCAATTTCCCGCGGACTTTCCGTATGATATATTCATACGGACATCCATGGGCTCTTCCGGGAGAACAATCAGCCGCCCCCGGCTGCTCAAGATACAAAGCGTCCGGA
Source organism: Candidatus Sungbacteria bacterium RIFCSPLOWO2_01_FULL_47_32 (assembly GCA_001820685.1). Classification (GTDB taxonomy): domain Bacteria; phylum Patescibacteriota; class Minisyncoccia; order Sungbacterales; family GWA2-42-14; genus GWA2-47-10. The sequence continues at coordinate 47,852 of MHQP01000009.1, read as the reverse complement.
AACGTTATCTGCTTTTGCGGTCCCGCGTGGATTTTCTTCTGAATTAAGAATGGGCACACAGCCAGTTCTCCTTGTCGTTCTCCAGTGTCCGTGGAAGCGGGGGAAGCTGCAAAAATGGCATCCCGCCGTTTGGCGAAAAGAGTTCCGGGCGTCACGAACCGGAACATGCCTCTTTCGCGAAGTTTTACCTCTCCGGCTTTATCGAATTCGTTTCGCCAACGCAAACCCTCTTTTGGCGGACATGCCGAGCGGAGTCTTTCCTCCGGATGCCGCACACATAAAGAGAAGGATTCGTGCTGTCCATCAGAATATCATTCTTGTATGCGGTGCGGTAGCCAAAGAATCACTCCGTAAACTCGTTCCCGGCGTGCCGATCGTATTGATGCCACACCCGGCATCCCGCTCGCTTTCAAAGGAAACAACGAAGAAAATTAAAAAACGCCTGGTGAGGCGCCATAGCTTCTCCTAAACCGCCCCGACGGTCATCGGGGCGTTTTTTAATTTACTTCACGGCTGATTTATGATAAAAAGTATATATGGAAGGGAAAAGTAAAACATACTACATTTCGATCGCCGGAGTCATGGGCTCCGGGAAAACAACAGCGGCAAATCTTCTTGCGCAAGAACTTGGATTTTATCTGTTTGAAGAAAACGTCGCTGAAAACGCTTTTCTCCCCCTTTTTTACAAAGATGCCAAGCGATGGGCACTTCCGACACAGCTCTTCTACCTTTATGAAAAAGCAAAACAACTGAATCGCGTAAAAGATCTTCTTTCGCGTGTAAGCGTCGTCCAGGATACCCCCATTTATCAGGACCACTTTACGTACGCGAAAGCCTCAAAAGTACTCGGATATACAAGCGAAGACGAATACAGCCTCTATGCCGGCTTTTACAATACTCTGAAAGAAGACCTCCCTGTTCCGGACCTTATTGTCGGACTTGAGGCCTCGCTTCCTGTCGTTGAGTCGCGCATTAAAAAACGCTCGCGCGATTTCGAAAAAGAGGTTGATATGTCATATGTGAGTCTCCTTTCCGAACTCCAAAAAGAGTGGATACGCGAACACACCAATTTGAATATCATAACCGTCAATACCGACACCCTTGATCTTGTCTCGAACGAAAGCCATAAAAATAATTTTCTTAAGACGGTAAAAAATGGATTACGGATACAATAAATCCGCCCTTGGGCGGATTTATTTTTATGCCCCTGTAACGTCGGTGGGCAGGCACCCGATGGATCGTATTGTTTGAACACGCGAATTTTCCATGGGAGGCGGCATGAAGTTAAGCGCCCTTCCGCCTTCCTTGAAATATTCCGAGGCAAGATAGCGGGACGTCGACCCATGTGGGATGTAGATGCCGTGCCAGTTTTCCGATATTTCAAGCGGGGGCAAAATATCTGATTCGCCGTTTCCAATGGCATACCACGCGCGGGTAGCGTCAGTTTCTTTTTGCCAGCCGCTTACCATTACAAAATCATCCTTTGTTTTTTTGCCTTCCGTAAGAAGAATATTTTCTTTGGAGAAAAATTCATACAATCCGAGGAATTCTGCCCGCTGGGGGAAAACTTTTTTGTCATAGCTCGAAAGAAAACAGACCATGTGCCCTCGCCGCTTCAGGTATGACAAAATGGATTTTGCTCCGGAAAGCCACTCGAGCCTTCCGAAATCAAACGGCTGGTCGCCTATCTTTCGGATATATACTTCGTGCTCCTCCCGCCACAGGTCGGCTTCGAATCTCCAGAGCGCCCAATTGCATATATCCCGATATGTTTGGATCATGGCTTCCGCGAGCCTCCCCCTGCGAATGCCCCACTCCTTATACATCTCACCCTCGGTACGGAAATAACGCTCTTGGAGATAGTGAAGGTTCGGCGTTTTATTCCCAAAAATTTTATATAAATAGCTGAAGAAGTCCGAGTACGCCTGGGAATACTGCCATTCGTTCATCCAAAGAGTATCGTCGCCGTCAAACACGAAAACATTCGATTTGGCTCCCGCTTTCTCTTTCGGGCTCATGCCACTCTCTTTTTTATTTTCAAATACCTGTACACAGGTGTATCAGAAAAGCCGCCTTCGGTCACTCGAAAGTTATCCACAATGAATTGCAGAAAAACACTCCGTGGCCTACAATTAAAAATACTATGAAAACCTCAAAACTACCTCTTAAAAAAACGGATAAAAAAATAGCTGAACTCATCACGAAGGAAACTCGCCGCCAAACAGAAACTCTCGACCTCATCCCTTCAGAGAACATTGTATCAAAAGCAGTCCTTGAAGCTCTCGGCTCTTCTCTTACGAATAAGTATTCGGAAGGATATCCCGGAAAACGCTACTATGGAGGAAACCAATTTGTTGACGAAATAGAGACGCTCGCGCAAAACCGAGCAAGAAAAGTTTTCCACCTCGGGCAGAATTGGCATGTAAACGTGCAGGCCCTTTCCGGCTCTCCCGCAAATTTTGCCGTGTATGTAGGACTCCTCCAGCCGGGAGAAAAATTAATGGGCATGTCGCTCCCCTTTGGCGGCCACTTAACGCACGGATGGAAAGTGAGCGCTTCAGGAAAGTTTTATACTGCCGTTCAATACGGCGTTGGGCGCGATGGTCTCATCAACTACGACGAAGTCGCAACGCTTGCCCACAAAGAACATCCCAAACTTATCATTGCGGGCGCTACTGCGTATCCGCGCGTTATCGACTTTAAAAAATTCAGGCGTATTGCCGATGACGTCGGAGCCTACTTTATGGTTGACATGGCGCACATCGCGGGACTTATTGCCGCGGGCGCGCACCCTTCACCATTTCCATATGCGGATATTGTAACAACAACGACGCATAAAACACTTCGTGGCCCGCGAGGCGCTCTTATCTTCGTGAATCGCGAATCGGAAATTGCAAAAAAACACGGTGTTGATAGCGCTTCCTTACTCGACAAAGCGATTTTTCCGGGACTTCAGGGTGGACCCCACGACAACCAAACCGCAGCCATTGCGGTATGCCTTGAAGAAGCAACGAAGCCGGCTTTCAAGGCATATGGAAAACAGATTGTGAGGAACGCGAAAACACTTGCAGGAGAACTGAAGCAGTTCGGGCTTGAACTTGTCTCCGGAGGCACCGAAAATCATTTGATGCTGATTGATCTCACAAATCTCGGCATCTCCGGAAAAGAGGGACAAAACTGCCTTGAAGATGTCGGCATCATCGTGAACCGCAATACTATCCCCTACGACACGCGCTCTCCATTCGACCCTTCCGGCATCCGTATCGGAACGCCCTCAATCACAACGCGAGGCATGAAAGAATGTGAAATGAAACTTGTTGCACAATTAATCTACGAAGCCTTGACAATTTCAAATCCTTCAGCTACATATAACAAGGTAAAAACTCTTTGCAGAAAATTCCCCACATAAGGAGAAAGGATACATGCTTAAAAAAGCTCTTGCTTTTGCATTCTGTCTTACAATTCTTGCGGGTTGCGGCACTATTGAGCTCACGGTCCGGAAAGACCGGTCGAGACATCAGTCACCGTGTTATGAGATTACGCATATTTACTCATACCAACCAACCCTTTGGGGCAAACCGGTTGGAGAGCCCAAGGTTGATATAACGATTCAGGGAGGATATATCTTCCGGAACGCAAACCCCAGGTTCATCTTCCGCGAATACATGAGGTATTCCGGTGGCGGATATCCGATCTATAGAGAGTACTATTGCACCGGAGGCGTTCCTGTCCATTAATATATGGAAGCATTACTGCTTCCTTTTTTCTTTGCCAAAATGCAAAAAATCTGGTATATTCACGGGTATGATACTTCTCGACGGGAAAACCCTTTCTCAAAAAATATTCGCCGAAATGCGAAGCGAGCTCGCGCACATCCCAAAAAAGGTGCGACTTGATGTTGTGATCGTCGGAGACCATCCGGTAGTGGAAAAATTTGTTTCTCAAAAGAATAAGGCGGCCGAATCCATCGGATCGGATTTTCGCATTCATCGGTTTGACGCCCGCATCACAACAAATGAATTGAGAAAGAAGATATTCGATATCGCGCACAACAAAACAACAACGGGGCTTGTCGTTCAGTTGCCGCTTCCGGAGAATATCAATACTCAATATATTTTGAACTCCGTCATTCCTGAAAAAGACGTCGACATGCTTTCTAGCCGCGCTATCGGCAATTTTGCGACCGGACGTTCTCATATTGTGCCTCCTGTCGTCGGGGCAGTTCGTGCATTCCTAAAAGAATATTCTCTGACGTACGCCGGCAAGTCTGTCGTTCTCGTCGGTTCCGGAAAACTCGTAGGGCGCCCTATTGCAATAGATCTTCTCCGCGAACACGCAACATTCTCGGTTGTTGATGAGCACACCAAGGATATTTCTGAATTTATTGAGCACGCCGATATTATCATAAGCGGAGCCGGAAAACCGAAGCTTATCACGGCCGATATGGTCAAAGAGGGCGTAATTGCGATAGACGCGGGAACGTCGGAATCCGAAGGAAAACTTGTGGGAGATATTGACTTTGATGGCGTATCGAAAAAAGCGTCTTACATCACGCCCGTTCCGGGGGGTGTCGGGCCGGTTACGGTAGCGCTCCTTTTCAAGAATTTAATAACACTCGCTAAACTGCAAAAATAACTATGAATTCGCTCGATATTTCTCTTTTTAGATGGTTAAACTCATGGGCTGGCATGAACCCGTTGGTTGACAATGGAATAATTTTTAAAGCGCACTACTTGCCATATATCGCAGGAACAGCCGCAGTTCTTTTTTTCTTTTTTTATAAAGATGAAGTCCAAAAACTTAAAAACCGTTTTTTGGTTCTTGAAATAGCGGCATCCGGAATTTTTTCACGGTTTTTTGTTGTTGAAATAATCCGTTTTTTTTGGCAAAGGCTCCGCCCGTTTGAAGCGCTAAGCGGGGTTACAACGCTCATTGAACACCCACAGGAAGCCTCGTTTCCTTCGGGACACGCGGCATTCTTTTTTGCGCTCGGCATGACGATTTTTTTCCGCTACCGCAAAAGCGGGCTTCTTTTTTTGCTTATAGCGTTTTCTATATCCATAAACCGCGTTGCGGCAGGCGTCCATTGGCCATCGGATGTTGTGGCCGGGGCGGTTGTCGGTATTGTTTCCTCATACGCGGTTCATTACGGCAAGCGTTTCCTGCTTCAACACACAAAAGAAAGAATTGCCCGACTCCTTCTCTCGATATAACAAAAAAAACGGCATGTATGCCGTTTTATATTAATTCCCGCACGCGCATTTTGACCGCACGTTCGGGTTCTTGATCTTGAGCCCTTTCCCCATAGGTACCATTGGCATATCGACCAGCACTATTTCAACATTGTTGAGAATATCTTTCCACTTGGGATCGATAAGAACACGAAGAATTCCAACACCCCTCTTCTCGAATGGCAAATAATAGTCCTGCGGTTCGCTGTATTCAGCGAACTCAAAGCCGTATGCCGGCCCGCAACAACTCTTCACATCTTCACGAATATAGACGCGCATATAATCGCAGTGCTGCTTCCCGGCATTGTTCCGAGCCTCAACAATATAGTCGAAAGCGTCATCGGCGACGAAGAACGTCATATCCTTGCAGTGCTGTTTCACTGTCTATCCCTCCTCCGGCTGGAACGAGGTTCCGCACCCGCAGGAAGACTTTGCGTTAGGGTTGTCGAACGTAAACCCGCCGCCGAGTCCCTCGATTACGTAGTCCAAGGTTGCGCCGTTCAGAAAAAGATAGCTTTTTACATCAACCACGACCTCAAATCCCCAAACAAACCCTACTCCGTCTTCGCCCCGACGGTATTCATGGTCGAATACCTTATCGCTTGCTTCCTTTTTCGTATCAAATTCAAGACTGTATGAAAGGCCTGAACACCCCCCGCCCCTCACACCCATTCGAAGGTATACCGCCTCTGACGGAAGATTTTTCTCATGCGCAAAATCTTCACGCAATTCTTTTACTTTCTCTACTGCGCGCTCTGTCAGCTTAATTGCCATCGGTTGCCTCCTTTTTGTTGGTTTGTTTTTCCCGGTAGTTCTCAAGAGCGGCTTTGATTGCGTCTTCTGCAAGGACGGAACAGTGGATTTTTACCGGCGGAAGTTTCAGTTCGTTTACAATATCAGTATTTTTAATTTCTCCCGCCTCTTCAATCGTTCTTCCTTTAAGCCACTCTGTGGCAAGGCTTGAGGAAGCGATGGCAGATCCGCAGCCGAAAGTTTTGAACTTCGCGTCTTCGATAACGCCCGTTTCGGGATTTACTCTTATTTGAAGCTTCATGACGTCCCCGCATTCTGGAGCGCCAACCAAGCCTGTCCCAACGTTTGGGTCGTCCTTCGGTAACGTTCCGACATTTCTGGGATTATTATAGTGGTCATTGACCTTGTCGCTGTAAGCCATGCGCCCTCGATACCCGCTCCGCAGATTTTTCAAAGAAGCCGATTATTACTATACACCACTTCAGGAAAAAGTTAAACCCCCGAATGCGAGGGGGTTTTAAAATTCGAAGCTGTTTCCGGTTTGCCAGCTTTCTCGGATACTAGACAACAACATACTCTTTCACCCTTACACCGTCGAGCTGTGGCACTCCCTCAACAGGAACCAGGGTGGCATTATTTTGTTCAAAAGGTTTTATGCCCTCTTCGATAGCAATCGATACTTGATGAATAATAATCTTTTTTACAAAACCGTTTTTCAAAAAATAATCGTTAAGCGTGGGTCCGCTTGAAACAAGAGCATTAGGCGCAAGGAGAACAGCATCTTCCGGGGAACGTGCAACTATATAACCCTGCTTTGGGAAAAATTTTGGGTTGGCAGTTACCACAATTTTTCTAATTGGCAATTTTTCAAATGGTGCTAATATCTCCTGATCATATTTTTGAATAGTATCATACGTCTTTCGTCCCATAATTATCGTTCCGTATTCCTTACAAAGATTGAGAAAGTTAACCCAAAGGTTGTCGGGGATAAAGTCCTCGCTCCCGTCTTTTCGGGCAATAAATCCGTCAGAAGAAGTTACATTATATAACGTTACCATATGTATTTAAATGCTTTTCGCACTTTAAACCTATCTCAAACTGGCTGTCGGGACACGACCCGAACTGATTATTTTATGAAGATGAGGAAGAATGGCCGCAACGATAATTAACAATCCTCCCAAAACCACTCGAAAGGTTAAAGACTCGTTGAAGATGACGATTCCAAAAAGAATTCCAAATACTACTTCGAGAGGAGTAAGCAGGCTTCCAATACTGCTTTCCAGGTATTGTATGCCCTTAAGCACCAACCAAAAGCCGATAATCCCGGTTGTAGCATAGGCAACGAGGTAGAACCACGCCATATCAAATGAGGGAACGTGCTGTATCTCGCCCGCCGCAAGAGACATGATGCCGTTTGTAACAAGAATGGCAATCCAGCTAAGCCATGAGAGATATAATGGGGAATATGACCCGGATAGCTTTTTAGAAAACGCTATTTCACCGCCACTGGCAATACCGTTCAGAAATGCCATACACGCGGCAAGAGGAGTAAAGGTATCTGCGGAAAACGAAAAGACCGCGTAGAGTCCGAGGCATGCGGTAATAAGAGCAATCAATTTTATCTTCGTTATTTTTTCTCGAAACAGCGTGAACCCAACGATATACATGGTAAGTATTACTCCGACAAAAAAGAGCAGATATGCAGCGCTAAGGTCCATGTGCGTGAAGGCGTAGTAGATGGGTGCGGTGGTAAAAGACGTAAATATCAAAAAAATAGCGAGCCACTTCCGGTCATTTCGTTCAAAAGAAACAATCTTTTTAGTAAAGAGGAGGATTGGGAAAAGCGCGAGAGAAATAAGCAGTGCTCGTACCCAGCCCTGATAGAAGACCCCGAAAGAGCTGCCAATGAGTTTTGACCAAACTCCATAACTGCCAAACATAACGGAGGACAGCAATATTAAAATTACCCCCTCTCGTGTATGGTTTGTATCTTGTTTTTCATTCATTATGCGTAGTTGGTTCTCGACCGAAAGTAACCTACGGCCGCAGAGTTGCAATAAGACTATTTTCGTCAATGAGGATATCTAAGGCGTTCAGAATGGATGGAACCACAATATCCGCTTCCATTAAAGATTTTGTGTGGACGCCCTCTGCTTGCATGACGGCAATAGAAAGCTTCACTACATGAAAAAGAGCGGCATCTATCAGCCCGTTGCCGACCGCAGCACATGTTGTCGGATCCAGTTCCAAAGCCACTGTCCGCTTTTCTTCCCCGGTAGAAGCTTTTACCAGTTCTATATTCAATTCATCGGCAACTTCCTTTGCGTTCCCACGGGTATCTCCGGAAAGCAAAAATATCCTTAACCCTTTTTCTCTTATCTTAGCAAGTCTTTCTCCTACGCCCTCTATTATCCTGCCTTGCAGAGTAAGCGTGCCGTTAAGGTCCAAAATTAAGGTCTTCAGCTCAATTGTCTCGGAATTTGGTATAAGAAGCTTCATTGTTGTGTTCGTACAATAGATAAATATTCTTGAACACCCTTAAGCCAGCCTCCCTTAAAATAATCTTCTGGCCTGAAGCTAAACAGATCTACCCAAAGCATTTCCGGATGTCTTTCCGAAGTCTTAACTTCTCCGCTTTCGAGCGCCCCCTCGTACCCAATAGCAAATATCCTCACGGTAGGATTCCCCGGAGATGCTTCAACTCTTTCGTGCCTTAAAAAGACAACAGGTTTGCCGATAGCATATGTAATATCATTGCCCAATTCTTCGGACATTTTTCTTTTTATAATCTCGTCTAACGGCTTTTCAAATTCGTCTTTTTTTATCCTTCCGCCGGGCAAATCCCAGTCGCCGAAGTTATCTTTCAATATCAAAAGTTTTCCGTCCTTCTGCAGGAATATTTTTACAGCCACAAAATATGTGTCTTTTTGCTCAATACTCATAAAATATTTTCAGCTGGGCACTTTGACAATTTAATGTTTTTGTCCCTATCAGCACAGAAAGGGCTCCTGACCCAACTTTAGGTAGAAATTATTTTTCAAACTCGTTAAGCAATTTTAAATAGTCTGCTTGACGTTCCACTGTAACCCAGTTTTTGACAACTCGCCTATTTTATTTTCTCTGCAAACAGAACTACATGGTGCGCAATAAAAACCATTTGGCGTTGCAACAAAAACCCAAGGAGACTCCCGTCGATCAAGTAATTTTTTCCCACATGTACTTAATTCTTCAATATCAAGAGTCCTCTGATACTTTACCTCTACAAGAAAGAGTTTTGTCTTATCTTCTGAAATAAGTGCGAAATCAGGGGCATCTGAAATATTATCGATTACATTTGGGACTTCTGAAATATTCCTATACTGCGCAAGTGTCGGCATTGTATGTTCATAGCCAAAAGGAATCACGGTATATCTACCTTCTTCGCGAATCATTTGTTCAAAAATAACTTCAACAATCCGACCCTTAATTAACTTCCTAGAGAACTCAATGGTCATATTTTTAGTTTATTATTTTGTAATAGGTGTCAGGTGTCTTTTCTACTTTAACTCCGAAATCGAGCTCATAATAAATTGCCAATATTTTTCTGCCTCATTTAACCTTTTTCCGCTATCTTTCCCTATTATATATAAATAAGCCGCTTTTATGAGTGCGCCATCAAGTTGATAAAAAAGCTGAATGCTCCTACTGGTCTTGTCGTTTCCATAATAGTCTTCGTACCCTGAGATAAGAGCTTCGGCATATGTATTTCCTCCCAAAACCAAAACATCCGCGGAAAGCCGGCAGACTGCATAAAACGGGTCAATCATACGCCAATTTTCTTTTGGCAGATAGACATCAATAAACGAGACCTCGCCTCCGTTATAAAATACATTATCGGAGTGGTTATCGATGGCGCAAATAAGCTGTTCTCCTGTCATGTTAACAAATCTTTCCTTCCCATTTTCGAAATAATTTTTTAAAACTTCTAGAACTTTTCTTGTGTCGTCTTTTTTTATCAACGGGTCGGCAAGGTACACAAAACTTTCGTTATCTTCAAAATTGGCCTTCATTATTGCATACCAATTATTTTTTGTATCCGACTTACGAGGAAATTCTGCAAGGGTTTTTGTCATTTGATACCCGATACTCCGAAAATCATCTTCTTTAAGAGAGCCATGGATCAATAAGGCTGTTAAATTCTCTGCCGCGTCAATCCGGGCCATTTCGATTGCCCAATCAAGCCCGGCGCTGGCTTCCGTGAGAATAACCTCGTTGTCATGGACGAGCACACCGACAAGCTTTTTATACACCGCCGGGTTAAAATAGTGGTTATAAAAAAAGTCTTCTTTATAAAAATCCGCTCTTTTTTCACCCGAAAGATCGGCAAAAAGAGCGTTAAAATTTTCGTTATCGCGGCGGTATAATTTATAAACCGTATGAGAATATAGGAAAATATGAGAAATTTGGGTTTGAATATACTCTGCAGACGTACCTTCTTCCGCAAGACCCAGCACTGATCCCTTAAGAAACGCGCTGATAATTTTTTTATCAGTATCTGAGTCCATTAATCTTCTTTTGTTATTTCAATCGCTTTTGTGTTCCTATCAAAAACGATTTCTTTTGTTTTACCACGAAATGTTATGAGTATAGGAATGTGATGTTCCTCTCTTGCCCCAAGAACGGTCATCTCAATCATTTCGCCAAAATTAAGCTGATCCGCCTCCGGGCTATCGAGATGGAACACTCTTTTTACAAGATGATTTAGAAGCTCAAAATGGGAAACTCCGACAAAGTGCGCGATTTTTTGCGAATTCGTTTCATTATATTTATTAAATACACGAACTAAATGTTCAAATCCATTAAAAAATCGCTTCTCGATATTTGAACGAGGTTCCCACACATCAACCCGCTCTTCAAATTGGGGGTCGTGGGCATATGCTCTATCCATTTTCTTTACATCTTTATCGGGTCCGATAATTTCCTGAATCATCCTCATGGCCTCTTCGCGGTTTCGAATCTGAACTCCGCGCATGCTCCGCATAACTCTTGTTTCTCTACCGCCAAGCTCTGTCCTTACAATATCAGCACTGCCTCGTGCTCGTGCCGCAGGGGATGACGCGATAAAAACATCTTCTTTTTCTTGGTCAATTTTTTCTTTCAGTTTTTTTGCCTGAATTGTAATTTGCTCTGCCCCCAAGTCCGTAAGGTCGGGGTACTGCTCCGTGTATTCAGTAGCTCCATGCCGCATAATGCTAATTTTCCCCAGAATGTTATAGGGAATTTGCTCTTTTTGTTCGGGGCTAGAAATATGTTCTTTATCCATCATTTTTAAAATTTTATGGGCGAGGAGAGAGTCGAACTCTCATGGGGTTGCCCCCGATGGATTTTGAGTCCATTGCGTCTGCCATTCCGCCACTCGCCCGTATATTTCAAGACAAATTTACCATAAAATACAGCAAATTTCAAATCTTTCCTTTAGGAATCCCTAAGCGAGGCATGATTGGCTCAAAAACGCTCATTTCCTATCGGAATGTTTAAGCGAGAAACGGAATAAATTTTTAATCGGGCTGGCGGTGGGATCAGCAAAGAATATACAATAAAGGCGTTAAAAATTTATTACGTTTCGAGCATCCCTTGTAAATTGGCTTAAAATCGAGTATAATGAGAAGGTCTTTTATGACAAGAATCATCACATTTTGCAATCAAAAGGGCGGTGTAGGAAAAACAACGACCGCAGTCAACACCGCGGCATATCTCCGGGCATTCGGAAAGCGGGTGCTTTTGGTTGATATCGACCCGCAAGGGAACGCGACATCGGGAGCGGGCATCTCCTCAAAAACCCTTAAACAGACCGTCTATCACGCCCTGATAAATCCGAAAGACACAAAGCTTGCAATAAAACGAACGAAAATCCTCGGCCTTGACGTGCTTCCTGCGGCGGGCGACCTTGCGGGAGCGTCCATAGAGCTCGTCTCCGAGAAAAAAAGGGAATTCAGGCTCCGCGATGCCTTAAAAGAGCTTGCCGACGACTACGATTATATCGTTATCGATTCTCCTCCTTCACTCGGACTGCTTACACTAAATGCCCTGACCGCCGCGCATAAAGTCATCATCCCGGCTCAATGCGAATATTATTCGCTTGAAGGGCTTGCCGAACTTTTAAAAACAATTAATCTTATAAATAGCAATCTGAAAACAAAGATAGAAGTTATGGGAGCGCTCCTTACGATGTATGACCGAAAATCCAGGCTTCACCGCGCGGTCGTAAAAGAAATAAACCAAAAATTTCCTGGATATGTCTTCGATACCGTCATTCCGCGGAATGTCAGCCTGGCGGAGGCACCCAGTTTCGGAAAATCCGTCCTGCAGTATGACCCGTACAGCCACGGAGCAAAAGCGTACCGGAGGCTCGCGGAAGAGATACTGAAGCTCGAAAAAATTTCCGCAGACCCAAAATCATATTCCCGATAATGAGAATTTAGGATTTAGAAATTAGAATTTTAGTTAGTATTTAGCATTCAGCATTTATAATTTTAAATTATTGTACATGGCTCCTCTCGGACGGGGTTTGGAATCCCTCATTCCACAAGACAATAGCGAAAACAAGCAAAAAAGCCGGTTCCACGCCGACGATATTTTGGCATTCCAGGAAAATCTTGAAGAGCCGGTACATAGTATTAGCCTTGCAGGAGATGTTTCATTGCTGAAGTATAAAGGGATACGAATACAAACAGCCACCTCCGAGCCGTCCCAAATAAAAACACCGCCGGCCGCGGTCGTCGCAAAAAAAACGTATGAATATGCCGTTCCGAGTCAGCCAGAGTCAAAAAACTCAAAACAAGCGGATAGTATTTTTTGGATAGAAGCTTCAAAGATAGAGCCAAACCCTTTCCAGCCACGCCGCGTCTTTGAGGAGGAAGGCCTTAAAACTCTTGCGGATTCCATAAAAAATTACGGAATTCTTCAGCCTCTTTTGGTCACAAAAATAGAAGAAGAAACTTCCCGAGGCCTTGCCGTCCGCTACCAGCTTATTGCCGGAGAACGGCGCTGGCGGGCGTCACAGCTTGCGGGACTCCGCGAAGTTCCGATCATTATAAAAAAAGACAAACTCCACGATCGTCTGAAGCTTGAACTTGCCCTCATTGAGAATGTCCAAAGAGAAGACTTAAATCCCATTGAACGCGCGGTGGCGTTCAAACAGCTTGCCGACGACTTCCGCCTCACGCAAAAAGAGATTGCAGAAAAAGTCGGGAAATCCCGTGAATACGTTACGAACAGCATGCGGCTTTTGACACTCCCCGACAACATTCAGGAGCAAGTCAGAGCGAGCCAGCTTTCGGAGGGGCATGCCAGGGCTCTTTTGATGCTTTCGGGAGACGCTTCAAAACAGCGCATCCTGCTTGAAGAGATCGCGCGGACAAAACTGAATGTCCGCGAAGCGGAATTTGCGGCACGGGCTCTTTTAGGGCACCGCAGAGTTCCCCAAAGAAAAGATGTAACGCGGCTTGAGTTTGGAGACCGCGAATGGCAACGACAGCTTGAAGAGTTTTTGGGGACGCGCGTCTCTCTCGTTAAAATGGACGGGGGGAAAGGAAAAATTGTTGTGGAATTTTATTCCGACGAAGAATTGAGGTCCATACTCGAAAAAATGATACGCGAAGCGTAGATTCTTAGTTGATTAGTTTGTGAGTTGGTTAGTTTGCCACGAATCGGCCCTTCGGCCGATTTTATTTGACAAAAGGTAATAAACACGATAGACTGCACACACAGTTCCTAAACAACACTGGAGAAGAAAGTGCTTAAAAAAGCCCTTTTGCTCATGCTGGCAACTATGCTTGTTTCCTTCACTGTTGCGGCTTTTGCAGAAGAATTTATCGGCATCGGAATTAGACTGAAAGGATATTCAATGTCCTTTGAAGATGATAAGGGTAACAAATCAGAACCAAAAAATTACTATTATGTTGTTTCTGTGTTGCTAGGAGGCCCCGCGGACCATGCCGGTATTCAAGTTGGTGATATTTTGTTTGAGATTAATGGAAAAAGTCTTGCTTTTGTTGAGGTTGAAGAAGTTGTCGATAGTATTCGCGGGCCGGAAGGAAGCTTTGTTTCCATCAAAATCATGAGGTCTGAAGTAGACAAAGATGGTTATACTCAACCGACAATTGAAAAAACATTTGCCATCAAACGACAAAAGATCAGCATGGAGAGTAAAAAGGAAGAAAAATAAGACAAAATAAATCGGCCCCTGACGGCCGATTTTACTTAATTAAATAGTGTGATACGCTTAACCGTGTCGAACTTTGAAAAAATGGTATGAGGAATATCCCAGTGGCTAAAAAACTGACTGCAAAAACAAAACTTAGGAAGGGCACATTGGTGAGTTTTTACGACAGTAATATCCGACAAAAAATAGTAGGAAAGGTTATTAGAATAAAAAACGCTGAAACACCACACGGTCTTCAGAGGCTCATTTATATTATGATGCGGGAGGGCTTTGAAGCTTTTGGAACCGAGTCTGATTTTATTGGTAAACAAACAGAAATTATTAGTGTTGATGAGCTTATTGTTTTTGCGAACGACAGAGTCTTGGACAGCCTTTAAAAGAAGCAGAAACCTTTTAATCGCAAAGAAAAAGTGGCCCACGGGCCGCCTTTTAGTTTATAAATGTGTAGCTCACTTCTTCTACACCGGTAATGTTTTTCATCTTTACCATCATTTTTTCAAGCTGTTCCTTGTTTTTAAACGGAGCGTGAATAACGATAAGCGGATAAAGCCTGTTCTTTGTTTCGCTCGTAATGCTTTTCATGTTTATCTTAAAATCGGCGACAATCTCCGAAACATCCTTCAAGAGGCCTATTCTGTCTTTTATCGCGAGCCTCAATTCAACCATTTGCCCGCCTCGCCGGGAGAACGCTATGGCTTCACGCGTTTCGCGGAGAGCCACCTGGATGCGTTTTTTAGCGCCCGCTGTCTTGACGAATTTTAGCCAGTCGGAACTCGGCTTTTTATTTTTTTGCGTAATAACCTCGATAACGTCTCCATTGTGGAGTTCATGGTCAAGCGGAACCATTTTTGCGTTTACCCGCGCTCCTGCGGCCTGATTTCCGATGTCTGTGTGCACCTGATACGCAAAATCCACGGGCGTTGCCCCCTCGGGAAGATCAATAACGTCCCCCTTGGGAGTTAAGACGAAAATGCGGTTTTTGAAAAAATCTATCTTGAGGGATTCTATAAATTCATCCGGATTCCTGAATTCTTTTTGCCAATCGCGAAGCTGATTTACCCACTCAAGCTGTTTTTTGTCGGCAAAAACCGTCTGCCGCTCGCGGTAGATATTTCCGCTTTTGCTTTCGGAATACGCCCAGTGGGCGGCAATACCCTGTTCGGCCTGAATATGCATTTCTTCCGTCCGTATCTGAAATTCGGTTACTCTTCCCTCCGGCCCGAAAACTGTTGTGTGAATGGAGCGGTATCCGTTCGGTTTGGGAAGAGCGATGTAGTCCTTTACAAGCCCCGGCATAGGCCTCCAGAGCTTATGAACAACCCCCAGAGCGCCATAACACTCTTCAATGGTTCCTACAACGACTCTGACCGCGACAAGGTCGAATATTTTATTGATATCCATTTCATATTTTAAGAGTTTTTTGTACAGGCTGAATAAATGCTTGCCCCGGCCGTGGACATCGCGATAGTGGATGTTTTCCGCCTCAAGTTCTTTTTTCACGAGAGGAATGAGGCGTTCGGCATATTTTTGGCGCAGAACCAACGGGTCTTTTACCTGCTCTATAAGCCACTCATGTTCCTTCGGATATACGTACGGGAACGCAAGATCTTCAAGCTGTCCTTTTATTTCTCCGATGCCAAGGCGATACGCGAGCGGTGCATACAGCTCGAGCGTTTCAAGAGCTATGCGTTTTTGCTTTTCCGGAGGAAGAGAGGAAAGAGTTTTCATGTTGTGGCGCCTGTCCATGAGTTTTATCAAAACGACGCGGATGTCTTCGGCAATGGCAAGAAACATCTTCCGGAGATTTTCGGCCTCGCGTTCGGTCCCGTGGAAGCGTATCTTGTCGAGTTTTGTAACGCCGTCAACCAAAAACAAAACATCTTTCCCAAAATTTTTCTCAAGCGTCTCGGGGGCGCATGTCGTGTCTTCGCAGACGTCGTGGAGAAGGGCTGCCACGATTGCCGAGGCGTCCAATCCCATTTCAGCAACGCCATACGCAACCATAAGAGGATGTTCAATATACAAATCCCCCGATTTTCGCTTTTGCACTCCGTGAGCCGCTTTTGCAAATTCAAATGCGCGCATAATGCGTTCTTTATCTGAGTCGTTAAGCGTAAGCTTTACTTCAGCTTTTTTTATGATTTCCTCAATGGTCATAATGTATAGAATGATAGCCTAAACGAGCGATTTTTCAATACCAAAGTTTATATCTGTTCTCGCCATCTAACAAAAAACCGCAACGCTAAGCGTGCGGTAACTTACTGATTTAAGATTTTTTTATGTGTTTCTTTACTACTGAGAATACTGCTATGGCTAGAATCATCCATCCCATAGCAAGACCATATGTTAGCTCGGTTGATGCGCCACATCATATGGCAACAAAGACCACGACCATACCCACAACGACGGCAACAAGCCCAAACATATACTGCCTCTTTTTGGTGTTAGGAATGAAGCACAAACCTAGTATAAAAGAGGGTGATGGTATTTGTCAAATTACTCCACAGTAACTGACTTTGCCAAATTCCGCGGCTTGTCTACATCAAGTCCCCGAAGCACTCCGAAGTGATACGCAAAAAGCTGCAGCGGGACGACCGCCAAGAGCGGCGTCAGCATTTCAAGGGTTTTCGGTATATAGATAACGTCTTTCGTAATTTCTTCTATTTTTTTATTCCCCTCGGTAGCAATCACAATAATAGGGCCGCTCCGCGCTTTTATCTCTTCCATATTCGAGACCATTTTTTCATACACCGAGTCGGAAGGGGCAATGCATATTGACGGGAAACTTTTATCTATCATGGCGATTGGCCCGTGCTTCATCTCGCCTGCCGAAAATCCCTCGGCGTGAACATATGAGATTTCTTTGAGTTTTAAGGCTCCCTCAAGAGCAACGGGGTAATTATATTTCCTCCCAAGAAAAAGAAAGTCGCGATACGGCTGGTATTTTTTTGCAAGTTTTTTTATTGCTTCGCTCTGTTTGATTATTTTTTTCATGAGTTCCGGAATGCGAGAGAGCTCTTCCGTAATGCGCCGCGCCATCACAACCGACATATCGCGCTGTCTCCCAAGCATAACGGAAAGGAGCGCTAAAATTGCAACCTGCGACGTGAACGCTTTTGTCGAAGCAACTCCTATTTCAGGGCCGACATGCTGATAAACTCCCGCGTCAGTTTGCCGGGCGATAGTTGAGCCGACGACGTTCACGATGCCGAGGGACAAAACGCCTTTTTGCTTGGCTTCGGCGAGGGCTGCAAGCGTATCCGCCGTTTCTCCCGACTGCGATACGACAAGCATGACATCTCCTTCGCGAAAGATAGGTTTCCGATACCTGAATTCGGAAGCAAGCTCTATTTTTACGGGAATGCCACCGTATTCTTCAAGCATGTACTCCCCGACTTTCCCTGCAAGATATGCGGTGCCGCATCCGGCAATGAGAATGCGTTTTGCGTTTCGTAATTTTTCCTCAACCGCCAAAATTCCTCCGAGCTTTATCAGCCCTTCCTTCGCAACAATGCGCCCGCGAATAGAATTTTCTATCGCCTCCGGCTCTTCAAGAATTTCTTTCAACATAAAGTGGGGGTTCCCGCCCTTTTGAGCTTCTTCAATGTCCCAGGTAAGCTCTTCCGATTTCCGGTTTATTGTGTTCCTTTTCAGATCGAAGATTTTATGGGACTTCGGCGTAAGCACGGCCATTTCTCCGTCGTCGAGGTACACGACATTTTTTGTGTGCTTCAAAACAGCCGAAGCATCGGATGCAATAATGTATTCCCCGTCCCCCACGCCGATAAGAAGCGGAGAAAAATTCCGCGCGGCAATAAGTGTACCCGGGTTTTTCGAATCAAGAAGCGCTAACCCATACGTCCCGCGAACGGAAAGAAGAGCCAGCCGCACCGCTTCCTCGGTCGCAAGCGCCGGGTCTTGTGTTTTGAACTCCTCTATAAGATGGGCAAGAACCTCGGAATCCGTTTCGGATTTGAATGTGTGGCCGCGGCGCGCAAGGTCGCTTTTAAAGTCCTTGTAGTTCTCGATAATGCCGTTGTGGCAGAGCCATAATTCCCCCTTGCAGTCCGAATGAGGATGGGCATTCTCTTCGGTAACCCCCCCGTGCGTCGCCCAGCGCGTATGGCAAATGCCGGCATTTCCATGGCGGATGTCCTTTTCTTCGATTTTTAGTTCAAGATTTGAAACACGGCCGACCGCCTTCTTGCTTTTCACGACCCCCCCCGCCGTGGATACGGCAAAGCCGGCGGAGTCATATCCGCGGTATTCAAGGCTTTTTATGCCGTCAATCAAAACCGGCAGGGCCTTTTGCTTTCCGATGTATCCTACAATTCCGCACATAGCTATCTATTAAAACACTTACTCATCTGCTTCGGTTACCGGGCTCCAGGTCGGTAGCGCCGCCTCCTCAGGGGGGAGAAAATTGTGTGAAATAGTGTTTATGATAAGATGCTTCTCTTTTTCAGAAAAATACTGCTCAGGCCCACCCGAGGGCTTACCCTCTTCAAGCCACCTCCTAAAATAGTCCCCGAACCTGGGGGTGCTAAGAGAAAGAAGCGCAATATCTTCGACACGCCTCTTTACAAAAAGACCCGTCCGCTTAATTTTTTCCCGCGCCTCTTCAAGCTGGTCTTCTTTTTTCTTAAGGCTTGGGCCGGCTCCGGTCACGGTAAGTTGAAAACCGATCTCTTTTTTTAACCGCACATACTCGTCCCTCGGCATGTCTTTTCCTTCGATGGCAACCCCACGAGTGCGCGAACGCCGCCGCACTTTAAAATCGTATTTGTATTGGCTATCCTCAGCAGCATTCGACCGCTCAACAAAAAAATTTGCTTTTTGATTATTCAGTGAAAGCCGAGTTAAAAACTCCCGCACCGCACGCTCCGCAATAATACCCCCAAACGCCCTTTCTTGCTCAAGGTTGTAAAGTTTTTTTGCTTTGTTCTCAATTTTATCCAAACCAATTGCCCCGGCACCTTGAGAAATTTCGTAGATAGCCGAAAGTTCGCTATCGTAAATTTTTTCTATTTCTCGACGCGCTTCGTTTAAAGCAAGTTTTTTTATAAGCATACGTCTTTTTTTTTCAGGTACTGATCCGTCCGGGTCGTACGTTATGCCCCACGCATAATCCGCAAGCAAGTCTCCAACACCAAGATCTCTCCTCTCTTGCCCTTCCTTTATGTAGAACAAGTCGCGTTCGGAATCAAAAAATACTTTCCTTCTATTGTGGGCATCTTCTCCTTCAAACGGATCTGCACCGTTTTCTGCGCTCTGGATTCTTTTTTTAAGTTCGGAAATCCTATCTTTCTTTTGAATGGCAAACTCTATACTTTGTCCTCGCCGATGTACGTATCGTTTAAGTCTTCTTTGCTCGTCCAGGGCCAGCTTTTCTGGCTTTTGCTGAATAATTTTTACAATATCATCAGGCAATATATCAATTTCCCGCCGCAGTTGGGAAACCCAATATTGTATCTTTGTCCCTGACCACACGCCCCCGGACGAACTTTCATCAAGCCCCACACTTTTATCAGAAAAGTCTTCCGGGCGATTGCGAGCCTCTCCATCGATTAAGCGATGACGACTGGCAAAACTGATACCGAACCGGGACCACCACCAACCATGTAACTCCTTATCAAATAGAGACTGTTCCTGCGGAAGCACGCGGCTGTGTAAAAGTTTTTTATCAAGAATTGCCTGAAACTCCGTAGTAAATTCTTGGCAATTTTCCACAACTATTTCTAAATATCCGCCTCCTTTTTTTCTTGTTCCACCACCTTGGCTTCTTTGCCCCGAAAAGAGCTCTCTGGGGTCGCAAACGTATCCATTTTTTCCTCTCCCAAAACACCCAGCACTGGCTGCAGGTTTTCCGGCAAGTTAAGTTGTCCTTCGTTTTCATTCATATAATTTAAATATCTAAGATTTCGCTCATTCGTTTGGTAAATTGACCTGAAAGCTTTTCTGACGGGACACCGGTTAGTGAGTCAATCTCATTCCGAGGAAGAATGATGAGATATGAGCTAATCGGTTCCCCATATTCCTCCGCATATCTTTGAGCGCTCATCCGAAAACGGTTTATTTTATTTAAAAGGTTGTTAGAAAAATAAGAATCTTTAATTTTTAACGCCGGAAAGGATATTTCTTCAAAATCTGTGAGAATATCAAATTTTTCCGCCGCTTGAGATGTTGTCGTCTGCACCGCAGAACGTCCCGATTGAGAATTATAGTCATCTATCCAGAGGTCTATTTTATAAAACGCGTCTTCGTGCGGTGTTGCCTGCTCTGTGTGGACGTCCTTAAAAAACTGGAAAAGGTGTCCTGTTGCAACTTGCCCGAGTATACCAGACTTCAATGCCTCGCACTGGCTAGCTGACACCCCCTCAATATTCGCTATTCGCTCAAAAAGTTTCCAGAGCTCATCTAGGTATTCTTTGCCCTCCTTATTCTTCTCAATAAAATGTGAGATAAGATACTGGTACTCGGTTAATTTCTTTATAAAATCGCCCTTTGCCTTTGCAGATGAAAACTTTTTTTCAGCAGCATCA
Organism: Candidatus Sungbacteria bacterium RIFCSPLOWO2_01_FULL_47_32; assembly: GCA_001820685.1. Classification (GTDB taxonomy): domain Bacteria; phylum Patescibacteriota; class Minisyncoccia; order Sungbacterales; family GWA2-42-14; genus GWA2-47-10. The sequence goes on along the minus strand of MHQP01000009.1, from coordinate 27,123 downwards.
AGTTGGTTAGAAAAAAACTCTGGCATTTGAAATATGACCTCAATTTCTTCAAGAGACTCGGGAGAGCCCTTATGCGCCCCTTTTTTTGTGCTTTCAGAGTATATTAAAAATCTTTTCTGCTCTCTATTATATTTTCCTGAAGGAACATTTTTCGCTTTTTCAACAGTAGATAAGAGATCCTGCATTCGTTCTATTATTTCCGTGCTCTTTCCGTCTTTTTCAAGCGAAGCTGGCTTTTCCTTGCTTCGCAAAGACTTACGGCTGTGAAGTTGTTCCACGCTTTCTTTCATGCCCGTATCATAATGAATTTTTTAAAAAATTGGTACCCTTTAGTCTTCAATAATGGCCTTTACAAGATACATTTTATTATGTATAATCATTATAGAAATGTTCTTTGTGGGAGGTATGGTATGGAAGACCCCGTCCCGATCTATCACAGTTCCTCAATGAAAGAGCCCTTAACAGATGAGGAACTTCTTGCCTTCGGCATCTCATATGCGCCAGCAATTTTTTCCATTGTGCGTGAGCGATGGCTGGAGAGAATTCCGCGGGCACCGCTTCGCAGGATGTACGGACTTTGGAATGAAGTAGAAGGGCTTGCCGCCGTCGTCGAGACTTCCTGGAAACATCCGAAAACGGAAAGGGAAATGCTCCTTGCTGTTTCATACACCCCAAGCCCGTCCGATAATTCGCCTTCGGGAGTTTCGGAACTCTACGCATCAAGCCTTATTTCACAATATAGTTTGGTAACTCAGAACTTAGTATAATTAAGCTCGGGCCGCGAGTGACAATAAGAAAGGCTTCCAACATGGAAGCCATTATTTTTTACCTGCCCCGTTACACCCTCATGCTAAAAAGATGTTTGCGGGGAAATTATTTTTTGAATAGTAATGCCCTATCTCGAAACTTTGGGTATAACGGGGTAGAACTCGCGCCTGCGCAGCATGACCGTAAAATTACCCTCGGAAACGCGCTTGCCTTTTTGATTTGTTGAAAGGAAGTGGAATTTCACAATTCCTTTATCCGGATATTTTTCTACCTCTTTGGTTTCCACCACATCAAGAGCGTATCTGATCCAGTCGCGGTTTGGATAGACGGGAGCAAAGTAATTCGTATTGTCGGAGGTAAGCGCTTCTAACGAACCCGACCAGAAACCGATTTTATCAAGTAGTCCGAAGAGTTTATCAAGACCGGCAAGACGCCCGTGAACGACAACATCCTTTAAAATGGTGGTTTTTGCGAACTCCGGATCAGTATGGAGAAGATTTTTATCCCCGGTAACGACGGCAAACTCTTCAACGCGCTTCTTTGAAAAAATTGCTCTCGGCGACAACGACCCCGAAAGAGAGGAATCAAATACCATTCCCGGCTTGAAATCTTCAAAATAAAGAGGTGCTAAAACCGCCTCAATTGCGCCCTCCGGATTGTAATACAGGATATACTTTGCCGGTTTTTTTGCCGTCCCCAGGGGAAACATCATGAGCCGATCCACCAAGAGCTGTCGTCGTCTGACCCCTGAAGGCGCCCACATCTCTTATATTCCGCCTCCATATGAGCCTTCAAAAGGATAACAACGCTCGCTCCGACAATACCGCCAAGAATTAAAAAAAGAGCCCGTTTCATGGAATCCCTTTGTGTTGTAAAGAACTCGTGTTGCACACCTGTAGCGTATCATAAAACAACTCTCATTGCAAGACGATATTTGCTATTTTGTTTTTGATATAAATGAATTTCTTTATTTTTGAAACATCCGGAACATAGTGCTTTACTTTTTCAAGAGACAGCACTTTGGTTCTCACCTCTTCTTCAGAAGCGTCATTTTTAATTTCGAATTTGTCGCGCATAACGCCGTTTACCTGAACGACGACAACAACCGTTTCATCAACGATCAATTTCTTATCAAATGCTGGCCACGATTCGAGGTGTATTGAGTGGCTCCTGGATTTTTTATCGGCAAAAAACTTTTGCCATAATTCTTCCGTGATGAATGGAGCGAATGGCGCGAGCAATTTCAGAAATATTCCGACGTCTTCTCTGTTCACCGCGGCAGGTTTTGCCTCAAATTCGTTTAATAAAACCATGAGGGCAGAAATGGCGGTATTATAGTGAAGCTCCGCGATGTCTTCCGTGACCTTTTTTACCGCCTTATGCACCGACTTTATTACCTTTTCATCGCCTGGAGAGAATTCCGAAGAGGTCTTTTTTGCGTGCGCATTGCTAAACTCCCACACGCGGTTAAGAAACCGCGTAATGCCGGCAATTCCGGAATCCTGAAAATCTCCGCCTTCAGCAAACGGGGCAAGGAATGCGAGGTACATTCTCATAGTATCCGCGCCGTAACGCTTGAAATAGTCATCGGGATTTACCACATTGCCTTTTGACTTTGACATTTTTGCTCCGCCTTTCGTAATAAGCCCATGCGCGCGAAATGTTGTGAACGGTTCTTCAAAACCAACCAGCTTCCAGTCATAAAACACCATCGTAAGAAATCGCGCATACAGCAAATGTAAGACGGCGTGTTCTGCTCCTCCGATATACATGTGGACAGGAAGCCACCGGTTCGTTATGCCGGAATTCCAAGCCTGGCGGCTGTCGGAAACAGAAGGATAACGGAGAAAATACCATGCCGAATCGAGAAATGTGTCGGAAACATCCGTCTCCCGCCGCGCAGGTTTGTGGCACTTCGGGCAGGGAATTTCATAAAAAGATTTTACCGAAGCAAGCGGCGATTCTCCGGTTCCTTTCGGTCTGAAATCTTTTACAAAGGGAAGCCTCACCGGAAGTTCGCTTTCGGGAACCGTGTACCAGCCCAGCGCGTCTTTCCGTTCTCCCATGCCAGCCTTTTCGCATACTCCGCAAAATATCATAGGAATTGGCGGTCCCCAGTAGCGCTGGCGCGAAATAAGCCAGTCACGAAGACGATACTGAACCTTGAGAGTTCCTCCGACGAATTCCGTAATGGCTCGTTTTGCCTCATCCGACTGCATGCTTGAAAATTTTCCGGAATTAATAAGACGTCCCGCGCCGACATAAAGCATTTCTTCCTGTCCGCCGTCAATGACAACAGGCGCGGGAATATTGAATTTTTTCGCGAAGGCATAGTCGCGCGCGTCATGCGCAGGAACCGCCATGACAGCTCCGGTCCCATATCCGAAAAGGACATAATCCGCAATATACACGGGGATTTCTTCTTTGTTTGCCGGGTTAATCGCACGCACGCCCTTCAGCTCAACTCCGGTTTTTTCCTTCCCTTCGGCAGTACGTTCTATTTCGGACCTTTTCGCGGCCGCAGAAATATATTTTTCGGCTTCTTTCCAGTTTTGTATTCGGTTCTTTAATGTTTCGACAAGCGGGTGTTCCGGGGCCACTACCATATATGTTGCGCCAAAAAGCGTATCCGGCCGCGTGGTAAACACCTCGATTGAAATTTGAGAATCGAGAATTGGAAATTTTATCAATGCCCCTTCCGATCTACCTATCCAGTGTTCTTGGGCAATTTTTATATTTTCCGACCAGTCAAGCTTAGGAAGATTGTTTAACAGGCGTTCCGCATAATCTGTAATTTTAAAAAACCATTGTTCGAGGTCTTTTTTGATAGTAGGCGAGCCGCATCGTTCGCATTCGCCGGAAACAACCTGTTCATCCGCAAGCACCGTAAGGCATGACGGGCACCAGTTCACCTTCGCTTTTTTGCGGTATGCGAGGCCCCGCTTGAACATCTGGATAAATATCCATTGCGTCCATCGGTAATAGTCCGGATCATATGTCTCAAGCGCTTCATCCCAGGAAAACGCGTTTCCTGTTGCGACAAGCTGGCGATAAAAATTTTTTTCCGTTATGGGGACAAGGCGCGTGGGGTGTTTTCCGATCTTCAAAGCGTAATTTTCGGAGTGTATTCCAAAACCATCAAGCCCGATTGGCTCAAACACGTCGTATCCCTGCATCCTTTTAAACCGGCCGTATATATCAACACCGGTGAATGTTCTCACTCCTCCGATGTGAAGTCCTTCAGCCGAAGGATATGGAAACATCATGAGGGTATAGAACGGACGCTCCGCATTTTTAAGATCCGGCTCGTATATTTTTTTCTTGAGCCAGAGCTTTTTCCATTTACTTTCAATTTTTCCGGGATTATATTTCATGGACATACGCTACAATTCTTGCTGCATTTTTCATTAGCATATCGTATCATAGTTTTAGGATTTCTTCTATATTCCGCCTATAGCCCAATATTTTGTTGACTTGCCCGCCTAGATATGGAAGAGTGATAGCAGGTTCTTAAAAACGGTGTCGGACTATGCCGAGTGAACCGATCAAACAGATGTTTTTTGCGTTCATTAAAGAGTTTCTCAAGTCGTTCGAATCAAAAAAAGACACACAGGTGAATGTTCTTCAAAAATTTCTTGAGGCAGAGGGATATGACGTTTCTATCATCGACAAAAACTATGCGATAAAGGTAAGCCCGGAAACAAAACAGCGATATGTGGAAATCTCTCTCGAAATCCAGCTCTGGAGCCGGGAGAACGAAAAGATGGAATTGAGGTGCGAAGCAACAGTAAAAGCCTATAAAAAAACCGACACTCTGTGAGCAGAAAAAGATAAAAAACCGCCTTTAGGCGGATTTTTTCTTTCTTCGGAACTCACTTCATATCGCAAACATCTTCCGCGCATTTTTTACGGTTTCTGTCATCGCGTCTTCCTCCTGAATTCCTTTTATTTCTGCGAGTTTTTTTGCGATTTCAATAATGTATGCCGGCTCGTTCCTCTTGCCGCGATACGGTACCGGCGACACGTACGGCGCGTCGGTTTCAACAAGTATGCGCTCAATTGGAATAAAGCGCACAACCTCGTCATAATCGTGCGTAAATGTGATAACTCCTCCGAACGTAAACGAGAGGCCAAGATCAAGAAGAATGCGCGCATCATCCTTTGTGCCGGTAAAAAAATGCATGACGCCGGGCGGATTGTTCAGACCGGACTTATGCGACTCAAGCAATGAAATAAGGTCGGCAAATGCGTTTCTGCAGTGTATCATAAGCGGCTTTTTCACTTCGCGCGCAAGCTCAATATGCGAAGTAAAAACATCTTGTTGTTTCTTTTTTGTTTCCTCCGTAAGCCGATAGTAATCGAGGCCGCACTCTCCGATGGCGACAACCTTTTTTTCGAGCGCCAGCGCTTTATATTTTTCATAACTGAAGGCTTCGCCGCGCGATGTAAATCCCCTTTCGCTTTCCTTTTTTGTTGAGTCTGCTGACGGTGCGCCAAGCTCCTTTGCATCATGGTATGACTCTTCCGTATGTATCGGGTGGAGCCCGACCGTTGCATAAATACCTTCGGAATACCGGTTTGCAAAGTCAATCGCAGTTTTTGATGTATCGAGCTGTGTCCCCACAAGAACCATCCAAACCCCGGCCTCAAGCGCTCTTTGCAAAACCAAATCAGCATCATCCTTATACGCGTGAAAATGGACGTGCGTGTGAGCATCAATAAGTTTTGGGTTTTTGGCGTTCCAGTTCATAAAATTGACATGATGCGATTAAAATGCTACAATGCGGCCACCACTCTTCATACAACATATTTTACTCAAGGAGCCACAGAATGGCAAAGAAGAAGGCGGAAAAGCGTTCCATGACAAATTTTGAAAAATGGCGTGCCGGGCAGTACCGAGAAGCCCCTGCTTTTAAAAAGCGCGTGGCGAAGCTTGTGAGACAGATGAAGCGAGACCAAGTTGACATACTCCGGATACTTTCCGACATGCTTGATGACTTCCTCGAGGACGAGAAATTCAGAAAGCTCATTGAGCGAAAGGTTGCTTTCGAACGCGCGTTTGAAAAAAACGTTCTCGCGGCAAAAAAAGAAATGGAGAAGGGCAAGGGTGTTCCGTATGAATTCGTCAAAATCCGGCTAGGCCTCTAAATGAGAGTGAAGCGGCCGAAGACAAACTTTGAAAAGCTGATACGAGAAATCTACCGCGCATATCCTGACTTTAAAAAACAGGCAAAGGAGCTGTGGCAAGGAGAGAAAGACAGGACAACAGCATTCGGTCAGAAACTTGAGCGGCTTATGCAGTTTGAAGACTTCAGGAAACTTCTTGAGACCGAGATAGCCGCGCACCGGAAAATTGAGGAAAGCATCAAGCGAGGCATTGAACAGTCGAGACGAGGAGAATTCATTCTTCGGAGCCCAGTACATGAACGAGGTAAGCAAAAAAGTAGATAAGCGGAAAATTTCCGCTTTTTTGTTTTTCAAAAGCGAACACTTGACGGAACATTTTTATTCTAATATGATGTGCCTGTCGGCAAAACCGATACGGACTTCGCCCCCACCACAGAGGACACAATGAAGCGCATCCTTACTCTTTCAATTCTTGTTCTTGCAATTCCGGCGTTCGTGTTCGCCGCCACGCCAAAGCTTCCGGACTATGAAAAGGAAGCGAGGCTTGTGGGCACTGTAGTTTGCGACGCAGGCAAAACCTCTGTTCAATTTTATAAATCATCAAAGTACGACATTGTAGTTGTTACCGTTGGAAACGGCACCATATACTACGACGTGGGCACGAACTCCGAAGAAACGTTTTTCATGAAGAAAACCGGGTCGGCAGAGGTCCAGAGCATGTCCTCTGAAGCAGTAAAAAAAGCTCTCAAAGAGGACGCTCCGAATTTCCGTGCAAGTCTTAACAGCAACAAACACGACTGCAAAATGTCCCAATAGCACAGAGGGGGGTTCCCCCTATTTTTTTATTCATCTTTGACAATATCTCCGGCAAAACTTACTATGCTGTAAGCACCTTTATCGTCTTGCCCGCGTGAAAACCGATGAAACATATAGTCTTGTTTTTTTCTTTTTTCCTGTTTCTTCCGCTCGTTACCGACGGAGCTTCAGCTTCCCGGCAATTCCCCAACTATAAAGAGGAGACATGGCTCGCAGCGGAGTATGCCTGTGATGCCGGAAAAACATCAATGACGTTCTACAAAGGCGTGGACTATGCTGTTGAGGTTATCAAAACGGCGGATAGCACTACCTACTATATCCTTATTACCGATGACGAAAAAAAGCCATTTTACTTTTTTGTGCAAAAGCCGGATTCTTCCGATATTAAAGAAGTAAGTTCCGCAGAATGGCTTCGGAATATTTTAAAAACAGCGCCAGGATATTACGCCGATGTTTCTTCGCTCTATTTCCGAAAAAATGCCGGGCAAAGCGACTGCGTAAGAAAAAGATAGCAAAAAGAGGGCTACGCCCTCTTTTTTAAATTCCTAAAATAATGAAGCTAGTCTGTTTTCAATCTGGGGAATAGTGTTCCCTCTTTTTTTATTTCAAGCGCATCCTTTGAAAATTTTATTTGCGACAAAATACGCTCCGACGTTTCAGGAAGAAACGGCGCAAGAAGATTCCCGATGGAGCCGATGCACCACGAAGCGTTTATAATGACAGTTTTTAATATTGCTTCATCTTTTATTGCCCAAGGTTTTTGCTCATTTATATAACGATCCGCAAACCCGACAAGCTCCCAAACTACCCCAAGCGCTTCATTCAGGCGTCCCGCGGCAACTTTTTCGTCATAGAGAGCAAATACGGAGCTATTTTTTTCTTTCGTCCCCGGAACAATGTCCTCTGCGAAATTAAAAGGAATGTTCCCAAGTTTTTGCCCTATTGTTGCAACCCTGGAAACAAGATTGCCGATGCCGTTTGCAAGGTCGCCGTTGTATCGCTCCTCGAATTTTTTATAGCTGAAATCGCCGTCTTCGTATGACGGAATTTCGCGGAGCAAATAATACCTCACGGGGTCTGTTCCGTATTTTTGTATAAGCTCCTCGGCACCGATAATGTTCCCGACTGTTTTCGACATTTTTTCTCTTTCTACCGTGATGAATCCGTGGACAAAAACGGACTTGGGAAGAGGCAGTCCGGCAGAGAGCAGCATCCCCGGCCAAATTGCGGCATGGAACCTTAAAATATCTTTTCCTATAACATGCATATCCGCCGGCCACCACTTTTTGAACTCCGGAGTTTCATTTTCGTACCCGACGGCCGTGATGTAATTCGCAAGCGCGTCGCACCAGACATACATCGTATGCTCCGGGTCATTCGGGACGGGAATGCCCCACGAGAGGTCTTTTCGCGGACGCGAAAAACTCACGTCGTCTAAGCCTTGCTCGCACAGGGCCAGAATTTCATTTTTTCGTGAATTCGGAATTATTCGTAACTCGTCATTCTTAATTTTTAATTCAATTTCTTTCGAATACTTCGAAAGCCTGAAAAACCAATTTTCCTCCTCGACAGCCTCGGGGGCTTTTTTATGGTCGCGGCAAATACCTCCTTCAAGGTCTTTTTCCGTTACAAACGCTTCGTGGCCAATACAGTAAAGTCCCCGGTATTTCTTTTTATATAAGTCCCCCGCTTCAAAAATTTTCGTCCACAGCTTTTGAGCTCCGGGCCAGTGTTGATTAACGTCGCTTGTTCGAATAAATCTATCCCATGACAAGTTCAGGATATTTTTCAAATTTTTAAAGGCTTCGGTGTTCCCGTCGACAAAGGCCTTCTGATCTTTCCCTGCCGCTTCTGCCGCACGAACAATTTTAACGCCGTGCTCGTCAGAACCCGTCAAAAAGAAAACTTCCTCCCTTTTAATGCGGTAGTAGCGAGCAAATACATCCGCCTGAATCTTTTCCAAAGCATGGCCGATATGGGGCTTCGCATTGGCATAATCAATGGCGGTCGTAATATAGAATTTTTCCTTGGCGTGAATTGACATGGCAATGGCTTTATGATACCCTTTTTTTGACATCTTTCAACCCGCCAATATCGGAGAACCGAGATGAAGGAAACACTAACGTTCTTTGTTATAGTTTCCGGAATTTTCGCTCTTTCTTTGCTCCCCGACAGAGGTATTGCTCTTGCCGCTGAACCGGCGGATACAATTGATAAAATTATCAAATCCGCAAGTGAACAGGCAGCGGAAGAAAAAAGGAATGAGGAGATTGTTAAGACTCTTGAAAAGCAGACTGGAACCATTTGCTGGATGATTGAAAGAGAAAAAAACACCTACTGCAGACCGCTTCTTGAAAAACTCATGTGGCATCCTGACGTGCTTAAAGTCATTTGGACTTTGCGCGACAGAGGTATCGTGATAGGAATAAGCGGCTATAGAGGAGACGGAATATTGGTTGAAAGGGGTTCAGTCTCCATCAGCCCTGATATGGCCTATTATATGTCGGAGATTCGAAAGTTCCTCGGACTCAATCCCTACTGGCCGTATTGGGAGTATAAATAACAAAAGCGCCTTCGGACGCTTTTTTGTTTTGACCTAGTATTTTGTGCCGTAACGGTAACTGCCGATTTCCATGAAGCATGCTTTATAAAAACCTTGACCTAAAAATATCTTTATGGTACATATCTTATGCACCTTTCAACCATAAGGAAAAAATCGTGACCCACGCGACAAATGAGTCTCTTGTCAGGCTCTGCGGCGGTATTGCCATTTTTGCTTTAATTCTATCGCTTTCCGCCTGTGAGGGGAAAAAACAGGAAACCGCTAAGAGTGCTCCTGCTCCTGCGCAGACGACTGAACGAAATAGCGAAGGATATCAAATAGTTATGGATGGAGAAGGGAGAGAGAACCATACAGGGGACCGCTCATACTCCGGTCAAGCATACCCCCGAGACTTAGAGCAAGTAAAACCCCCCGCCGAACCCCGACCTGATAGAATTGAAGAACTCATCAAGGTATCCGCTGAAGCAAAGAAGCGACACAAACAGCTTGAAGCAAAAGCCGTTGAGGTCCGGAAGTACGTCACATGTAAAGAGTGGCTCGCCCCCATAAGCTGCCAAAAGATTTTTATTGAGATTTCAAAAAGTGATGCTGTCATCGGTGCGTTAAAGAAGCTTCACGCGGGCGGAGTAGAGATAGTTGCCATTGACCTGGAAGTTGAGGAGACAATATTTCTCGACGAAAACGGAACACTCTTCATCCAAAGCGGAGCGACGGTTTACGAGATGAAAGAGTTCCTTGACTTACCCGAAGAGGAGCGATAAATACTAAAGCGCCCGGTGGCGCTTTTTTCTATACTAAAAGGAGGCGCTGTGGAAAATTTTTTAATCGGGCTGGCAATGGGGTCAAAAAAAATATAGTATAATAGAGGCGTTAAGAAATTTTTCACAGTGCTCTCCATATGACCCTCACCACCCACATTGCCATAGCAACAGCTGTTACAAAACCCATTATGAGGGCACATCCTTTTTTCATTTTTCTTTTCGCTTTTCTTTCGCATTATGCCGCAGATGCTATCCCCCACTGGGACTATCACCTATGTTCGGTGAATGAGGATACGAGCGAAAAACGGGATCATACTCTGAAAAACGACCCGAAGCTTATCGGGTATGACCTCTTAAAAGTAGCATTTGATATTACAATCGGGTCAACTCTCTCATTTATTCTTCTGCGTCCGGAACTGACGTTTGCCGGACTATTGCCGGTCGCGCTTACCATCCTCGGCGGCATTCTCCCCGACATGCTTCAGCCGATTTTTTGGCTTTGGAAAAAAAATAACCCCTTCACACTACTGAAGAAGTTCCATAACTTTATGCACTCAAACCTTATTTTGCGGAAAGAATATGTCGGTCCGAAACTTGTTTTAGCAGGAAAGATATTCCAAGTATTCATCCTTGGGTGTGCGCTTTTCTTCGCGTCGCTCTAGCCAAAGAAAAAATTAAAGCTAAACAACGGTCGGGTGGGCTTCTTGAAAGAGGCCTCTCTTTTTTTTATCAATATCAACGACAAACTCAACAAGGGCGGATGCAAGCGGAACAGCAATCAAAAGCCCAAGAATCCCTCCGAGCTTGGCACCGACAAGAAGAGCAATAATCACAACAAGCGGATTTAGCCCTATAGCTCGCTTCATAACGACAGGAACAATGAGATGCGATTCTATTTGTTGAATGAAGAAATACACAATTACCGTAATAAGGCCAAGAAGAGGAGTTTGCAGAAATGCCATGAATACGCCTGGGGCCGCCGCAAGTATCGGGCCGATGATCGGTATGATCTCAAACATAACCGCGAGAATCGCAAGAAGGAGCGCATATTGCACCCCGAGGAGCGTTAAGCTGATGAAGACCATGACACCAATAAGAACGCCCAACAGAAGCTGTGCTCTCAGCCATTGCCCCATTTTTATTTGAGAGCGCGTCCATAGATCGATGATGTAGGTTTCATACTCAAGCGGTGTTACCAGTCTCAAAAAATTTTCTATTCCCTCTTCTTGCGCGGCAAGATAAAAAGAAACAACAGCAAGAATAATAAGCGAAAAAAGCCCTCCAAATATCGCTGACGCAACTCCCACAGCGCTCCCGGTTATCTGCCCTATCTGGGTATAGCCGTTCTCGATAACGAGCTCGGCGTTATCCGACAAAAAACCAAAAAATGGGACGTTATTAAGTGTCCTGAGCTCGCTGAAAAGACGCGCCTGATACGTGGCAATAATGGCAGAGTCGAAAGACCGGTATTCATCAACAAGAATCGGAATAAGCAATAAAAAGATTCCCGTAAATATCAAAAGTACCGTCAAATAAATGATAATAACCCCGAGAACCCGTGGAACCTTATACCGCTTGAACCAAAGAATTGCAGGCTCAATAGCGGATGCGATAACTACGGCAAAAAAAACGGACACGAGTATGTCAGAGACGATGTAGAGGATAACCGCGGTCCCCACAACCAAAAAGAACTTGACGAACACTTTGTAAGAAATATCTATCGGATGAGTAGGTTGTTTTGTCGGCATGGAAATTGTTTCTGAAAAGAGCGACGCGTTTTTTAATGGCCGCTCCTTTTTGCTTAGAGTTTTAAAAGGGGTTCAAACTTTTCCTTGTCCTCGTGCGGACCAAGAATAGCAAGATTCAGAGTATCGTTTCTGATGAGCTTTTGAGCTATCAAGATGATGTCTTTTGGCGTAACACTTTCTATTTTAGCAAAAATTTCGTCGATTGTCAACGGTTTTCCTGTTAAAATCTCTTCATTTGCGATAAAGTCGGCGACGGCATTTGAGGCCTCGAGAAAAATAAGCGTTGTTCCCTTCACATAGTCCTTAACGCGCTTCAACTCGGCATCAGGCACACGGTCGGCTGTAATGCGCCTATACTCTTCAAGCATCGCCGAAATGGCACGCTCCGTATTCGTATGATCCACTCCGGCATAGGTAACGAGACTGCCGCGGTTAGAAGAGCTTTCGTGCTGGGTATGCACGGTGTAGGCAAGACCCATTTTTTCGCGTATGCGCTGAAACATGCGGGAAGACATTCCCCCTCCAAGAATAAATCCGAGAATATCAGCCGCATACCGGTCGGGATGATTTGCCGGAAGTCCCCGAAATCCGAGCGTTATGTGCGTTTGATCAGTTTTTTTGACAACAATGCTTGATATAGGAGCCGTCTGCACTTCTTTAACGAAGGGCTTCATGCGAATAGGAAGCTCGCTCCTCAGATTTCCAAAAAGACTTTTTATAAGCTCGGTGGTCTTTGCTTCGTCAAAATTCCCAGCAACGACTATGGCCGTATTGGAAGAAACATATTGGTGATAAAAATAGTTCACAAAGTCGTCCCGCTTAAAACCTCGGATGATGTTTTCTTTGCCCATAATATGCCATCCCGCAGGCTGGTCGCCATAAAGTAGCTCCTCCCATATCCACCAGATATACGTAGTGGGGGTGTCATGGTCATCGTGCATCTCCTCAATAATAACTTGCTTCTCCCGCTCTATTTCCTCCGCGGGAAAAACTGAATTTTGGTACATATCGGAAAGGATTTCTAACGACTGCTCAAGATAGGTTTTCCCGGCCTTGATATAGTATCCCGTCATCTCGTGCCCCGTGAACGCGTTGTGGAGCGACCCCATTGACGTAAGTTCTTCGGTTATCATTTCCTGCTTCGGACGCTTGGTTGTGCCCTTAAAAAACATATGTTCAAGAAAATGGGACATGCCGCGAATGTCGTTTGATTCATAGTCTGATCCGGTTCCGCAAAGCACCAGCACCGTGATGGTGTTCGTTCCCTGCATCGGAGCAGTAATGATGCGAAGCCCGTTTGGAAGTACAGTTTTTTTAAACACAGTTGAAAGTTTTAATTTTTCAATTTTAAATTTTAATTTAAACCTTTCTGTCAGAGGCAACTCCGCCCTGGGCGGAAAAAGTACTTAAAATTATTGACTTAACTTCTTGTGAAAATAGCCGGCTAGTTCACCCGCCGCAATTCGCTCTTGCTTCATTGTATCCCTATCCCGCACCGTAACTGTTCCGTCCTCAAGTGTTTGATAGTCCACAGTAACGCACCACGGTGTTCCTATCTCGTCTTGTCTTCGATATCTCTTTCCGATGTTTCCGATATCGTCCCATCGTACGCTGTCTATTGATTCTTTCAGCCTGCCATGCACTTCTTCGGCCTTGGCAAGGATATTTTCTTTGTTTGAGACAAGCGGGAAAACCGCGACTTTTACGGGAGCAAGACGCGCGGGAAATTTCAAAACCGCGCGTATCTCGCCTTCTTTTACCTCTTCTTCCGCGAACGAATTGAGAAGAACCGCGAGCATCGTTCTGTCTACCCCGAATGTCGGCTCAATAACGTGCGGTACGAGCTTTTTTTTTGTTTCTTCATTATAGTACACAAGGTCAATGCCGGATTTTTCTATATGGTTTTTAAGGTCAAAGTCGGTTCGATACGCAAGGCCGTAGAGTTCTTCTTTCCCGAACGGAAATTCGAAATCAATATCAATCGTGCGCTTCGAGTAATGCGCGCGGTCTTCGGCAGAAACCTCCCGCTCCGAAACGCCTTTCGCAATTCCGAGAAACTCCGTCCATTTTCTCATTTCGCCGAGCCAATAATCAAACTGACTCTCCCATCCGCCAGGTTTTATAAAATATTCTATTTCCATCTGCTCAAATTCGCGCGTCCTAAAAATAAAATTTCCGGGAGTAATTTCATTTCTGAATGCTTTCCCTATCTGTGCTATGCCGAACGGGAGCTTCGGATGGAATGAATCAATGACGTTCTTAAAATTGACGAACATGCCCTGCGCGGTTTCCGGACGCAAATAAACCTCAGCACCGGAATCTTCAACCGGCCCCGCGTGCGTTTTGAACATCATATTGAACGGGCGCGCTTCGGTAAAGTCTTTTGCTCCGCACGTAGGACAGCCGCTTGAAACATCAATTTTATCAGCCCGAAATCTTCCTTTGCACTTCTTGCAATCCACCATCGGGTCGACGAAATTTTTCAGATGCCCCGATGCTTCCCATACTTTTGAGTTCATGAGAATGGAAGAATCAATGCCGTACATGTCTCGCCTGTATGAAACAAATCTCTTCCACCACTCTTTTTTGATATTATTTTTAAGCTCAACCCCGAGAGGACCGTAGTCCCATGTTCCGCCAAGCCCTCCATAAATTTCGGAGCCTGCATAAATAAAGCCTCGGCGCTTTGCGAGACTTACGAGACGCTCCATAAGAGGAGACACAGGCTCATTCGTTTTCTGTTTTTTTGCTTTTTCTTCCATAAAAACGCCTAATGTACGTATATAGTATTCCTTTTGGCAGGCAATTGCAAGAACAGAAAAACAGCGTGAAAACACTGTTTTTCCTCTTTTTTACTCACCAACCGCCCAATCGGAATTTTTCGCTTTCGGATCCTGCTGGAGACTCGTTGTAATGTCGCTATTTGCCGCTTTTAAATCTGTCCCGGCAAATGTATCTGTTCCCGTAATGGCAATATCCTTTATAAGGATCGTGGTCTGTCCGATGCTATCGGCTCCCGGTGTCAGTACCACGTTGAACGCAAGAAGGAGCGGAGGCTTCAGAACGCCGGTGCCAGCCGGAAGGTCACCAATATTCCAGCTTGCTTCCCCTGATGAAAGATTGTAGTTTACCCGTTCGGTCTTGTCCCCCGCTAGCTGGCCCGTCCAGCGAACATTGCCAGGTAACGCGAACATAACCTTCGCATCTTTAAGGTCGCTTGAGGTATTTACGACCTGCATAAGGATGGTGTAGCCAGTTTCCTGGTTTGAGCGCGGAGGAAGTTTCCCAATATTCGGACCTAAAGGAGAGTCATAGAATATCGATTTAGAAGAAAGTGTCAGACGCGACTTCATTTTGATCGAAAGAGTGTTTTCGTATTCTATTTTGATGCCGGAATATTCTTTTGGAACGGTCCGTGTGTTGATACGCGTGTGAACATCAAGAACAAAATTTTTATCGGAGGGCTGGTGCACGGGCGGAGTAGGAAGTGTTGTGACGGAAAAGAAAACGCTTTTCTCTACTCCGGGAAGAACTTCTTTGAGTTCCGGGTTAGAAGCCGCGTTCCAGACTATTTCGTGCGTCTGCCCGTCGTAAAATCCGAATTGGGGATGAAGCTGGCGCATGTTTAAGAGGCCCTCGCTTATTTTTGTCCGGATAAAAACATCTTTCAGTAGAACACCGAGCGTATTTTTATAAAATATCCGGAATTGAATATTATCTCCAAAACTACCGGTATGTGTCGCTCCCCCATTTACCTCGTGGCGGACAAAAAGAGGAGGAGAAGAAATGCGAGTCTCTCCTCTTCCTTCAAGGTAGACTTTCCATTGGCGCGTATCGGGGTTATATTCTCCGAAACTTGCAATAATAGGCTTTAATTCTTCAGGTGTACCGGCAAGCGTTCCGTGAACGGTAATACGCCGCGTCTCCCCTGGCGAAATATTCCCGAGCCTCCAGATGTTCTTCTCAATATCCGGAGCCGCTTCCGCAGACGCAAACTGGAACCCGGCTGGATAATCAATCCTCACATACATGTTTTCGAATGTTGCTTTGGAGCTTGACGTTATATCGACTGTAAACGAGACAGCTTGTCCTCCAACAATTTCCGGGGAAACAGTATATGCGATAGCGAACGGAACCCGTGAAATGGAAGTTTTAAAGCTTGCCCGTTTTGTGAGGCGCGAAGAAACATTTTCGGGACGATAGATGAGGCCAGCGTCGGCTATTTTTTTCTCGTCGGCACTTCCGAAAAGGCGCGCGGTAAATTCAAACCTCTTTTCTTCGCGAGGCTGTATTGAATCTATCAATATCTTTGGATGAAGAACGGACGGATCTGTCGCCCCCCCCGCGAGAGGAATAGCTCCTTTTGGATAGGCAAATGTGAGTTCGTTTTTTATCAGCGGGATGTCTCCTTCGTTCCGGACGATAACAACCCACACCTCCGCGTCTCCGGCCTCCACCGTATCTTTTCCGATGAGTTCAAGCGAAACTCCGCTCTTTTTGTAGTAGAGACTATAAAAAATAAAACTGCCCGCTCCCAAAAGCAAAATGAGGGATACCACCATGACCGCGATGAAAAGTTTTGAACGCTTCGGTTTGGCTTCCGCTTCTTCCCGCTGAAGAATTTTCCCGGGAAGGCTCGCGCCCTCTTCTTCCCACCGCGTTTTTGCCTTTTCCTCGCGTGAACGATGTACCTCGTGCAATTCGTCTGCGGGTTTGCGTTCTCCCGGACCTTCGCGTGAGTATAGTTTTTCTTTAAGTTCGTTTATTTTTTCTGGCATATGAGTATCCAAACTTGCTCCTTCTATTATATCAGAAGTGTTTCCGTTTTAAATCCAAGGTGTGTTGCGAGTATCGCGTCGATAGCGGATGTCTCAAGAGGGGTGGGGTCCGGAAGAAGCCCTGAAATATCAAGAAACAAGGCATAAAAGCGGTATAAACAGGCATTGAGAGCCTCGGGAGTTACGTCGTCCCCGCGTTCCATCTCCAAAAGAAATGCCAACGTTATTTCAAAAAGGCGGGGGTCTTCTCTCTCCTCAAACGTGTTTGCATCAATCAGCCGGAAAACAGAGTATGTCGCGCGCATGAGCTCGGGGTGCGAACGAATGTTCGGATAGCATTCCTTCATATCGGCAGAGGTTAGCCGGTACCCGCTTTTTGTGAGAACAAACCCGAAAAAAGAACGCATGAGAACCTCAATATGCCCGCGAAGTTTTGCCTCCTGCTTCCTAACGCCACGAGCCGCAAGCCGGATTTTTCCAAAATCTTTCGTAAGAACAGTAATAAGGAAATCCGCTTCGCGGTATTGGTCTTTTTTTAAAATGATGCCGTCGGTAAAATGCATATCCATATTATCGCATTTTTATACAAAAGAAAAAAGCGGATTTATCCGCTTTCCTCTTTTTTAAATACTTCCTTGTAAAACTAACTTCCGCGCTCATTTATTAGCGTTTACTGCCGGCTAATCCCAATCCAAAGTGTCACGCCGTCTACCAAAACTTCGTGTTCTCCTTTAAATACTTTTTTTCCGCCGAAAACCAGGAGGGTAGCTCCGGCCTCTTCTTTGATGAACTTTTCCCGCCGCGAGAGTAGCTCTTCAAGCTCCGAAGAAGATGAAAACTGCGCGCGAATCTTGTTTTTCGGCTCAAGCCCAAGATCTTTTCTCATCTCCTGAAGGTTTCGTATAACCTCCCTGGCAACCCCTTCTTCTTTCAGTTCGGGAGTTATCACGGTATCGAGTTTCAATTCTTTTCCGTCAATAACTTCTTTTACATTTACTTCTTCTCTTATTAGGCTGAAAAGTTCTTTCGTGTTTTGAAATTTGAGTTTGGAAATTGGGAATTGAAGTGAAGCGAGAGGCTGTCTCACCTTTATTCCGACACTCGCCCGAAGTTTCAGCGCTTCCGCAACCACCCCACGCACCATTTTCATCTCCTTAATAATTCTTAATTCTTCATTCTTAACTCTTAACTCCGTCTTTGGCCACCCGGAAAGATGCACGGATTTTTCTTTGAATCCGCAGTGTTTTCTTAATCCCTGCCATAAAATTTCCGCCACAAAGGGCATGAATGGAGCGGTAAGTTTTGCAAGAGTAAGAAGAACATACGCGGTTGTTTCGGTAGCTGCTTTTTTTTCGACGGCGCTTTTAGACTTCTGGAAACGCCTTCGGGAACGCCGCAAATACCAGTTTGAAAAATCGCCTATCGTGAACTCTTCTATCGCGCGCGCGGCTCCCGTAATATCGTAAGTATCCAGGCCTTTTGAAACAGTTGAAACAAGCTCGTTTGTTCGCGCAACTATCCACCGGTCAAGAATATTTTTGCTCGACGCTGAGGGTTTTGTTTTCGAAACATATGTTTCGAAAAGAATGAAACTATTCCAGAGTGTCCCTAAAAATCCACGGAGTTTGTTTTGCAGATCCTTCTCGTCGAATTTCTTCGGCTCGCCCGGAGCGTTGATGGAATAGAAATACCACCGGATTGTGTCGGCTCCGTATTTTTGTATCATTTCGTCCGGGCGCACGACATTCTCTTTTGACTTCGACATTTTCTGTCCATTTTTATCGAGAACATGCCCCAAAGAAACAACATTTTTATAAGGCGCCCCTTTTCCAAGGAGTGTGGAGACGGCAAGAAGCGTATAAAACCACCCGCGCGTCTGGTCAACCGCCTCGGAAATATATTCCGCAGGAAATAAAAGTTTTTCTTTTGGTTTTGAGCCTTTTTCGAAAGCAAACGGAAAATGCGACTGTGCAAACGGCATTGCCCCGGAGTCAAACCACACATCAACGACTTCTGAAACGCGCTTCATCGACTTTTTGCATTTCGGGCATGGCAAACGAAACTCATCACTATACGGCCGATGGACGTTGACCGCGCCGGTATTATCCCGCGGTAATTTTTTGTACAAAAGCTCTTGTACCTCGGCAAAATCAATGAAATCATCGGCCCTCGTGCCGGTGTGCGCGGTAATGGTCGCTTCATTCGACCAGCCGAGAGAGCCGCTTGCAAGCATCCAAATCGGATATTCATGGCTCACGATAAGAATTTTTTTGCCTGAAAATTTTTTTTCGATTTCTTCAATAAAATCCATCATGCGTCTGCGAAGATCACTTAACGTTTCTCCGTTCGGGGGGCGTTTGGTGAATTTTTCGATATGCGAAGAAAAGTAACTATGATACAGGTGATCAAGCCGCCCTTCGAAGTCTCCGACGTTAATCTCGCGAAGCCGCGCGTCGTAGCGAATTGTCTTTCCGAGGAATTCTCCCACAATCTCTGCGGTTTCTTTGGTTCGGGTTATCGGAGAAGCAAAAATGGCATCAATGTTTTCCTTCTTCAGAATTCGAATCGCTTTTTCAACTTCTGTTCTGCCCTTGAGCGTCAGCGAATAGCCATCCTTGGCCCCACAGATATTTTGTATATTTGACTCTGATTCTCCGTGCCGCATGACCAAATATTTGTTCTTAGCGCCCCCGCTTTTCGCATCAAGTTCGCCAAAAGAGCCTATGATGTCTTGATATCCGCATCCTTCGCATTGCCACACAGGAAGCGGAGTTCCCCAAAACCGGTCGCGAGAAAAAGCCCAGTCGCGCACTTCTCGCAAGAATTCTCCGAACCGCCCTTCTTTAATGTGTTCCGGAACCCAGTTGATTGTCGCGTTGTTTTGAAGAAGTTTTTCCTTGAAGCCCGACATTTTTATCCACCAGGCGTTTTTTGCAAAATAGAGAAGGGCGGTCCCACACCTCCAGCAAAACGGATAATCATGTTCGAACGGTTTTACCTTGTACACCACCCCTCTCTTTTTAAGTTCTTCCACAATTTCAGCATCAGCATCTTTTGCGAATTTTCCTTCTCCAACAAGGCCACGCTTCATCGTACCGTCGAGGTTGACGGTATGGAATATCGGATACTTTTCTCCCCATGTTTTTTTTGCCGCAATCATATCTTCATCCCCAAACGCAGGCGCTATGTGCACCATGCCCGTTCCGTCTTCCGTCGAAACAAAATCTCCTCCGATAACGGAGTATTCGGTAGTGCCGCCGAGAGAATATTCTTTCGGAATCCGGTAAAGCGGTTCGTAGATTATTCCAAGGAGAGACCTCCCCGAAACTTTTTCAATTACCCCAATCTCCTCCCCCTGCCCGTACGGAGGCGGTGTGGCAGACCAAACGTATTCGCCCCCAATCTTGAATTTTGTGTAATCTATTTTTGGATTGACCGCGACCGCAACGTTCGCGGAAAGCGTCCACGGTGTCGTCGTCCACACGAGCAGATATTCGTTCGTGTGCCCCGTGGTCATTATTTTTAACTTCACAAAAACGGAATTTTCTTTGACCGAACGATACGCTCCGGGCTGTCCCAGCTCATGCGTTGAAAGCCCCGTACCGCACCGGGAGCACCACGGAATTACCTTGAAGTCCTGATACAATAGTCCTTTTTTCCATATCTCTTTGATTATCCACCATAGGCTTTCCATATATTCCGATTGGTAAGTTATATATGGTTGTTTAAGGTCAAGCCAAAATCCGATTCGCTTGGTTGATTTTTCCCATGCTTCTTTGAATTGCCACACGGACTCCCGGCATTTTTCGTTGAATGCCGCGATACCGTATGCTTCAATATCTTTTTTTGTCTTGAGGCCGAGGGCTTTTTCAACCTGAATTTCGACCGGAAGCCCGTGCGTGTCCCAGCCTGCTTTTCTTGGAACAAAAAAACCGCGCATAGTTTTATAGCGAGGAATAATGTCCTTAAAGGCGCGCGATTCAAGGTGGTGGATGCCTGGAGCGGCATTTGCTGTTGGAGGCCCTTCGAAGAACGTAAAAAGCTTTCCTTTTTTCGTTTTCTCAAGGCTCCTCTCAAATGTGCCCTCTGTCTCCCATAGCTTGAGCACCTCTTCCTCGCGCTTGGGCAGGTTTAGTTGTTTTGAATCGTCCGGCATGCTTCATATAATATCACTTTACCGCTTAAAATCAAACGACCGAAGAATGTTTTGGCAATAAAAATCGGCGGAATTACCGCCGGATGAGCATATCAAAATATATCTTTTGAAAAAGAACAATAGTCCATCCGACAAGAGAAACGCTGTTTGCTATCAAAAGGCTTCTTTGGCCAATAAGAACTGCCGCAATTTCGTTTGCTAAAAGTCCAAGCACAATGCCCGCAAGGGCCGCAAGCGACATCGTATCCGCGCGCCTTAGACGGAATATCCGCACCACCTGAACCCACGGAGCGGCTCCCAAAGACACTCCTCCGAGATAAAAGAGAACATCTGACACGTTCATGGCGCACTCCTCATTCGCAAGAACTGACTCAAGACTAACACCGTTCCGGCTTATATACAAGCGGCAAACAAAAAACGCTCCGATGCTCATCGGAGCGTTTATTTTCCGTAGTTTCTCACGTAATCTTCAACGACCTTTTTGAATTCCGGCCGTACGCGGTATTCTTTTAAAATTTTTCTATAATTTTTGAGTTTTTCTTCGGGAGATTTCCCCTGTGAAAGAAGGTATAACGCGTATCCTCCCGCGTCTTCGTTGATATATTCGAAACGGCCCTGGCCTGGGTCAGTGAGCGCGTAGCGCTGGTTGTGTCCGTAGTCGCGGACAATTTCTTCAAGAAGTTTTTGCGCCTTTGCGAAATACAGCGGGTCACGCGGATTTCCGGAGCGGCGGTAGAAATCTGCAATGCAGAACTCTTCCGTTGCTACGTCAAAATTTGCCCTCGTGACACAGTCAAACATTTCTTTGCGATAGGTATAAATTTCCGCGCGGTCAACGTCGCGGTAGAGCTCCGCGATGCGGAGTTTTGCTTCCGACACCAGGGGAGACTTCGGATATTTTTTTATGAACGCTTCGTACTTGGCGATCTTTTTAAGGTACAGGTCGCGATAGTCAGGAACTGACGAATCTCCCTGAGGCGAGAGCATCTCATAGACAAGTTCCTCGTATTCGGTGTATTCGTCTTTTGGCGGCTCATAATACACATAGGAAGTTACTCCTAAAAAAGAGAGCACAAATACCATGAGCACCGTTCCTAGTAACAAACGAAAAACAGGGGCTTTTAGCATATGAAACCTCTGATATGTGAAGAACTTTCCCTATCATAACAAAAAGAGGAAGCCATGAATAGCCTCCTCGAAATTTATAACAAAGGCGTTAAAAATTTGTCCTATTCCGAGCGAAACTGTAAAATTTTTTCTCGTCGGGGTCGTAACGCGACGAGTTATCAGGGGGACAACTCTGGGCTTTTGTGAGGGGCAAAAGGGCTGTGGAGTCAATACCGAATATGCAATAAAGGCGCGAGAAAAAATTTATTTCCTTCAGTAAGCCATAAGCGAGAAATAGGACAAATTTTTAATCGGGCTGGCGGTGGGGTCAATACAGAATATAAAATATAGGCGTTAAAAATTTGTCCTATTCCGAGCGAGACTACATTTCTTCCGGCGCCACAATCCCCAAACACCAAAGCCCTTGCTTTAAGGCGGTTGTAGACGATTCAACGAGCATCAGACGAACTGCTTTCTTGCCCTCATCCGGTTCATTCAAAACGGGGTGTGAATGATAAAACTCATTCACGTTTTGGGCAAGCGAGTGAAGGTAGTTCGCAAGAATGTTCGGAGCATATGACGCAAGAGAGTCTTCGATAGCTTCTTCAAACGAAAGAATACGCGAAAGAATTTCGTGTTCTAAGTCGCTCAACACCGGAATATTTTTAGGAAGCTTCACCGTTTTTTTCGCTTTCCTAAGAATGCTTTTAAGGCGCGCGTGGGTATATTGCAAATACGGCCCGGTATTTCCTTCAAACGCAAGTGCGTCTTCCCAACGAAATACAATATCGGATTTACGGTTTCGCGAAAGATCAAAATATTTTATGGCTCCAAGCCCGACCGCTCCGGCAACGCTCCCCATATTTTTCAATTCCGGATTTTTTTCTTTAATGACCTTGAGCGCCCGCTCGCCCGCCTCTTTCAAAAGACTTTCAAGCGAAATAATGTTGCCTTTGCGCGTGCTCATTTTCCCTTCCGGAAGCGTCATTGCGCCGAATTCAACAAGGCGGGATTCTCCTTCAAAATTAAATCCGAGGCTCGCGGCAACGAAATGAACTTGTCTAAAATGGTGCTGTTGGCGCACATCAACCACATATAAGTTTTTAAAATATTTCTTTTTTTCGCGGTATTGAATTGTCGCAAGGTCGCGCAGAAGGTATGTTGAGGCTCCGTCGGACTTTACAAGCACCGCCTCGTCAAGTTTTTCGTCCGAAAGGTCAACGATCGCAGCGCCGTCTTTCTTTATAGCAACCCTTTTTGTAAACGCGAGAGCCACAATTCCTGGCATATCTTTTTCGTATGAACTTTCGCCTTTGTGTTCGTCAAACTTCAAAAGCCCGAGATGGTGCGCTGATGTTTCAAGATTCTTCATCGAAATATCAACCATCCATTTCCAGATTTTTCTGTTTTCTCTGTCTCCTTTTTCTAGCTTTGCGAACTCAAGTTTTGCTTTCTCACGTCTGTCCGAATCGGCTTCTATCTTTTCATTTTCCTTAATATAGAGCTCTTCAAGTACTCCAAATGGATCGGCCAAAACTTTTTTGTCTTTGACGGACATTCCGGCCTCTTTGAAGCCAAGAAGCAAAATCCCAAACTGCGTTCCCCAGTCCCCCACGTGCGTGTCTGAAACGGCTTTGTATCCGGACAAAAGAAGCACCCGTTTTAAGGCGTCTCCAATAACGGCAGAGCGAAGATGCCCCACATGAGGGCGCTTTGCGATGTTTAACTGGAAGTATTCGACAAGAACTGTTTTGCCTTTGCCTACATTAGTTTTTCCGAACGCTTTTTTGTTTTTGAGCTTTTTTTGAATTTCAGAAAGTAGATTTACCTCATTCAGCCGGAAATTAATAAATCCGGGAGGTGCAGCCGCGACCGAGGAAAATAACTTTTCAGCCTTTAAGCTTTCCGTCAATAACGCTGCAATTTCAAGCGGATTTTTTTTGATGGTACGTGCAAGAGCCATCGCGATGTTTGTCGAGTAGTCGCCGTGTTCGGAATTTTCCGGAACCTCAACCGTAAAAACAGGCTCGCCAATATTGCCGAATTTTTTTTCGGCCGCATTCCGCACGATTTTTCGTATGTCTTCGCGTATCATATCTTTACTCTATCGAAAAAATGGGAATAAGGCAAAAGAAAAAAACGGCAAAATGCCGCTTTATAAGAGAAGCTAACCGCGCCTCCCTTTCGTTACATATTCATACACCCCGTCGAGTATGCCATCGTGTTTGAGCTCCTGCCAACCGCCGTATCCTTCTTTTGTAGATAAAAGCTGGCACTCAACAAGGTTAAAAAATTCTCCACACCCCCAACATCCAAGTTCGAACCGATAGGTATATCCAAGAATTGTGATATCACTCCGCATCCGCTCGCGCCAGACATAGTCCTTAATTGCCTGAAGTTTTATATCGCGATCACTCGGTTCTATACACAAAACTTCTGCCACGAAGTCTCTCCACCTTAAAAGAACATAAAAAAAATGTACCATGAGGATATCATTAAGTCAAGTTTTTGTGCAAACAAAAAACCCGTCCCGATGGCTATCGGAGCAGGTGTAATTTTTATCATTACTTCCTTTCTTTGATTGGAATATGATATGTTCCCGAAAAACATGCATCGCACATCTGTTCCTTTCCAAAACGAGAGACTGTTTTGTCGCGCGAAACCCACACTGATTCCTTAAGTCCTTCAAGGCTTAGATGGTGAAGCGAATCCGCGCCAATTTCTTCTCGAATGGCTTCACTATTGCCTCCGTGGCGTTTGGCAATGAGTTCGTTCTTTACCCGATAGGTATCAATGCCGTAATGGCACGGATGAGTATAAGAAGGAGAACTGATTCGAACATGAATTTCTTTCGCTCCCGCTTCGCGAAGCATCGCGATGACTTTTTTTATAACGGTAGAACGAACGATGGAGTCATCAACAATGACAACCCGTTTTCCGGCAACAAGCTCGGGAATAATATTGAGTTTTATCCGAAGGCCCTTTTCACGCCGTTCCTGAATGGGCTCGATGAACGTGCGCCCGACATAGTGCGACCGAAAGAATGCCATAACAAAAGGGAGCCCTGCTTCCGTGGCAAGACCGGAGGCGGCAAAGTTTCCGGAGTCCGGAATCGGTACGACGATATCCGCCGAAACGGGCGATTCTTTCCAAAGCCGCTTGCCCATTTCTTCCCGGGTAGATTGAGCCCTTCTTCCGTCAAATTTGCTGTCGGGACGCAAAAAGTAAACATATTCAAAAATGCAGAATTTTTGTTTAAGAGAAGAGTCGTCAGCATGATCGCCTATGTGGTCCCTTTGAAGATAGGTGGGCGTCGTTTGTAAAATAATGAGCTCGCAGGGGCCTACATCGCGAAGATATTTTATTCCAAGAACGTCGCACGCGGCCGACTCCGACGCAAGAACCCGGAGACCCCTTCCCTCCCCATACACAAGCGGCCTGTTTGCAGTCGGGTCCACAACGCCGTACACTGTGTTTTTATAGAGCACGACAATGGAGTATGTTCCCTCGATCTTTTTGAGAGAAAGCTTCAGGGCATATTCAAAACTTTTTTGTCCTCCAAGCCCATGAAGGAAAATGAGGGCCGCAAGAACTTCAGTGTCGGTTGTTGTTTTGAAGTAATATCCTTTACTCTCGCACTCGGCGCGAAGTTCTTCGGTGTTCGTAAAGTTGCCGTTATGTCCTATCCAAAACGGAATGCTCCGGAACGAGCCCTCAACCGGCTGGATATTTTCGGCCGAGTTCGGCCCCGTCGTTGAATAGCGCACATGCCCAATGCCGGCACCTCCCGCAAGGCCCAAGAGGGCGTCATTCCCGAAAACAACTTCTACCGTTCCCATGTCTTTCTTTTTGTGATACTTTTGCCCGTCATATGTAATAATGCCGGCACTTTCTTTCCCGCGGTGCTGAAGCGACCAAAGCCCGGGATAAATATCCTGCGCGACTCCGCCGTTCTCGGAAATAGCTCCGATGATTCCGCACATGAGCAATGCCTCTTTTTTAAAGGAACAACAGTGGGCGTACACTATCACATTTTTTTCATGATTTCAAGCATTTTTCTATTCCATTCATCGCCTCTTGTTCCCTCTTCAAAAATGCAATATTCTGGGATACTCTTATCATATGCAGCCGATGGCCACCAACAAACGCGCATATTTCGATTATGAAATACTCGAACTTTACGAGGCCGGTTTGGAGTTGCTCGGGCACGAAGTGAAGGCGGTGCGCTCCGGCAGAATGAATCTTTCGGGCTCGTTCGTCGTTATCCGCGGGAGCGAAGCTTTTTTGCTCGGCGCCTCTATTCCTCCGTATCAGGCAAAAAATACTCCTGGCGGTTACGAGCAGGACAGAACAAGAAAACTTCTATTGCATAAATCAGAAATTCGCGAACTCATCGGAAAATCGGCGCAAAAAGGCTTGACATTAGTGCCGCTTCGGGTGTATAATAAAGGCATAAAGATTAAACTTGAATTCGGAGTTTGCCGCCATAAGAAAAAACATGACAAGCGGGAAACGATAAAAGAGCGGGAGACGAAGAGAGAAATAGACAGAGGATTGAAATGCTAAAAGTTCCACACTTTTCAATTTCTAATTTTCAAACACAGCCGCCTCGCTCACTCAAATTTTTCAAATTTTCGTTTTGAAAAATTTGAGGGGGTGTTGGGCCTCGATAGATCATTAACACATCGGGAATCAAGCGGAAGACGCAGAGTAACTTCCGAAAATAATCTTTGCGAAAAATAAGTGCAAACTTATCTTCAAAGGTGAAGAACGCGTTCACTTCCATTTTCGGAGGTGGATATGCATTCGCACCGGCTCTTGCCTAACGGCTTGAGCCACCAGTTCCGGTCTTTATGACCGGGGCCATCGCCCCGGCTGATGCTTAGTCGGTCGGAAAAGCGGTGTTATACACCTAAGCTTGGTCACGCGCCACCGAAGCGCCTGACGACAAACTTTCGGAAAAAGTGTTAAGTATTCTGCTAAGTTTTTAGCTTGACACTTTTCAAATGAGCTTAGCTAGGCTTGTATCGTTCCTGGTGTCATATGTTCTACACACCGGTTCAACTCCGGTCACCTCCACCATTCAAAACTTTTCAACTTTTTCGCTGATGTTGCCTCGCCGCTTTGCGGCTCGGCTTGATGGCTTTGCGCAAGGCGCAAAGCCACATAATCCCACAGCGCATTGAACGAAAAGGAAACTGATTTGTCCAAAAGTTGATGGTTCGTTCCAACTTTTTGGACAAATGCCTTTATTTCTCCGAAACTGTCGCCTTGCGACAGTTTTTCGGCTTTCTGTATG
>MHQP01000008.1:17793-18638 GCA_001820685.1 Candidatus Sungbacteria bacterium RIFCSPLOWO2_01_FULL_47_32 | reverse complement strand
GTTTTCAAGCGGTTATTTTGACAAAACTTCCGGTTTTGCGTCAGAACATCGTTAAGAAAAATTTTAACTCAACCCCGCTATTCATTTAATAAATATTGAAAGGCGGGGGATTCGGACAGAATTTTTTTCTTGATGTTCCTAGCAAATCCGTCGTTTTGTCTCCAAAATATCCGCAATTGAAAACTAATCTGCAAACTTCGTTCAGGCATAGTTTTGGGGAAAAGAAGTAAAAAGGTACCTGGCACTAATTCTTCTGACACTAATTCTTAATAATTTTTCATATGAAAAAAGTATCAATAATTGTCTCCTTTTTAATCTTAGTTAGCCTATTTTCGATTGGCATTGCTTCTGCTCAAACTAACGTCACAAATACTGACCTGGTTCAATTGATCAAGCAATTGACCGACCAGATCGCAGAGTTGCAAAAGCAAATTGCTGAATTAAAAACAGAACTCAGTGAGACAAAAAAAGCTACCTCAGACTTAAGGGAGGAACTTAGGTTTACGCAAACTCTTGTAAGAGGAATGGCTAATGAGGATGTCAAAAGATTACAGGAGTTCCTTAGCCAATACCCTGATATTTACCCCGAAGGATTGATTACAGGTTTTTTTGGACAACTCACAGAAAACGCCGTTAAGCGATTACAGGCAAAACAAGGCATTGAGACTGTAGGAATTGTTGGACCTAAAACGCGAGAAAAATTAAATGAACTTGTTACTACAGGAGCCGGACAATCCAGCGCCAGCTCAGCAGGCGCCACTTCAACGCCTTCTGGGACAATTCCTGCAAAGCCAGCAACGCCAGCACAGCCAATTGGCAAAACGGGAACAACTACGGTTCCGGCT
>MHQP01000008.1:0-17778 GCA_001820685.1 Candidatus Sungbacteria bacterium RIFCSPLOWO2_01_FULL_47_32 | reverse complement strand
CCGATACAACGCCGCCGGTTATTTCAAATGTTCAGGCTACGGATATAACAACCAATTCTGCCATCATTACTTGGACAACTAATGAAGCGGCAAGCAGCGAATTATATTATGGAATAAGTTCACCAATTTTTGCCACGACCACCACCATCAGAGTAAGCGGTGCAGGAGGCATAACAAATCACAGTATAAATTTGTCCGACCTTATTAACTCAACGACATTTTTTTATGTTGTTGTTTCAAAAGATGAAGCTGGAAATGTGGCTACAAGCACCGAAGAATCATTTGTAACGTCCCCGCCAGCTTATCAGACTGTCTGGGTGCAGCAAGTGGGCGGGCTAAGAACTGATAGCGGTGGTTATTACGGCATAACGTCAGATAATAACGAAAACATCTACGCTGTAAGTGGAATTAATGGTCCAATTAATCCGTCAGAGCCACCGACCGCCGACTCTTTGTTGGGGGGCATAATCATTAAGTCCGATAGTGGGGGAGAAAGAAAGTGGACCCGTCTATTAGGATCTAGCTCTGCTCGGTTAAACTCCACTGTAGCCGATAATGTGGGAAGTTTTATATATGTTGTTGGTTACTCTTATGATGCGATTGGCGATCAAGCCAATAATGGGGGAATGGATGCACTGATTGCTAAATATGATCAAGACGGTAATCAGCTTTGGGTGCGCCAGTTTGGCACAGCGGGCAGTGATTGGCTGACAGACGTTGCCATTGATTCAACCGGCAATGTTTTTGCGTCTGGAGTTGTTGGTGGTATTTTGGATGGTCAACCATTTCAGGGACCGGTTGATGCATTCATTGTTAAATATGATTCAAACGGTAATAGATTATGGACAAGAACCATAGGTTCAAATGTAACTGAATATGCAAACGGACTGGCAATTCATAACGAAAGCGTTTATTTAGTCGGCGATACTAACGGTTCATTAGACGGCCAAACACACACCGGGAACCATTTTGGTTTTATTGTTAAATATGATAGCACTGGCAATCAGTTGTGGGTTAAACAATTCGACAGCACCGGTACTGATCAGTTTTTCAAAGTTAATACAGATAGTTCCGGCAATCTTTATGTTGTGGGCAACACATATGACTCTAACTCATTTATGGGTCAAACCAGTTTGGGTGGGATGAATGCGATAATGGCTAAATTCGATAGCGATGGTAATTTGGTCTTTGCTAAACAATTTGGAACTGGAGGGGCGGCTTTCGACGTTGCTATTAGAAACAATTCCGTTTTTATAACAGGACAAGCAGTAGGCGCATTAAATGGTGAAAAAAGCGCAGGCGACAGAGATGCTTTCTTGGTGCAGTACGATAGTGCTGGTAACTTGCTTAATACCTCGTTGCTGGGGACTACTGCAATGGATGGTGCTATGGGAATCACGACAACAGCAAGTAATGTATATATTGCAGGATTTACATTTGGCGATCTTGGCAGCGGTCTAATTGGGATTAAAGATATTTTTGTAGCAAAATATTAGGCCACAATAATCCTGTTAAGCTGGTAGAGGAACTAAGTCAGGCATATAAATCAACCGATTTTCCTCTTCAAACATAGTTCGCACATCCTTCACTGTGTGCCCCAACCGAAAAACCGCCCCGCGCGGGGCTGTTTTTATGTACCATTGTTGGGAATGCGAACTGGCGGGGGCTATTGACAATGGCAACCAGCTTGCTATAATGGGGGTACTAAACGTGAACGGCATCCTTCGTGGGTGCCGTTCGTTTTTTTATTGCGCCGTTAAAACACCAGACTCTGTCTGGTGATGAATAGGCCGTCCAGACGATGTGGGGAGATATGCTATGATGGGTGAATGAGGTTTCGAAAAAGCACTCACGCAGTCTATAAAACGGAATACCACATCGTCTGGACACCTCGATATCGTAAAGAAATATTCGTGCACGGAGTAAAGCAATACGCAGAAAAACTTTTACAAAATATCGACGGTCTTGACGAAGATATCGAGGTAATAAAGGTGAATGTGCAGCCGGATCATGTCCATATGGTTGTTGTCATACCGCCAAGAGTTTCAGTTGCCGAAGTCGTTCAATACATTAAGTCCCAATCAGGCAAGTTGCTAAAGACAAAATTTCCTTTTCTGCACAAAGCATTTTGGAGCAGGGAAGGCATTTGGTCTCGCGGATACTGTGTATCAAGCGTTGGACTAAACGAAAAGGAAATTTTGGCGTATGTTACCTACCAAAGCATGGAAGACAGAGGGCAACTGAAACTCGATCTCGGATAGGCAGATACCGCCGACTCCGTCGGCGGAGTTTCATTCCAAATAGCGTATCTTCGTTTCCAGATATTCAAAATCCCTAAAGTTACTGCCTGCAAACTGTCGAATTTCTTTCGCGGTTCGTGCGCCTCGTCCAAGGACAATAACCTCTTTACCAGTTTCTTTGAGAAATTTCAAAACAGGCAGAAAATCACCGTCGCCGGAAAGCACGATCACTCGATTGAAATTGTCCCTTTCTTTCATCAAATGGAATGCCAGATCAACGTCGCAGTTTGCCTTCTTTTTCATCCCGCCGTCGTCTTGTTTATAAAACTTCACCGGTTTGAGGAACAGCTTATACCCGAACTTTTCAAGCTTGAGGTAGAAGCGAACGCGCTGAAGATGCCGGTCGAAAAGCAAAAGCCCCGCCTCGTTCAGTTTGCTTACCCTGATTTTTGAGTAGCTGTATTAAGTGATTCTCTAGCTCTTTGAGCGGAACTGTTTCATCTTTTTGATAATCGTATGAAAAGTCATGAATCTCAACACCGCCAAAATAGAAAACTTTGCTTACCCCATATTTCTGTTTTAGGTACTCAAAGAGTTTTTGGTAGTCGATTTTCCAGCCTAAGCTCTTTTCGCCACCGTAAAAAAGGTTTGACGCGTCTATGAAGGCAAAAGTATTCATACGTTTACGCTACTATGCCAGAGCGTTTTCAGCAATGTCCGGTATATAAACATACCGATTCTCTTCCTCAAACATAGTTCGAGCGTCCTTCACTGTGTGTCCCCACTGTGAACGAACAGCCGCTAAAACGGCTGTTCGTTCTTTGTTTAAGGGCTTTTTCGCCAGTTCGGGTTGTTTTTATTTGAAGGTGTGCTAGGCTCTAAATGAGATGTGGAAATATAAATAACTGTAAGCTATGAATGAGGAAATTCCAAAATTCCGGCCCAATGTGCCCGAAGAAGTTAAGGCAACACAGCTTGATGCTTTTTTGCGGGCAAAAAAGCGGATTGAAGAAGGAGAGGTCAAGGGAGAAATCGAGCATGATATGGAATACTTTCGAGTGGGGGTTTCGCTGAAGGGCGGCCAGAAAATTACCGAAAATATTCCTAAAAACGCAGGCGGTATTCGCCTTGATAAAGAGGGAGCAGAGGTTTCTCCAGAGGAAGCGGTTGAGGCAGTACAGAGATTTTACCCCGAGCTTGAAGAATCGAATCTCAAAGAAGCCGTACGGCGGCTTCGCGAATCTAAATTGAAAAAATAAATCTGCTAATTCAAATGAAAACAACCGCTCATAAGCGGTTGTTTTTGCTCTGCAAATATTTTAAAAAGTGCTTTACTCCTTCTTCCTTTTCTTTCCTCTAGTGCCATATTGCCAAATAACCAGTTTTGGGCTACGGTTGGGCCATAAGAATCTTGACAAAAAAGGCCAATAGATGAGCGACAGGGATCTTCTAGAGTCTTTTCAGCAAAATTATCCGAGCGTTGATTTTAGAGATTCGAGCAATTGGCGCATCTTTAGAATAATGGCGGAACTTACGGAGGGGTGGCAGTTTCTTGCCGACTTCAATAAAAGAATTACATTTTTTGGTTCAGCCCGCGTCAGGAAGGGCAACAAATGGTATGACGAGGCGCAAAAGCTCGGATACCTGCTTGCAAAAGATGGCTATCATATTATTACCGGCAGTGGACCCGGCATCATGGCGGCCGCAAACCGCGGGGCGGCTGACGCGCTGAAAGAATCATCCGCAAACGGCACGGAAAGTTCGGTCGGGCGTTCCATCGGGCTCCATATACAGCTGCCCAATGGACAGAAAAAAAATAAATACGTCAGTAACTCACGGGACTTCCATTATTTCTTCGTTCGCAAGGTAATGCTTTCTTATCATGGCTCCGCGTATAACTTTTTTCCGGGAGGATATGGGACCCTGGACGAACTTTATGAAATCTTGACACTCGTTCAAACGAAAAAAATGAAGCCAGTCCCCATTCTTCTTTTCGGCAAAGAATACTGGCCCCCTCTTTTCCAGTGGATGGAAAAGGAGTGTTACAAAAAATTCAAAGGAATGGACAAAGAAGACCTAAGCATTCCGGTGATCGTTGACAGTGCCGATGAGGCCTACATATTCCTTAAGGCAAAACTAAACGGCCAAAAATAAGTCAACACGTCCCATCGGGCGTGTTTTTATGTGTAAAATGAAGCAAGAACTTTTTCTCTAATACTTTTGTCACATGCGCACTGGTCTTTATGGACGATATATTACAGTTCTCCAATCGCCAGAGCGATGCTTCGTGCCCAGTCGATCGAGGCGCCGAGAAGATGAATGAGTCCGGAAAGAAAAAGGACAACGCCCAAAACAAGGTCAAAGATTGACATAACCAATTGCTCCCCTCGGTTGAAAGTACCTTATTTATTATAGGTTTCTTGCTATCTTGGTCAAGGGTTTGTGTGTAATACGGCGAGTGAATCCCGGACCTTCAGGATTTAATTGCATCGCAAAGTTCTTTCCCGTATAATGCAGATATGCCTGAAAAGAAAGGAACAAAAAAAACAACTCCCAGGGTGCTCCTTATCGAAGACGACGAGTTTATGATAAAAATACTTGAGAGGGAGTTTAAAACGCACGGTGTTAGCAACTTTCGGTTCGTACGGGAGGGCGAGAAAGCCGCCGATGAGTTTAATGTCTACAACCCCGATGTTGTGGTGCTTGATATTTTGCTTCCGGGAAAAAGCGGGCTGGATGCCTTAAGAGACATCCGCAAGCTCAAGGCGGGGAAAAATATTCCGGTCTACGTTCTATCAAACTATGGCACCGACGAATACCGGGAGCAAGCCCTAAAACTTGGCGTCCGCGAATATCTTCTGAAATCAAACACGATGATAAGCGACCTTGTTGAAAAGTTAAAAGCTCTCAAATAAAATCTTTTTAATAAAAAAACGCCCCGATGTGCATCGGGGCGTTTTTGCTTGGCCTACAGTTTGATGCTGTCTCCCTTCCTATATTTTCCGGCAAGAAGGTCTTTGGCAAGCGGGGACTCGACCGTATCCTGGATAATGCGCCTCAATTCGCGCCCCCCAAAAACACTTCCGGCGGCCGCCTCCGCAATGCGCGATACGGTTTTGCTCGTAACTTCAAATTCATACCCCTGCTGGCGAAGTCGCTTCCCAAGGCTTCCCAAAAGAAGTGCCGTAACCTTGTGCGTATCTTTCGGAGAGAGGGGCTTGAAGACGACGACTTTGTCGAAGCGGTTTATGAACTCGGGCCTGAAGATGCCGTCTCGAAGTATTTTTTCAATAAGATTTTTTTGAAGTTCCGGATACGGAAGGCTTGACGCAAGCGACTCTCGGATAAATTCGGCTCCGGCGTTGGATGTTCCAATGATGATGGTATTTCTGAAATCAACGCGTTTTCCGAAAGCGTCCGTAAGGCGGCCCTCATCAAAGACCTGGAGAAATAAGTTCAAAATATCCGGGTTCGCTTTTTCGAGCTCATCCAAAAGAACAAGCGAGAACGGATTTTCTCTTACCTGCATCGCCATGATGCCGGGCTCTTTCATTTCGGGGGAACCAACAAGCCGGGGAAGGTCTGTTACTTTTTGAAATTCTGACATGTCGAAGCGTATCATGTGTTTTTCGTCTCCGAAATAAATTTCAGCGAGCGCCTTTGCTGTCTCTGTTTTTCCAACCCCCGTCGGTCCGAGGAAAAGGAACGAACCGATCGGCTTTCCTCCCGCCGCAACTCCCGTGCGCGACCTTCTCATGGCATCGGCAATTCCTTCGATGGCTTGTTCCTGGTCAATGATGCGTCGATGAAGCTCTTCCTCAAGCTTCATGAGGCGTTCAACCTCGCCCTTTGCGAGGTCTCCCACAGGAAGCTGAAGTTTCCGTTCCAGCACTTTTTCTGCATGTTCCGGAAGCACCAGCCTTCCGAGTTCTCCTTTTTGGACAAAGGCTATGACGTCTTCAAGAAACAGAATGGCTTTTTCCGGGAACGGGGAATCGGTGATGTATTGTTCAGAAAGCTGATAGACCTTTTTAATCGTTGGATAGGTAATAAAAAGAGCGTTTTTTTCTTCTTTGTGGGATACGACGTCAGCCAAAATTCCCATGACGGTTTTTTCATCCGGCTCTTTTATTTCAAGGCGTTCGAACAAAGTGCTTATCTGCTGGTTTTCGATAGTGCCTCTTCCGGCTCCCGATTGCGTCGTAAGGCCGATTATTTTCAGTGAGTTCGATTTGAGGAACGGAACAAGGATCTCCGATATGTTCGTCTGCGATTGCGAGGAAATATAATTTTGGAGCTCATCAATGACAATAATGATATTCCCAGCCCATGCGGCTTCCCTCAATACGGAACTGACGAGACCGGCCGTATCGCCGAAACTTTTCTGGCCGTATATCTGCTCAAGATTCAGCTGCACGACTTTTTTATAATTGAGGCTTCCGACGGAATACCCATGATTCATTTTTCTGACAAGCCCCTTTATAATAGTCATTTTTCCGACGCCCGGTTCTCCGATGAGGAGAGCATTTGATTCGGACGACTTTGCAAGCGCTTCTTCAAGGAGCGATATCTCTTTTTGGTGGGCGATAAAATGCAAAAATTCGTCTTCGGAGGATGAAACCGCTATCCCCTGTGAAAATTTATCGAGAAGCGGCGTATAGGCGTATGCCCACGTTTTTCCGATGCCCACCGAACTCGTCAGGCGCGTCAAAAACGTCGGGGGCTGATGTGCGCGTGCCCACTGGTACCACGCGACGATATATGGAAGGTCTTTCGGTTCAAGTTTCGTTTCGTGAAGAAAGTTTCTGAAGCCTCCGGAAAGAGATGCGGTGGTAAGAAAAATATCGCTCAGCTCTATTGTTTTATGCCCGACCCGCTCGGCATACGCGGCGGCTGAGCGGAGGACGGAATCAAACGAATCCGTTGAGATGATATCGGATTGATGCACAACATTCCGGAGTTTTGAAAGAAGATAGGCTTTTTCTACGTTCAATCGCTTAAGGAAAAATTCCCCAAAGTCGAGGTCAAGAAGCGTCTGCAAAATTGTTTCCGACCGGTAGTCCCCGGTTTTGACGAAAAGTTTCGCGGTATCAAAGTCAATATACCCGAGCAGGTTTTGGACGATTGCGGCGTTCGCCGGAAGCTTCGGCGGCACTATTTCCGCAAAATAGGAGATAAATCGATGCCACGCGAAAACTCCGCCGGCAAAAGAAAGAAGTATTAAAAATATTCCCAAGAAAGGGTACTCGCCCGTGAGAATAAAAAGAGAGAACGCAAAAAGAGTTATCGCGGACACGATATGCAATGTTTTCCGGATGGTGGAAAGCGGGACTGCGTTTTCAAGGCGGGCCGATGAAAAGAAAAGTGGAAAATCCATACAATGGAAGCGGAGAGGTAACTACTACTCCGCTCTTCGTTTTAAAACAATAAAATTATTCCAAGGACAAATGAGCCCGGGAGAAGGACCGGCAAAAAGAGCCACGCGACGAATACCGCAAGACTCGCAATGAGGGCGATGACTGATACGACCGTGCCGAATATAATCATTACAAGGCGCATAATGGCGCCAAGCACCCGCGAAATAATATTTCCGGCAAGTGTCGTCAAAAATTCGGAAAGATAAAAACCCCGGTGGTAGGGTTCAATGTAACGGTGCCACGGATAAAAAAGCGTGCGAAAAAGATGGAGGACCGAAAAATAATTCAAAACGCCGCGGGCGAATGTGATCCCGCTTTTCATGACCGAGGCGGCACCCGACGAGTAGTGCCAGTAGATGTATTCGAAAAAAAACATACCAGGCAGTAGAAATTCGGCTGGCGCTTTGCGCCAAAAAATCTTATTTAAATTACATGCACAAAGTAAAAAATTTTAACTTTTTTGTCAGATTGTAAGGATAAAAATCGAATTTCTACTGCATGGCATGCGCGAAAATATACGAATGGCCGGCGGAATAGTCCTCGCTCGGCTAGCGTTCTCCGATGTGCAATTTTTTTGAATATTCTTTTCCGGAGCGGAGAATTTTTATGGAAACTTCATCTCCGATCTTTACCGTATCAAGAATATCTTCGAGAGTGTTCTTTTCATTGATGGTGCTGTCTTTGCATTCAGTGATGATATCGAATTCCTTGAGGCCGGCTTGGTGGGCGGGAGAACCCGGGACGATGCCATGACCGTCGGGGCCGTGTTCGCGGAGTATCAGAGCGCCCGTTTCCCGCGGAAGTTTGAATTTTTCCTGAAGATTTTTGTTCAGCAGAATATAGCGCACTCCCAAAAACGGCTTTCGTATCTTTCCGAACTTTTTAAGGTCTTCAAGGTCGGCCTTCGCGCGGTTGATGGGAATCGCAAATCCGATATTTTGCGCGCCGAATACAACAGCCGAATTGATGCCGATAACCTGCCCTTTCAAATTCACAAGCGGTCCGCCGGAATTTCCTGGATTGATGGCGGCGTCAGTTTGAATAAGTCCGCGAAGCCGTTCCTGGTGTCCAGTCATGTCAGTCACCGCGGTGATAAAGCGCGAAAGGCCGGAAACAATTCCCGAAGAAACGGTGTTCTGAAATTCTCCGAGAGCGGTTCCGATGGCGATAACGGTTTGTCCAAGGACTATTTTATTCGAATCTCCGAGGTTAAGCGGCTCAATGCAGTTTTCTCCCGGCTTGCAGTCGGAGTCTATCTTAAGGATGGCAACATCATTGATGGGGTCGCGCGCCACGACATGGGCCTTGTATTTGTCGTTCGTTTCCGTAAGCACCGTGTATTCGGCCTCTTTATCCATGACGACATGTTTATTTGTAAGAATAAAACCGTCCAACGTTACCAAAAAACCGGACCCGCCTCCGACACGCACCTTTCCATCTTCCGTTCGGGGAAGGCTTTGATAAAATTCCTGCTGTTCCTCGGGGGTTGGCTGATAGTTTCCATAGGGCCCCGTGCCGAAATACTGGTTTAAGGGGTTTTCAGCTACAATTTCCTCAAGCGTTTTTGAAATGATAATGCTTACGACCGATGGAAGGGTCTTTCGCACTACTTCGATAATAGATTCTTCGTGGGTCATGAGAAAATAAGTTAAAAGCGCTGTTTATCTTTATTGTTGAGTAAGAGAGAGAAATGCAAAAGTTTTACATTTCCGACCTGCCCGCGCAGGCGGGGCGAGCGACGGCATCAAAGGGCTTAATACCCTTTTTTTTTTGCTTCTTCTATTATAGTATATGGACACCCAAGAGTAAAAGAAGATTACCCCCCTTGTAGCTCAACGGATAGAGCACCCCCGTCCTAAGGGGGTGATAGAGGTTCAATTCCTCTCGAGGGGATTCCAGGTTTCACTACTCGCGATAGCTCTCTCGTGGCGTGATTCGCCGGTTTTGCTATACTAATTATAAGAATATAAGAAATAGTATTTATTCGTAACTATACACCAATGGTTTCAAAGATTTTTTCGAGTTCTATTTTTTATGCGCTTGCCCTTGTCGTGGCGAGTTTTATTCCGTTCTTCGCTTTCGCTGATACATCGACCACGTCAAGCCAGCTTGTCGCCGCATACGCGTTTGACGAGGGAACGAGTACGGTAGCGGCAGATTATTCAAACGCCAACACAATGACTCTCATGAACGGAACCGGGTGGGGAGCCGGAAAATTCGGGCAGGCGCTGAAACTTGACGGAGCAAATGATTACGCAGAAGCTCCGAACGCGCCTTCCTTTCCCGGCGAGCGAATGACGGTTGAGTCGTGGGTGTATTACGCGGATAACGGCCAAAGCCAAATGGCTGTTGGAAAACCGTATTCCCCGACATCAAACATCAGTCCGTTTTTTTGGTACAGCCTTCGGGTGGTTCCAATGAGTTCAGCCGAGGGACTGCCGCAATTTTGGGTAACAACCGGCGCTGACGTTGCGCATTCGGTCAATTCGTCGGTAAATGTCCCGGTGAATACATGGACTCATCTTGCCGGAGTATATGATGGCTCAAGCCTTCGCATGTACATGAATGGAGTTGAGACCGCAAACATTCACGCTGAAGGGCATATTGATACGATAGTTTCTCCGCTTCGCGTCGGAGCAAACGGAGTCTTGGGAGAAAATTGGAACGGTTCTATTGACGAAGTGCGCCTCTACGCAAGAGCGCTTTCACAATCGGAAATTCAAGCGGATATGAATACGCCGGTCGTCCACCCAGTCGTCATCCCTTCTCCTGTTCCGACACCCGCTCCAGTCCCAACACCGACGCCTGCTCCAGCGCCTGTTCCCGCGCCGTTACCCACGCCCGCTCCTGTACCCGCTCCAACCCCCGCGCCAATCCATTCAGTTGGTTCTATGACAGAAGCACAGCGTTTGAGCTTGATTGATACGTTAAGAGAACAAATCAGACAGCTTACAATCCAGCTTCTCCAGCTTCAGATAAAGCTCTTGCAGGAAAAGTTGAGCGGAATGCATTAAAAAAATACCCCGCGCACGCGCGGGGTATTTTGTTTTGTTTTCTCAAAACCAAGAGCGCTGTTGTACGCACAAATCGGTGTCTGAACTTTAGGGTACCTTCCAGTTGAAGAATGTAAAGCATATTTGACATTATGGCACTACTTGCATTACAGTCAAATCAAGCACGGTACATGTATGCAGGAAATAATTTCAAACAAAGTTTACGAGTTGCGTTTCAAGGCTAGCATTACCATATCTGAAGATGCACTTGTACTTCACAAAGAAAATGGAATTTTGGACGAAAGGATTGAAGTTCTCGATACCTGCTGTTCACATCTCGGACATGTGTTTGACGACGGACCGAAGCCAACCGGCAAGAGATTTTGTATGAATTCTGTAGCACTTTACTTTGTTCCAGATGATAACTGATTCATAAAAATAACAGAGCAACGGAAGTTGCTCTGTTATTTTTTAACTATTTATTGAGCCACTCGGGTCGCGCTACTCTCGCGAGCATACGGGAACACGCCGATAAAAAATTGTCTTGGCGGGGTTTAAGCGATTCGAACCATGTGGGTCGCACTGCACTCATCGCGTTGATTTTATCCTGTTTTTTCTATATAATAGTAGCAATGGAACACGAATTTCTCAAGGAAAAATATGGCCTGCACAAAAGCTCCGAAGTGGAGAAGGCGGCAGAGCGTACAAAACAACGCACCGGAGAAAAAGTGCCGCAAAACCCCGACGCACGCATCCAAAACTATCTTGACCGCATGGAACGCCTTGCTTTGGACCCCGAAAAAAAGCAGGAACGCAAAATGTTCGGGGGCGAGCCCCGTCCACGCGCCCTTTCGCTTCTCCGCGAAATGGTGATGAATAAATATGTCCGTCCGCACAAAGAGAAGATGGCCGAGGGCGCGGCAAGAGTAGAAGAACGCGCCGCGCGGGAAATGGGAATCGAGGCGCAATATGGAGAGCAGGAATTGGAACAACACGGGGACATTGCTGTAGAAGACCTGGAAAAATCCTTAGACCAGTGGATTTCATACCTTTCGGATGCTAATGAACCATATCCAGTATGGTTCCGTTACTATGCCTTCCGCAACGTTCTTGATCTCGGCGATTACGACAAGGATAAGGGAGAATTTACAAGGCGCTCTCCCAGAAGTGTTCGGCTATTCCCCGAAATAGACCGAGGAGCGCTCGCATATGTTGAGCAGATGATTGAGGCCGCGAGAGACCCGGCAATGTTGGAACGTTTGCAGAAAGCGCAAAAAGCGGCAGCTAACCAAGATGTTCCCGTCGGCGAACTAATCACGAAAGAAAAAGCCGGAAGCTTCGCCAAGCTCTCTTTCGCCAAACAATACGCGGAAGGAATCAAACAAGCAGGAGAGATTACGGATGAGATGCGAAAGGAGACGGCAGGCAAATGGGTCAAATATCAAAAAGGCACCGACCCCACGGCTCTCTGGGCATCTCTTCAAAACAAAGGCACCGCTTGGTGCACGAAAGGATTCGCGACCGCAGAAACCCAGCTCAAAGGCGGCGATTTTTACGTTTATTACACCCATGACCGACAGGGCAAACCAACGATTCCACGCATCGCCATACGCATGCAGGAAGATCAAATTGGCGAAGTACGCGGCGTCGCCGACAACGACCAGAATCTTGAGGGCAACGTGGCCGTAATCGCCGAGGAGAAGATGAAAGAACTGCCTGGAGCGGAGCGATACAAAAAGGCCTCCGCCGATATGAAAACGCTCACTACTATTGAGAAGAAAATAAGTCACGGAGAAAACCTCAATAAAGACGACCTTGTTTTTCTCTATGAACTGAACGCTCCCATCGAAGGTTTCGGCTACCAACGCGATCCGCGTATCGCGGAACTCCGCGGCCAAAGAAATCTCGAGGAAGACATGCCAATCGTTTTCGAATGCGAGAAAAACCAGATTGCGCATAGTATAAAAGAAATCAAAGAAGGCACGAAGGCCTATGTCGGGCCTCTCGTTCCCGGCATCTTTGACAAGATTCAAGAGCACGACATCGATCATGTTTACACCTCTTTCCCCGAAAGCAAGATCATAATTGAAAAGGATTTTGAAGCGGGCCCCATGACTCTGAGAGAATTTGAAAAGCAAATGGAACGGCACAACAGAAGCACCGCCGACAGATCGCTCCATATACAACTCTCCGGTTACGCCAAGGATATGATGCAAAAAATCGGAACGCGGGAACACCCGGCCTTGCAAGAAAAAGAAACATTCTCTCTCGTCCGGCTCAAAGTCGGCGATCTTGGTTTTCCCAAAGGCAAAAATCCGACAACCGACGAGGTATACAGACGAATTGAAGAGCTAGGCCTTGAACTCTGTCCGCCGGAAACTGGACCAGCCTACCGTCTTAAATACTTAAATCAGCCGACGGGCGAATGGTTTCGGATTGGCATGAAGCAAATCACCGACCGCGGCGGCGGCCCGGACGTCTTCGACCTGGAGCGGGACGAGGGCGGTCTGTGGCTGAGCAGCCACTGGACGAGGCCCTCGGATGGGTGGAATCCCGACCGTGGGTTCGTCTTCCGTCTCCGCAAGTTGAAACCCTCAAAAACTTAGTGCTTTGCCCTTTGACGCTTTAACCCTTTGATTCTTTTGTATTCCGTCCGCTAAATTTTTTTGATAGTATTGTATCAGATGGGTTACATCGGACGGCTACGGTTTTCCGAGACCCTTCCGGCAGATGCAGATTGAGAGTCCGTCCGGTTACGGCTTGGCGGAGAGGATTTGCATTGGTGTCAACAAAAAAGAAACAACTTGGTGCGTTGCGCTCGTGGAGTTATGCTCCCGAATAAAATACAGCTCAGTCTCATTTATTAGACGGGCAGTGGCACGGATGGCGCGGCGCACGAAACCGACCGCGACGGCAACCCGAACGTCTTCAACCTGGAACGGAACGAAGACGGTCTGTGGCTGAACAACAACTGGACGAAGCCCTCGAATGAGTGGAATCCCGACAATGAGTTCGTCTTCCGTCTCCGAAAGTACTTTCTTTCCGCGCTTACACGGTGCGGTTTTTCTTTTCTGGATTCGTCAGACTTCTTTTCCAGCCGCCGAGCATTTTGCCGATCTCCTCCAGTTTGAGAGCAACATCCTCGCATTGCTTGTCAGAAATGAGTTTTCCTTCCCAAGCCGTAGCGATCAAAAATTTGAGCAGGTCGGTTGCCAAGACACACTCCGCGATTTTCTCCGCCTTCTTTTCTTTTTCGGTAAAATAAGCGATATATGCGGATTCCAGAAGATCAAGGAATTTATTTTCAATTCTCGCGCCAATAGTATAGCGGGCGCCTTTTGCGATATGAGGAGAAATATTCATCCAAAACAAATATCCCTCTTTGATTCGGTTGAGGATGGAGGCATCACCGAGAGAGAGAGAGAGAGTAAACAGGGTGCCGGGTCATCTTTTCCATGATATCATTTCTTTTGAAAATTTGCTTGCCGCATGGCGTGAATTTCTACGCGGCAAGAAGAGACGTAAAGATGTCGCCGAATTTTCTCTGAATCTTACGAGCAACATCATCGCGCTTCATTGCGAGCTTGCCGATAAAACTTACCGGCACGGGTCGTATAAGGCCTTCCGAATAAACGACCCGAAGCCGCGCAACATCCATAAGGCGACTGTCCGCGACCGACTGCTACACCACGCCATTTACCGAATTTTGTATCCCCACTTTGACCCAAAGTTCATCTTTGATTCGTATTCCTGCAGATACGACAAGGGTGTGCATCGCGCTATAAACAGATTTCGTGCATACGCACGGACGGTTTCAAAAAATCATACGCGAACCGCATGGGTTTTGAAGTGCGACATACGAAAGTTTTTCGCAAGCATTGACCATGAAATCCTGGCCAATGTCCTAAGGCGGCGCGTCAAGGACACGGATTCCGTTTGGCTTCTAAGAGAAGTGGTCGGCAGTTTTCACACTGAGGGCAAGCCGGCAGTAGGCCTACCGCTGGGAAATTTAACCTCCCAGCTTCTGGTTAATGTTTACATGAACGAATTTGACCACTTCTTGAAAAGAGAATTGAAAATCGCCTACTGCATTCGATATGCCGACGACTTTGTCATATTACATGAGGATAAAAAATACCTCGAAAATATTCTACCAAAAATATCGGCGTTCTTGGAAATAAAATTAAATCTCTCGCTTCATCCGGACAAGGTTTTCATAAAAACTTTAATGTCGGGCGTAGATTTTCTCGGTTGGGTGCATTTTCCACATCACCGCGTTCCAAGAACCTCCACAAAAAGAAGAATGTTCAAAAAACTTGCGACCACAGATAACCCACAATCCAAAACTTCTTACCTTGGATTGCTGTCGCACGGAAACACATATCGCTTACAGCAAAGAATACGACGATTGAAATGAGCCACTCGGGTCGCGCTACTCTCGCGAGCATACGGGAACACGCCGATAAAAAATGTCTTGGCGGTGTCTGTTTGAAAATATCCGAACGGAACTGGCTGTGCCCCGCCTGCGTTGAAACTTCGGCGGGCAGGTCGGCGGGCGGAATTTCCCCCACACCTTCCGCCCGCCTCGCCTTGTTTACCCGCCGTAGCTTCAGCGAAGGAGGGCCTACCCGACCGAAACTCTTGAGTGAAGGCGGGAACCGGAGCGGAAAGCATGCCCCGTAGTGAACGCGAAGCGTTCTACTGCTGGGGGACGATTTTCCCGATGGCTTGGCCATCGAGGATCCTCGATTTTGTAAATTCGCTTTGCTCATACAAAATCGGGACAAGTTTTTCTTTGGCGGCAAATTCTCGCTCTTTGAAATGAAAAAGAGCCAACACCTTGCGATGTTGGCTCCGATATACCCGCGATTGACGAACGACCTTGGCTCATTGGGCTGTCAGTCGAGTTCCCTCGTTGGTGAGGATGTAGACGCGATTCTTGTGCCCGTCCCACACGGTCGCGTAGTCGGACATCCAGTTGGTCGCCTCCTGCTCGCTAAAAACAAGATAGCCGTGGTCGATGAGTTCTTGAACGCATTCAGGATGCGCGACACGCATCGCTTCGATGTCGAACCGGCCGTCCCAATTGAAAGTTGGGCTCGGAATGACATAGAAAGTGTGATTGCGTTCACCGATGCAGGTCTTCTCGCCCCACGGCCGCGCATTGAGATAGTCGAGCAAGATGCGAGCGTTGTCCGAGAGTGGTTTGGGCTGACGAACCCAAATGGTCGTGCAACCGTGTTGGAGGGTATTACCCGCTACCCACCCAGCCGGACGCCATTTGCCGTCGGATGAATCGTACTTGTCGTCCTTGTGGATGACGCTGCCGGGAGGTAGTCGCACCCCCTCGATAGCTACCCCACTACTGGGATGAACATGAGTCTGCACTAGTCGCTCCTTTCGCTTTAGTTTGGAAATGTGCTGTTCAGTTAACAATCAGCATTAAGTTTAACCAAACGTCAATACGAAAACAGAAACCCTTTCGAGTTCCTGTTCTCAAAAAATTCTTATGAAAAAATTTCTTTTGCCCTTCATTGATAAATCCTTTTCCTTTTCGCCAAAAAATCCCTTTCAAATTCTATGCGAGCGGCGCGGAACGCGCCGCGAGCTAACCTCTTCAAATTTGCATTTTCCCAACTGGCTGTGGCGATGTCCCGAAATTAGAACCAAAACGGCTTGATTTCAGGAACGTTGATAACATTGTACGGGATCTAAGGCGAATCTACAAAGAAAATCCAGCCTCTTTTGACGTTCCTAAGTTTGCCCAGAAAATTTATTAAATTGGAGGCTATAATTT
Organism: Candidatus Sungbacteria bacterium RIFCSPLOWO2_01_FULL_47_32; assembly: GCA_001820685.1. Classification (GTDB taxonomy): domain Bacteria; phylum Patescibacteriota; class Minisyncoccia; order Sungbacterales; family GWA2-42-14; genus GWA2-47-10. The sequence continues at coordinate 1,331 of MHQP01000008.1, read as the reverse complement.
GAGTATAAAGCTCTACCATCCAAAATTACTAAAGAAATTTTTATTTCTTATTTGTTCTAGAGCTAGGCGAACATAATCCACTGTATTCTGCGGTAGGTCATCAATACTAAACCACTTCAAGCCCCCGCAACGGTCTGGCTCTACATTGCTTGGATCGCCTTGCCAAACTATAGTCTCTAGAAACACATTAAAGAACTCCCCATAGTTACCCGAGGCACTGTGGTGTATCACATGCACCACAGTAAGATCCTCGGGCTTAATCTCAATTCCAATTTCCTCCTTTGCTTCTCGAGCGATTCCCTGTTGGACAGTTTCTTTACCATCAAGGTATCCGCCTACTAAACTATACTTGCCTTCCTCGTGATTAGTATCGATACGCTTATAGAAAAGAATTTCATCTTTCTTTCTAAGTATTAAGAAAACCGAAACATTTAGTTTAAAAGTATTGTTCATAAAATATTTTATCACTGGCGGTGATGTATTAGCCTTTGCACGAACCCACTTCGCACGAGCGGAGCGCGTGGTGGCTTGAAACTGCCTCGTACGCTCCGATTGCGTGGTGATGCGAGACAATGCGCCTCGGACACGCTCGCGGACTCGCGTGTGCAAAAACCAAAAAATTTCCTTGCATTTTTCCTGCGTCTCCTCCCCCCACCCCTCCGCCGCGAAGCGGAAAAAGAAATGGAAAGGAAATTTTTGGTTTTGCTTCGCCGTTTCAGTCTCCGAAAAGAGCACTATTATTTTATCACTTTTGGTTGATCTTTTCTCCGCCCTCACGGCGACCGAGGCGCACCCGTATCCATGGTTGGTGGTAACTCTAAACTTCGTGACTTCGACGGCGAAAGTGCCAACTTATCAAAATCGAGCCTCGCCATACAAAATTCTTTTAGGAATGGCGAGGCACGAATCCTATATGTGTTTGCCCCTTCCTCCCGTGCGCACACATCATCCCCGGTACTCACCTCGAAAACGGTTTATTCGAAGCATTACTCGCCTATAAAAATGTCTGATTTGCTGTGACATGGCTTGTGGATAAATTCACTTCTTTTTACATAGGTATCATACTATAATATATGCATGGCGAGCAACCAAATTTTCAAAGCAGTCTATTTTTCTGACTACAAAGAAATGAACCCAAAAGCAAAAGGCGTTGTTTTGGCTTTTGGTGAGAGAAATATAGATTTATACAAAAGCGTAGCTGATCTTGGAAGTAATGAATTGCGTAACTTACTCGGAACCGACTCTTATCTTGAGCTAGAGCAACGTGCGCAACAGGAGGGATTGCCGATAAACACTTACTGTCTTTGGTATTTGCGAAAAAATCTCGGAGT
>MHQP01000007.1:2113-43554 GCA_001820685.1 Candidatus Sungbacteria bacterium RIFCSPLOWO2_01_FULL_47_32 | reverse complement strand
AAAGCCAAAGCGCATTTGGACGCAGGGGCGCGCCGCGTTATTATTACGGCTCCCGCGAAGGGAGAGGTTATGACCGCACTTCCCGGGGTAAACGATGCGTTATTTGAGAAAGGAACGAATCTGATTTCTTCAAACGCTTCCTGCACGACGAACGCTTCAGCACCGGTGATGGAAATTTTAAAGGAAAACTTCGGCGTCAAAAAAGCGATGCTCCAGACTGTTCACGGATATACCGCAACCCAAAAGCTCGTGGACGGGCCTGACCCGAAAGATGTTCGCAGAGGCCGGGCGGCCGCAGTGAATATTGTCCCTTCGACAACGGGTGCCGCAGAATCGGTCATCCAAACCATCCCTGAACTCAAGGGGCTTTTTGACGGTATTGCGATCCGTGTCCCCGTTATTACAGGCTCCATTTCGATGATGACGGCACTCGTCGGGCGCGCTACAACAAAAGAAGAAGTGAATGAAGTATTTAAAAAAGCGGCGTCGGAACCGCGCTGGATTAACGTGATGAAAGTAACGGAAGACCCGATTGTCTCGACCGACATTATTGGAGAGCCGTATGGCGCAATTGTTGACCTCGGGCTTACAAAAGTCGTCGATGGCGACCTTGTTACTGTCTACTCGTGGTATGACAATGAATACGGGTACACGTCGGCGTTGGTGGAACACACTCGAAGGATTGTAAGCAGGCTGTAATTTTATGAGCCAGGAAATTCAAAACATTCTCTCAAGTAAAATATGCACTCACTGCGGAGGGCTCGCGGAGGGGTGGAAGTGCATTCAGTGCAAAGAGGAAGTAAAGAATTATTCTCCGATCCATAAATGCGGGCCGGGAAAGAGTCAGCCGAAATGTAAGGGGTGCAGACACGCCGAAGACGCATGCACATGCTGTTCTCACCACGATAACGGCGAAGCGCATCACAGATAAAATTTGGGTACAAAAAAAGACGGCCTTAAGTGGCCGTTTTTTGGTATTATGCGATTTTGATAATCCCTCCGCCGCGGTAGAAGGTTTTTTCGGTTGTGCCTGGGTTTGCGGGCGGACTGCTTTCAACAGCCTCGCCATTTTTCACCAGAACAGTCTCGACTTCGTCCTTTGGGCCAAGTCTTCGGAGAATTCCGTCCCAATCTTTTTCAATGCCTGTAACGCCGACAACGCGGAAATAATTTTGAGTCTTCGATCTTACTTTTTTGTCCGGCACTCTTTTTGCCGCGCGTCTGATGAGCCGGGCGATTTTTGCAAGCCTTAAGTTCGAATAGTACTCAAGGGCCTCCGGACCTGTTTCGATTGTGTTGCGAAACTCGTACTCTTTTTTCTCTTTAAGTTTGTTTGTGTGTCCGGAGAGTCGGTCCTTATCTCCGAAGAAAGGCTCATAAAAGACATGCCGGCGAATATCCTGGCCATACATGTCACTTGGGCCGTCTTTGACAAACTCCGTTCCTCTTCGATAGATGTGAAAAATTGTTTGAGTCAGTCCGTTCTCCGTTAGGCAGAGTTCGTATTTCTCAAAGTCGCGCTCGACGACATATGTCCCTTTTCTATTTCTTGGATGGGTCCAGGCGGCATAATCTACTTCCCCCCACCGTGTTCCCTTTTCAAAGCGCACATTGCGCGAAAGCGTCCGCTCTCCCGAAACAAGCCGGAGAATGGCACCGGGATTGAATTTGAAGAATTTCGCGAGCCGCTCATCGCCGAGGGCATCGGCAAGCTGCTTTTCGGGCGGTACCTCCGATCGTAGATTCCGGAATATCATGTTCTGTGCCCTTTTTCCCCGGCGGTTTTCTTTTTCGGCCAAACACTGCAGGAATACTGTCCTGCTTTGAAGTAGATGCAGTCTTCACCGATACTCTCCGCAACCTCGGCAAGTTTTTCGAGAAGAGGCGGAATGCGTTCTTTGCCGAGAAAGGATACCTCGTACATGCACGACTCGTCATAAATGAGTTCCGCCCCGTCGTTTTTCCAATGTCCGAAATAGGGAACGAGGGTTGATGTAAACGCGCCGAAGTTCCGGACGAGAAAAGAATGAAGGCCGTCCTGTATCGCGCGGGAATCCACGCGCCCCTTGAGTTTATATGATGGAATAAAGAATACCGCCGGACGCCCAAGGTCTTTAAGAACATAATTTCTGCCGCTTTTGAGATTGCCCCACTTATTTTGATTTCTCTTTTTCCGTACTTCTTTTTTTCCTTTCATTTCCATTCTCCTACACGTAGAATTGCCAGTAGTTTGAGATTACGATACACCCAAAGACGATATTGTGGCTCGTAAGGATTGCCGTTATTTTAAGGTAAAACGAGATAGCGCACACAATGCCGGCAAAAATCAGCTTTAAACCGGATGTTGGCCAAAACCCGATCATTGCAAAGAGGCTGCGTGCATATTCGTTATCTTCGGTAGTAGGGCCCCATTTTTGTATGGCAGCCCATGTGCTATGAGAATCAAGGACTTGTAAAAGAACGGCGAGCGCTGAAAAGACGATAATTATGGTGGTTGAAGCCCGCTTATTTCTCTCAAGAGCCAAAAAGGACACCGCGAGGATAAAAAAGGAGGTGGAGCAGAATAAGGCAATTGGCACGGAAGGTCCCCACAAACCGCATTTTCAGTATATTTATAATAGTATAAAAATATAAGATTGTCAATCGGATTAGGGGTTTAAGGGTGTCTCCGTCTTACCAAACATTGCGAGCCGGAAGCGGCTTTGCCTTGTGGTGTCTCGTATACGAAAGGCCTAGGCGAACCTCTAACGCGGACGATGGATTTTTTTGCGGTTTTTGTATAGAATTTGAGCGTTGCGGGTCTGGAAGAGCCTTGAAACTACTGCTATACTGTGAGTATTCTTAATGTATCATATATGAGACAATCCCAACTTTTCGGAAAAACAACCAGACAAGACCCAGCGGACGAGGTCGCAGTAAACGCAAAGCTTTTACAACGGGGCGGTTTTATCAATAAAACAATGGCGGGAGTGTATGACTACCTGCCGCTCGGCTTTCGCGTGCTGAAAAATATTGAAACTATTATCCGGGATGAAATTGACGCTATTGGGGGGCAGGAACTTTTTTTGTCCGCTCTCCAGCCGAAGGACCGTTGGGAAAAGACGGGGCGATGGAAAACGCTTGAAGAAATCATGTACCAGTTCAAGGACCATTCGGGGCGCGACATGGGGCTTGGAGCGACGCATGAAGAGGCGCTTGCCGAGATTGCACTTGGTTCGGTTTTTTCATACAAAGACCTGCCGCTTGCGGTATATCAAATTCAAACGAAATTCCGCGATGAGCCGCGCGCGAAATCTGGCCTTATCCGCGGACGCGAATTTTTAATGAAAGACCTGTATAGTTTCCATCGCGATGAGGACGACTTGGCGAAATTTTACGACAAGGCCGACGAAGCGTACCGCAAAATTTTTAAACGGTGTGGGCTTACCGTCTATGTGACGGAAGCTTCTGGAGGAACATTCACAAAACAATTCACTCACGAGTACCAGGTGCTGTCGGAGGCGGGAGAGGACTGGACGCTGTATTGTTCAGCCTGCGGATACGCCCAGAACAAAGAGATAAGCGTTCTCAAAGAAGGGGACGACTGTCCGAAGTGTAAAAAAGAAAAAATGAAAATGGGGCGTTCCATTGAGGTCGGAAACATATTCAAGCTCGGAACGAAGTTCTCCGAAGCTTTCGGGCTCATGTATTCCGACGAAAAAGGGGAGAAGCACCCTGTTTGCATGGGAAGCTACGGCATCGGGCCGGGGCGGCTATTGGGGACCATTGTTGAGGTGAATCACGACGAAAAAGGCATTATCTGGCCCGAACACATAGCACCCTGTGCTGTCCATATTATTGAGCTTCCCGCGAAAAAAGGAGAGGAGAGTAAGGCCGGGGATATCAAAAAAGCCGCGGAAAAGCTATATGAGGAACTTCTTGCGGAAAATATTCCCGTGTTGTATGATGACCGCGCCGACAAATCGGCGGGCGAAAAATTCGCCGACGCCGACCTCATCGGTATTTCATGGAGAGTGGTTGTATCTCAAAAAACGCTTGAACAGGAGGGGTTCGAAATAAAAAAACGTAGTGAAAAAGAGCCGCTCATCGCTTCCTCAAAGGAGTTACTGCGTATGCTTGGGGTATCGCCAAAACGAAGTAAAAGAAAAACGGCTACAGAAAAAGCCAAAGACGCGGAAGATGCAAAAAAGGCGTTATTAATAGATAAAGCGTTATTAAAGGACGAGCAAAAAAAAGATAACCCCTAGAAACATCCTCGCATGATAAACAAGCTTCTCGGATATTTTTCAAAAGATATCGGCATTGACCTTGGAACGGCCAACACGCTTGTCTATGTACGCGGAAGGGGCATCGTCATCAACGAGCCTTCCGTTGTCGCCGTGAACCAAAAAACCGGACAGATCGTTGCCATAGGGAACGACGCAAAAAAAATGGTCGGGCGCACTCCGGCTTACATTACCGCAACACGCCCGCTGGTTGAAGGCGTAATTTCCGATTTCGACACCACGGAAGAAATGCTCCGCTATTTCATCCAAAAAGTTCACAAGGAAACATTTTCTTTGTTTCCCCGCCCTCGCGTTGTTATCGGCATTCCGTCGGAAGTTACCGAAGTCGAGCGACGAGCTGTGGAAGACGCCGCGCGAAATGCCGGAGCCCGCGAAGTATATTTGATAGAAGAACCGATGGCGGCGGCCATCGGAGTGCGCCTTCCGGTGCAGGAAGCAATAGGTTCTCTTGTCGTCGATATCGGTGGGGGAACGTCCGATATTGCGGTTATTTCGCTTGGTGGGATTGTTGTATCAAAAAATTTGCGTATCGCGGGAGACCGCTTCAACGACGACATTATCCGATTTGCCCGTGATGAGTACAAACTGCTTTTGGGAGAACGCACCGCTGAAGATATCAAAATAGCAATCGGTTCAGCCTACGAACTCGAAGAACCGCTTGAGGCAGTTATGCGCGGGCGCGATCTTATTACAGGGCTTCCCAAAGAGGTTGAAGTTGACGATTCCGAGATACGCCGAGCCTTGCAACACTCCATTAAAGCGCTCATTTCCGCTATCAAGGGAACCATTGAAGCGACTCCGCCGGAGCTGGTCGCCGATATTATGCATAGAGGTATCATGCTTGTCGGAGGAGGCTCTCTTCTGCGGGGCCTCGACAAGCTTGTTACAGATGAAACAAAAATAACAACGCGCGTTGCGGAAGACCCGCTGACTGCAGTCGTGCGGGGGACGGGAATCGTTCTCGAAGACATCGAGGTCGTAAAAGGCTCGCTTGTGGGAACGGAATACCAAAAACCGCCTATTTCGTAAACCCTCTGCCCGCTTTATGAAACCGCGAACATCATTTTTCAAAAGGAATCTTCTCGTAATCGGCCTTTCGGCTCTCGCGGGCGGTTCGCTTTTTTTTTATAAGACAGCAGCCCCTCCGCTTCTGAAAGAATATGCGTTTTGGGCGGCGTCCCCCGTGATGGTGCGTCTTGCGGGTGTCTCCACGAGCGTTCGGGAACATACGGCCGGTTTTGCCCGGGGGACAGGAGAAGAAATAAAGCGCCTTAGAGAGGAAAATAACGAACTTGCGGCCCGCGTCAATTCGCTAGCATCTGTTGAAAAGGAGAATCGCGACCTCAAAGACGTTTTAAAAATAAAAGATGCTCATCCATCCTACTCGTTCATTCCTTCACGGCTTCTCGGATTTTTCCACGAAGGAAGCGACGAATTTATAATTATTTCCGGCGGCACGACAGACGGAATTCATAGCGACATGCTTGTTTTAGATGCACACAAAGTTCTTGTGGGACGCATTGTTGAATCATACGGCACAGCCTCAAAAGCGAAGCTTATTACAAGTCCGTCCGAGACGCTGAATGGGACTATTCTTCCCTCCGCCACCAAAGTCCTTATTAAAGGAAGCGGATTTCGTGAACTTTCCATAGAACTTGTTCCGGGAAATGCCGAAGTTCATACCGGAGATATTGTCTATTCTGCGGAGAGCGCGCAATACGTCGGGTTAATACCTGCGGTAGGGAAAGTTGTCGAGGTCAGGAATTCCGAGAGTACCGTTTTCAAAAGCGTTAAAGCTTTTCATTTGTATGACCCTCAGTCGTCCGTTTCTGGTGCTCTCGTTGTTGTGCGCAGGACAGGCGAGTAACTACCATGAAAACATTTTTCCTTCTGATCCTCTTTAGTGCGGCAGCGGTATTTGAAATTTCTTTTGTTTCCGGGCTCTTCGATTTTTCCGTCCCTGTTTCTTTTTGGGTTTTTGCCGTCTGCCTTTTTTTTCTGAAAAAAGAAGACATGCCGCTTTTTGGGGTGCTGGCAGTACTTTTTTCCTCCGTTTTCTTTTCCGGATTTGGTTCATATCAGGAGGCACTTATCCTTGCGTTAGCTGCCGCATACTGGCTGAAGACTGTCGGCGGATTGTATCGCCGCTCGGCATTCCTGCTCCATTTCCTGACGCTCATTTTACTCAATGAAGCAGTGCGGATAGTGGCGTTTTCTTTTGGGAAATACCCGCAGAACTTTAGGAAAGAGCTCATGCTTGAAATTTTACTCGTTGCCGTATGCGTTGTTTTTTTTGGCCTTGTTACATTCCGTAAGCGGCGTCCGAAAGGATATAGCATATAAAGCAATACGGCAGATTTGCGGCCAGGAAGCTTAAAACCACTATGAAAGTGTTTTGGAAAAGAAAAAAGAAACATCACGTGCTCATCGACCCGGAAGACATTTTTTCCGATTCTGTTAATTTACCCGGATTCCGGAGGGAAGACCAAGAAGGAGCCATTGAGTCGTCTCTTGAGAGATGGCCGTTTTTTCTTATCGGACTTTTTTTATTTTTAGGCCTTGGCGGACTTCTCACCCAGCTCGTGAGGCTTGAGGTCGTTCGTGGAGATGAGTTCAGGAAACGGGCGGCGATAAATCAGTTCCGCATCACGTATGCAAGCGGGGCCCGAGGTGTTATTTACGACGAGAACGGCAAAAAAATAGCAACGAACATTCCCGTTTTTTCTGCAACGCTCCGCAAAAGTTTCATCAAGGACCCGGAGCAGTTCAACAGCGTTTTAGCGCGTTTAGGGGGGCTTCTGGGAGTTACTCCGGCCGACCTGTTGTGGAATCTTGGAGTTGACCCAGCAAGCAATCCGTTTATGGGCCTTCCGGACGAAGTTCTTCTCTATTCCAACCTGCCGCTTGAAGCAGTTATAGAAATAAAATCACATCGGGAAGATTTTCCCGGCATTGCGGTTGACCAAAAATATTCCCGGGATTATCCGTATGGAGAGGCTCTTTCGCATATTCTTGGGTTTACGGGACGAGCTCAGGCTAAAGACGCGGCAAAAGGATATTCGCTCGGAGACACCATCGGGAAGGACGGGATAGAAGCGGAATACGAGGGCGAACTTAGGGGAGAACAAGAAAAAAATATCATTGAAGTGGATGCCTTTGGCAGGACTGTTGCCGAATCCCGCCTTCTCAAGGGAGGAAATGAAGGAGGAAGCCTTGAACTGAATATTGATGCCGAACTTCAGTCATATGCGTACGAAGTTCTGAAGAACTCAGTAGCTGTGCACAACAAAAAAGGAGGGGCGGTGGTTGTATCCGACCCGCGGGACGGGTCAATCAAGGTGCTTGTTTCTTTTCCCTCATACGACAACAATATGTTTCGCGGCGGAGTCTCAAAAAAAGAAATGGAACGCGTTCGCAACGACAAACGTTTTCCATTCCTGAACCGGGCGATAGCGGGCGGATACCCTTCGGGTTCGTCCATTAAGCCTGTTATGGCCGCGGCCGCTCTCCAAGAGCGCATCATCGACCCCTTAAAACAAATTTTTGACCCCGGATATATTGAGGTCCAAAATCCTTATAACCCGGACCAAAAATCCATTTTTAAGGACTGGAAGGCGCTCGGATACGTTGATATGCGGGAAGCGCTTGCGTGGTCCGCTAATGTCTACTTTTTTATCATCGGCGGAGGATATCAGGGACAGGAGGGGCTGGGCATCGCTCGTATAAAAAAATATGCGGGTTTTTTCGGATTCGGCTCGGAGCTTGGCATTGATCTTCCCGGCGAGATACCGGGCCTCATGCCCGACCCGGAATGGAAAAAGAAAAATTTGCCGAAAGATCCGTTTTGGCGCGTTGGCGATACGTATAATACTTCCATCGGCCAGGGCTATGTTCAAGTAACCCCCCTTCAAATAAATTTTGCGACTGCCGCCATCGCTAACGGAGGAAAACTTTTGAGGCCGAGGATTGCCAAAGCTGTTTTGGATTCAGACAAGAAGGTAGTCCGCGAATTTCCGGCGGTTGTTGTCAGAGAAAACTTTGTCGATCCGCAGTATTTAGAGGTCGTTCGCGAAGGAATGAGGCGTGTTGTGACTACCGGTTCTGCCCAGGCCTTGAACGGTGTTGTGGTCTCTGCCGCCGGAAAAACAGGAACGGCTCAGACGGAAACGGGAGTGTATGAACAAACCCAGAACCACGCGTGGTTCACTGGTTTTGCGCCGTACGAAAACCCGGAGATTGCGATAACGGTGTTTGTTGAAAAAGGAGGAGGGGGGGCTACCGTTTCGGTCCCCATTGCCGAGAAGATTTTGAACTGGTATTTTTTGCGCAAGCTTTATCCGGCTCCGGCCACAACAACGCCCGTGGATAACACCCCTTGACGGAAGCCTGCTATTTGTTATGATTAGAAACAATTTTTAACGAGAGCGCGAATCTTCCGATAAAAAACGCTGAAAAACAAATGAATCAGCGTCTGTTTTGGGGGGCATGGCTCAAAAAATGTGGAATATATAAGCCAGGAGGGACTTGAGAAATTAAAAGAGGAACTTCAACAGCTTAAAATCGCTGAACGCCAGTCTATCGCAGAAAGATTAGAAAAGGCAGCCGCTCTTGGGGACCTTTCGGAGAACGCCGAATATCAGGAGGCAAAAGAGGCGCAGTCGCTGAACGAGTCGAGGATCGGAGAACTCGAAGAAATGCTTAAAAATATCGTTGTGATAAAAAAACCGGTCGGGACAGATGTCGTCCAGATAGGTTCGGTTGTTGTTGTTGAGCGTTCTGGAAAAGACGAAACATATTTGATAGTCGGGTCGGAGGAAGCGGACCCTCTATCGGGCAAGGTTTCGAACGAGTCGCCCCTAGGAAAGGCTTTCCTTGGGAAAAAGCGAGGGGAGTCGTTTGAAGTAAAGACCCCAGGAGGCTCCATGACCTATAAGGTTAGGGAAATTAAATAAAGATACCGAAAACCGTCCCGCCTCAAGCGGGGCGGTCCTTATAAGGGGCCGGAGGGTGCACAAAAATTTAAAAATATGCTACCATTTCAGCATGGCGTTGGAAGATATCCGCAACGAGCGGATAAAAAAATTGAACGAATTAAAGAGCTCGGGCGGCAATCCCTATCCCGCTTCTGTTTCAAAAACCCGCGAAATAATTTGCGCGGTACTTAAGAATTTTTCCGCGCGTGAAAAAGCAAAGAGAAAGGTAACCGTTGTAGGCAGGCTTATGGCGCGTCGCGGGCACGGAGGGGCAAGTTTTGCCGACCTGAAAGACGCTACGGGTAAAATTCAGCTTCTATTCAAAGAGGATACGCTCGGGGGAGACCAGTACGGGCTCTTTTCGTCCGTTACCGATGTCGGCGACATTCTTGAAGTAACCGGCGTTCCGTTTACGACGAAACGGGGAGAAAAAACAGTTGAAGTTTTGAAGTGGGCGATGCTTTCAAAATCTTTGCGGCCGTTGCCCGAAAAATGGCACGGTCTTCAGGATGTTGAAGAACGCTTCCGAAAACGCTATCTCGATATTCTTATGAATGAAGAGGTGCGTGAGCGCTTTAAAAAAAGAGCGGATATCGTACGAGACATGAGGAAATTTTTGGCCGGAACAGGTTTTGAAGAAGCGGAAACTCCGATGCTCCAATCAGTCGCGGGAGGGGCATTGGCTCACCCGTTCAAAACCCACCACAAAGCGCTTGATATCGGTCTGTATCTTCGCATCGCGCCGGAGCTGTATTTGAAGAGGCTTTTGGTTGGAGGATTTGAAAAGGTTTTTGAAATAGGGCGCAACTTTAGGAACGAAGGCATAGACGCAACACACAACCCGGAGTTCACGATGCTTGAGGCATATGCCGCCTGGTGGGATGAGGAGGCAATGATGAAATTTACGGAGAGCCTTTTTGCGAATAGCGTGAAGGCGGTTTTTAAAAAAGGAGAATTCGAATACGAAGGCGAAAAAATAAAAGTAAAAACTCCGTTTCAGAGAATCCGGTTTTCGGACCTTCTTAAAAAATACGCGCTTATTCCGGACTATGAAAGCGAAACCAGGGAGTCACTGGCCCTGCGGGCTCAGCGCTTGGGACTCAAAATCGGGAAGCATGAAGGGAAGGGAAAAATAGCCGACGAAATATATAAAAAAATATGCCGGCCGCGCCTGAAAGAACCTGTGTTTATCACAAACCATCCGCTCGACATCTCGCCTCTTGCAAAGAAGTGTTCCGCAGATTCAAATTTTGTGCGACGGTTCCAGCTCATCGCGGGAGGCCTTGAGATTGCGAATGGTTTTGCCGAGTTAAACGACCCTATCGACCAGAAAGCGCGTTTTGCCGAGCAGGAACGTATGCGCGGGGGGGGGGAAGAAGAAGCGCATCGCGCGGATGAGGATTTTATTGAATCAATCGAGTACGGTATGCCGCCTGCGGCCGGACTTGGCGTTGGCATAGACCGCCTTGTTATGCTTCTTACGAATGCGCATAATATAAAGGAGGTTATTCTTTTTCCGACGATGAAGCCGAAGTAAAAAGCAATTATTTTTATGGAAAAAGAAGAATTTGCAAGGAAAAACGTCATGGAAAAATACGGAGAAGGAGGCGCCCTGCAGTCTTGGGATAAAATGGCGGAGATGGTAAATCCTCAGTATGCAAAAAAGTTCTATGAACTTATGGCCGGAGAAAGGTTTATCCCGGATGATCTGAATGGATTTGTTTTTTTAAGCCCGAGTAGCAATAAGGCATCGAAAGAGATAAAACTTGCAGAAATTTTCGATAAACGCCTGGAGGGGACTTCTCTGAAGCAGAAACCGATATTTATTGCTTCCGACATTTTTGGCACCCATGAGAAAGACGGCAGGTTTCTCCCCGGGTTTGACCCGGAAAAGAAGCCTCAATTCAAGAATATTGATTTTACATTTGTTACTTCGGAAGCCGGCCGTCTTCCAATTCGGGCTGAATCGGTTACTATGATCATGGATAGGATGGGAGCAATGTGGCATGCGATTGATGACGGACTGGCTTCATCTTCCGCAGCCGCAGGGGAGGCCGGCAGGAAGACGGACGCAGAAAAAATTTTAAAAGAATACGCAGAAAAGTTAAAAAAGGGCGGCGTAATCCTATTCGACGCGTTTCGGGGCAAGGGGCTTGAATCAACCGGCCAGCTTTTATTTCGAACGTTTGGCAAAAAGTTAAAGGATATCGAGGAGCTCGGCTTCTCCTGGAAGCTGGTCGGGAAAGATGAAATGTGTTTTCTTGCGTTGCAAAAACGCACGGACGCAGAAAGCGAAAAATGAAGAAACTCCTTCTTGCAACAGCAAATTCCGGAAAAGTACTGGAATATAAGGCACTCCTCAGATCACTTCCCATTGAGCTTGTTTCGCTGAAAGACATGGGTATTACGATGGCGGTGGAGGAGGACGGAAAAACATTCGAAGAAAATTCGGTTAAAAAAGCAATGATGTATCACGGCCTTTCAGGGCTTCCGGTTTTGTCTGATGACGGAGGCATTGAAATAGACTATTTGAACGGAAAGCCCGGAGTGCTTTCACGGCGTTGGCCGGGATACGAGGCCTCGGACGAGGAGCTCATCGGCATGACGCTTGAAAAACTGAAAGGTGTCCCGAAAAAACGGCGCACCGCGCGCCTCGTTGTCTGCGTAACCCTTCTTTTCCCGGGAGATGAGACGCTCTATGTTGCCGAAGCCGCAAAAGAGGGGGTTATCGGGACGAAGCCGGTAAACCACGAGGAAGGATATCCGTTTCGCGCAATCTTTTATCTTCCGGAACTGAAAAAATATTACAGCGAACTTTCAGCCGAAGATGAGATTCGCGTCGGGCACCGAAAAAAGGCGATTGAGATATTAATTCCTATCATTCGAGAAAAGCTATTATAAAAAATATGGGATACGAAGGGCAAAATTTTAACGAACCTCCGCCTCTTACTTCAAGAAGTAAAGAAGAATTGTTCAAGCTTTTTAGCGCGGAGGAAATAGAAACGGTCCGGAGAATGGTGTCGGAAGAAGTTATGAAAAATCTTCGGGGGGAAACCCCGTTGAGGGGAGTCGAACTTTCGGGAGAGGAACGAACGCTTCTTTCAAAGATGTCTTCCGAGATACGCAAAGCCGCTCGCAACAACGAAGAGCTTGAACGGCAAGGCAGACAAACGGTCGTTTCCGTTGAATTTAACTTAACGCCGGAATCGCAAGCTGTGTGGCAGGGACTTATCGACAAAATGTCACTCCCCATGCTTCGGGCAAATGCCGAACATAAGCCGGAAAAAGCGTCTGCAAAGCCGCCCTTGAGTCCTATTGAGAAAGCGTTTCTACAGGCAGGGGAAACGGCCCGGAAGGGAGCAAAGGAAAAATTTCGCGAGTACGACGAACGAATCCGTGCCGCGATGAAAGGAACTCCGCTTAAGCCGGGAGATACCGTTGAGGGTCTAAAAAAAGATTTCCGTTTTTTTACGAGAAAGGAGTGGGACGAGGGTTTTAAGGGTGACTAGCGTTTGAGGGTATGCTCGACATAAAATTCATTCGAGAAAATCCGGAGAAAGTGAAACAAGGCCTCAAAAATAAAGGGGTTGATGTTGATATTGACGAGCTTTTGAAAACTGATGAAAGCCGGAGAAAAAAAATACGGGAGGTTGATGAAATGCGCGCTCGCCAGAATATTTTAAGCGACGAGATATCAAAAAGCACCGATAGCGAAGAGCGCGGAAGGAAAACAGCCGAATCAAAAGAGGTGAAGGCAAAATTAATTGAAGCGGAAGAAGCGATGAAAGTTGCGGAAGTCGAATTCGATGAATTTCTAAGACAGCTTCCCAATATTCCGCTTGCTGATGTTCCGGTCGGACCGGATGAGTCGGGAAATGTCGTGCTTCGGGAAGTCGGAGTGAAGATAAAGTTTTCATTCAAGCCGCGCGACTATGTCGAAATCGGTGAGAAGCTTGATTTGATAGACACGAAACGCGCCGCAAAAGTTTCGGGAACCCGCTTCGGATATTTGAAGCGCGAAGCTTCTTTGCTTGAATTTGCGTTAGTGCAATTTGCCCTGCAGTTTGTCGGAGATGAAAAAAATATCGCGGATATAATCATGAAGCGAAGCCTTGCGATCGCCCCCACGCCATTTATTCCGGTAGTGCCGCCCGTTCTCATCAAGCCCGAAGCGATGAAAGCGATGGGATACGTCGAGCGGGGAGGAGACGAAATATATTTTCTTGCGAATGACAATTTGTATCTTGTGGGGACATCCGAGCAATCCGTCGGACCGATGTACATGGGCGAAGTTTTTGCTGAAGAAAAATTGCCTCACCGCCATATTGCGTTCTCCACATGCTTCAGACGGGAAGCCGGCTCATACGGAAAGGACACGCGGGGCATCTTACGGGTGCACCAATTCGACAAAGCCGAGATGTTTGTTTTTTCAACCCCCGAAACTTCGGAAGATGAGCATGAACTATTGCTCGGCATTGAGGAGGCTTTAATGGCAAAACTCGGCATACCGTATCATGTTTTGAACATCTGCACGGGAGACCTAGGGGACCCGGCTGCCTCAAAGTATGATATTGAAGCATGGCTTCCCGGGCAAAATGGAGGAAAGGGAGAATATCGGGAAACTCACTCAACGTCGAATACAACCGACTTTCAGGCGCGTCGCCTTAACATAAAAGTTCGCAGAAAAGACGGAAAGCTTGAGTTTTTGCACATGCTGAACGGCACTGGTTTTGCCATTGGGCGCACACTCATTGCAATTCTTGAAAATTATCAACAGGAGGATGGTTCGGTTGGCGTGCCTGAAGCTTTGCAGAGCTTCATGGGAGGAATAAAAGAGATTCGGCGCTGATAGTTCTCTATAAAAAATATAAAATAAAGACCCCATTAGTCAGGGGTCATTTTTCTTTCCCATGGAAATTTTATCCAATCCGTTGTTTTCTCGCGGAGCCAAATAGTAGGCACAACACTGCTTTGCCTGTGGTAAAAAAGTGTCGCAATCGTATATCGCCGCTTCTCAAGTGGTAAAAACCGCGACAGGGTTTTTCCGGTGTCGGCAATATCGTCAACGACAAGCATGCTCTCTTCGTTTGTTTTTGGGTGAATGTATAAAGCGATATCAAACCAGTACGAGATAATCCCCGCGGCAAAGAGTCCTCCGCGCGGGGGTCCCCACACAGAAGTAAACGGTTGTATCGCGTGTATTGATTCGAGCGCCGGAAGCATTTTTTCATACATATCAGACTGAAACTCTTTCCACGAATATATTTCAACTGTCCCGTTGGGCGTGTGGACGATTTCGTTCATGCGTCACACCCCTGCTCATCGATTTCGTCCGTATACACTCCCCTGATAAGTTCGCACCACGCGAATACCCAATCGTTCCTGTTGAGAGTACGCGTCCATGACTGACGCGAACCCTCGGTGGGAAGAAGATGCCCCGACCCGTCAAAATGAATATTCATAATGGCGTATGCGTATTGTCCCTTTTTTACTTTTACGACAAGTGCCGCGTTGGCAATATTTCCGTTGCGCGCGCACATGATGCTGTTGATTGCCTCAATGGAAACCCGCGGAGCGCGTGTTGCCCCAAAATCCCGATTGACGATTTCTTGGGCGGCGATTGCCATGTCTGTTCCGCAGACCTTGGTATCAACTTCCTTTGTCGAGACGAACATGACCGCAAAAAATAAAAGAGGAAGGCAGGCAAGCCCAAAGAGGATAGCAACTTTTTTCACGGCGGACGCCTCGCGAATGTAAAAGAGCCTTTAGTAGCAAAATGATATGATAAAACCATATAGAAGTAAAGGCGTAAACCGGTAACCTTTAAAATAAGGCGCCGGATATGGTATTCTAAGAGCACTCCTATGAATGCAAAAAAACAAGTACGAACATGGATAGAAATTAACTCTTCTGCAATTCACCATAATCTCGGGGAATTTTTAGGGGTTATTCCAAAGCACACCCGCTTTATGGCCGTCGTGAAGTCAAATGCGTATGGGCACGGGCTTTTTACCGTTGCGGAAGCTATGGCCGGAATGAAAGAGTTTGGCACAAGAGGATGGTTTGGAGTTGATTCCGTTGTCGAAGCGTTATCGCTCCGGCGCGAAGGGTTCCGGAATCCGATGCTGGTTTTGGGCCATACACTCCCCGATCGCCTCAAAGAAGCCGCATTAAATGATATAACAGTTACCGCTTCAACATCTGACGCGCTTATGGAGCTTTCAAAGCTTAAAAAACCCCCCGCCTTCCACCTCAAATTCGATACCGGCATGCACCGACAAGGTTTTTTTCCTGAAAAGGCGGGAAAAGTCGCGCAATTTTTAAAAAGAAAGAAACTTGTTCCGTCCGGAGCATATACTCACTTTGCGAGCGCGAAAGATAGGGGGTATCCGACATACACGACTACCCAACTTGAAAAATTCAAAAAAGCCGGGCAGGTACTCAAGCGGGCCGGTTTCAAAAACATGATACTGCATGCCGCAGCGTCCGGGGGGGCGCTACTCTACCCAGAATCTCATTTGGATATGGTTCGCGTCGGCATGGGGCTTTATGGATATTATCCGTCGCCGGAGTCAACGCTGAATCTTTCATCCGGACTTTTTGAGTTGAAACGGGTTGATCTTCAGCCGGTCTTGCGGTGGAAAACGGTTGTTGTGGAAGTAAAAAATGTATCAGAGGGAGTTCCTGTTGGGTACGACTTGACCGAATACACGAAGAGAAAAACCAGGCTTTGCATTATTCCCATCGGCTATTGGCACGGGTTCGACCGCGGTCTTTCGTCCGTGGGAGAAGTTCTCATTCGGGGAAGGCGCAGGAAGGTCTTGGGAAGAGTTTCGATGGATATGATAGTTGTAGATGGGACGGACTCTCCGCATCCAAAACCCGGAGACGAGGCCGTTCTCGTCGGAAGGCAGGGAAGGGAAGAGGTTTGGGCAGGGGAGCTTGCCGAAAAAACCCAGACATCGCCGTATGAAGTTGTAACACGCATAAACCCTCTTATCAAAAGGTTCTTAAAATAAAAATGTCCCGCTTTAGCGGGGCGTTTTTCTCTTGACTGCTATGCGTTCTTGTGCTAGCATTTACCCGAAAGCTTTTTGACAGGAAAAAGTCACATGCGCCAGGTTGCAAATCCGACTGAGCACGACGTTCTTCTAAGCGTTCTTAATCTTTCTCCTTGTACGGTCACGGAAAGCGCCCGCTTTATTGGAAAATCTGATGTTGCGGCCATTACGTCTATTCTTGATGATTGGGCAAAGGAAGGCATTTTGGAGAAGGTGAAAGATATCTACACTCTTCCAATAGGAAATAGTCTCGCTCTCAGAAATGAGTTGCTTCGATACAGAGCAACGCTCCCTCCTCAAGGGTTTAGCCTCGACGACATCGCTCCTGAGGCCGCGGACGCATACCGGAACTGGCTTGCTATGGTTGAGAATTTTCGTGCAGGACATATTCCCGAGAAAGATCACAAACTATATCTTGACGGCATCAGGGTGCTTGCGGTGGGGGCAATAAATAAATTCGACCAGATTTCTCAAAGGCTTTTCGCGACAGATGTGGCAATTTCTGAACTCATCACACATATTGATGAAACAATGAGTGGTCTCGTATCCGTCCAAAAAAAGGCGGCGCCGGATGCCGCCCCGCCTGCTTCAGGAGAAAAAAAGTAGTTTTCAGAACTATGCCGACGGTTTTATTTTCCGTCGGTTTTTGATTTTTTCTATGAGAAAAACGCTCTTACCTGATTGTCCGTATCTTCGGCGTCTCTTTTTTAAGAGACGTTTTTCAGTTTTTGTTTGCATTTGACAAAAATATTTACGTATGCTACTATTGAATTCGGTACTCCAAAAAACAGGGGGCGAAGATGCGCAAAAGCCAGATATTGGTATTGATTTTTTTTGGCTGGTTTTTTATGTGGTCGAATCCTTCAAATTATCTGCACTCCGGACAGCATGGGACATTTGCGACCAAAGAAGACTGTGACAAAGCCCGACAGTGGTATATTGACCAATGGAAACAATATCGTATTTCTCCCGACCAGGTTAGCTGGTGCACATGGGATGGCAAAGATGGGGAACTGAACAAAAAGGAACTAAGATAGGCCATAAAAAGCCCGCAAACGGATGAAACTTCATCCGTTTTTATTATCGAGCGAACGAGAGAAATGCATTTTTTTGTATTTCCGACCTGTCTGTGCAGGCGGGGCGAGCGAAGATAACAAAGGGTTTAGTCCCTCTTATATTTTATCTTTCGAAGTTTGTGGTGGTATTTTTTTGCGAACCGGTGCGATTCGTCGCGGATATGCTGGAAAAGATGCAGGATGCCCCCTGATCCTTCCTGAAGCCGGATGGGATGCTTCATTCCTTCAATATACAATTCCTCCTCTTTTTTTGCGAGCGACGTCAGGATGACGCTTCTTAAATCCTCATTCTTAAGTCTTAATTCTCGTAACACCGTCCTGACGGCGTTCAACTGCGGCCTCCCTCCGTCAATAACCAGGATGTCGGGGAAGTGCCATTCCACATGCCCAAACCGCCTCCGGATGACCTCCTTCAACATTTCAACGTCGTTCGGGCCAAGAACTGTTTTTATTTTGAATTTCCGGTATTGGCTTTTATCGGGGCCGTATTCTGCGTGGCTGGTGTATCGGTAAGGCGAAGACGGAAGCCTTTTTGAAAATACTACCATTGAGCCGACGGCACTTGTCCCGGAAATATTTGAAATATCATAGCCCTCAAGGCGATGTATGGCGCGACCCGTGCCGAAAAGTTCCTTCAATTTTTGTGAGAGGTCCTCTTGGGCGAATTCAATCTCCGACGGGTGCTTTAAAATATGCCGATGTGCAAATATGCTTTCGAGACCAAGCAACTGGTCCCGGAGAAGTGCCGCCTTCTCGAAATTTTGCCCAGCAGAAGCGGCTTTCATATTCTTTTTCAATTCTAAAAAAAGACGCACCCGTTTTCCCTCAAGTACTGCGACTATGTTTTTTATGCTTTCTCTGTAGTGGTTTTTTGGGATTGCCGTTGAGGAATGGCGCGAATATTTTTTATCGAAACAGCAAAACCCCGGACATCTTCCTATTTCCGAATTCAGGCATGGGCGTGTGTGGTTTTCTTTGCATGTGCAGTACGGAAATATTCGGCGGAGGGTGCGCAAAATTGCCGTGAGCGTACCTCCTTCGGTGAAAGGACCGATATAAGAAATTTTTGTTTGCCTCTGCGCCCCTAGTTTTTGTACCGAGTCAGAAATGTTGCGTGGCTGGTGTGTAATAAAAATTCTCGGGAACTTTTCTTTTGTTATCGCGACGTAAAAATAGCTCTTATCATCGCGCATCAAAATGTTGTATTTCGGCCTCCATTTTTTTATGAGTTCGGCTTCCGTTATGAGCGCTTCAAGTTCGGAGGCTAGTTCTAAAAAATTCACGGAAGCGGCCTCCTTCATGAGTTTTTCCGTTTTTGGGCTTTTCCCGGTTTTTAGAAAATAGGAAGATACGCGGCTCCTTAAGTTGGCCGCTTTGCCGATGTATACGGGGGTTTTTCGGGTATTGCGGAAAATATAAACCCCCGGCGTTTTCGGAATTGATTTCGGTTTTTGCATAAGCTTATAATCCACATTATTTCCGGTTTCGTCAATTTGCTTTGCGGCGGTTCCCATGGTATTTTGAGGGAGCCGTTCTTTCGCACTGTAAAAGGTGTCCGCGTGGAGCAAGCCGAGTTCGCCCCGGGAACAGTTATTGTCATGCTGAAGCCGGATGCTTCCAATGAGGAGTTTAAACGCTATTTGGGGGGTGATGGTCTTTCAATTATTAACTACCTTTCAACACTAGGGACGTACCTCATTCGGGTGCCCGATGGAGAAGAAATCCGCTGGGTCAAAATATTCGGTAGCCGCCCTAACGTGCGCGCGGCCAGCGTAACCCATAGGATTGGTATTGTATAAATTAAGGCCTTTTCGGGCCTTTTTCTTTTGGATAAGGCCACTTCCTCCGGGTACTTGATTTCCCGTTTTTTTCGAGGTATGATGTTTTACTATATGGCAGGCACTGATGTTATCAAAATCCGCGGGGCGCGAGTGCATAATTTGAAGGATATTGATATCGATATTCCGAAAAATAAGCTCGTCGTCATTACCGGCCTTTCCGGCTCCGGAAAGTCTTCACTTGCGTTCGATACCATTTATGCCGAAGCGGAACGGCGGTTCGTGGAATCTCTTTCAAGCTACGCTCGGCAATTCTTGGGAATCCAAGACAAGCCCGATGTGGAAAAAATGGAAGGGCTTTCTCCCGCTATTTCTATCGATCAAAAATCGGTTTCAAAAAACCCGCGTTCAACCGTCGGGACCATTACGGAGATTTATGATTATCTCCGTATTTTATTTGCCCGCGCTGGAAAACCTTTTTGCCCGAACTGCGGAAAGGCCATTGGCCGGCAGACGGTGGACCAGATTGTTGACCGCATCCGCGGGGTAAAAAAGGGGACAGAGGTTATTATCTTTGCGCCGCTCATATCCGGCAAAAAAGGGGAGCATCGCGCTATCCTTGAAGAAGTTGAACGCGCCGGTTTTTTACGCGTGCGTGTTGACGGAGAACTTTCAGTCATTAAGGACACAAAAGAAGAGGTTCTTGATAAGCAGAAAAAGCACTCCATAGAAGTTCTCGTTGACCGCTTCTTTTTAAACGCGGATATCGAGCGGAGTCGCATTGCCGATTCCGTTGAAACGGCGCTTAAGGTTGGTAAAAGCCAGCTTATTGTTTCGGGTGGCGGGCAGGATCAGATATTCTCCGAAAAATTCTCATGCGTTGAGTGTGGTGTCGACCTTCCGGAGATTGAGCCGAGAATATTTTCATTTAACAGCCCGTACGGGGCATGCCCGGAATGCACTGGGCTCGGCTCGAATCTTGAAGTTGATCCCGAGCTCGTATTTCCGAATAAACGGTTAACGCTTGCGGAAGGAGCGATACGCCCCTGGGCGTCCGCATCGCATCGTGTTGGGAGGCAGTCGTGGTACTGGTGGATGCTCTCTGACCTTGCCGAGCGGAATAAATTTTCTTTAAACACTCCGGTTTCCGAGCTCTCAAAGAAAATAGTCGATCTCATTTTATACGGAGAAGAAGGAGGGCGGGAGGAATCGGCATTTGAAGGAGTTATTCCAAATCTCAAGCGGAGGTGGAAGGAAACTGATTCCGAATTCACGCGGGCCGAAATAGAAAAGTACATGATTATAAAGGTCTGCCCGGCCTGTAACGGGAGGCGTCTGAAAAAGGAAGCGCTTGCGGTCAGAATTCTCGACAAAAACATTGCCGATGTTTCTTCTTTGTCGGTGGAAAGCCTCAAAAAATTCTTTTCGGAGGATATTCTTCATCTTGTCAGGTCGTCCAAAAAATATGAAGCTATAGCACTTCCTCTTGCAAAAGAAATATCACAGCGGCTCGACTTTCTTATGAATGTGGGGCTTGAATACCTGACCATTGATCGCGAATCAACCTCGCTTTCGGGCGGAGAGGCACAAAGGATCAGGCTTGCAACCCAGATCGGCTCACAGCTTACAGGAATTTTATATATTCTTGATGAGCCGTCCATCGGGCTTCACCAGCGCGACCAGGCGCGCCTTATTAAAACGTTAAAAGAGCTTCGCGACCTCGGAAATACCGTCATTGTTGTTGAGCATGATTCGCAGACGATGAGGGAGGCGGATTGGATTATTGATCTGGGGCCGGGTGCCGGAAAACATGGAGGGAAGGTGGTGTTTGAGGGGACCCCCAAAGAACTTTTGCGTTCGGACACGCTTACCGGAGAATATATCTCCGGAAGAAAGACACTTGAAATAAAAAGTGCTCGCGAGGGCAAGGAAGCGAAGGAAAAACAAAAATCCGCACGTGAGCAGTATATAACGATCAAAGGGGCTACTGAACATAATCTCAAAAAAATCGATGTAAAAATTCCGCTCGGAAAATTCGTATCAGTGACGGGTGTTTCAGGATCGGGAAAGTCCTCGCTCGTGAATGATATTCTCGCGAAGGCGATGCTTGCCTATTATTACGGCGCGCATGTGTATCCCGGAAAGCACGACAAAATAACGGGAATGGAGAATCTTGATAAAGTCGTCGTCGTTGACCAGTCTCCAATCGGGCGTACTCCTCGCTCGAACCCCGCGACATATACGGGCGTTTTTTCTCATATCCGCAATCTTTTTGCGAACCTCCCGGAATCGCGCGCCCGCGGGTTTGAGCCGGGACGCTTTAGTTTTAATGTGAAAGGAGGACGGTGCGAAGTATGCGAGGGGCAAGGGGTGAAAAAAATAGAAATGTTCTTTTTACCGGATGTGTACGTTGAATGCGAAGAATGCAAGGGCAAGCGCTACAACCGGGAAGCGCTCTCGGTTGAATTTAGCGGCCGAAATATTTCGGAAGTGCTCGACCTGACGATTGAGGAGGGGCTTGGCGTATTCAAGAATATTCCGGCCATCGAAAGAACGCTCAAAGTGCTTTTTGACGTCGGGCTTGGATACATGAAGCTCGGGCAATCCGCAACAACGCTTTCGGGAGGAGAAGCCCAGCGCATAAAACTGGCGACTGAACTTTCCAGGCGCGATACAGGGCGCACGCTTTATATTCTCGATGAGCCGACAACGGGGCTTCACTTCGACGACATCCGCAGACTTCTTACAATCCTTCGGGCGCTCGTTGATAAAGGGAATAGTGTCCTTGTTATCGAGCATAATCTTGACGTTATAAAAAACAGTGACTGGCTTATTGATTTAGGGCCCGAAGGAGGCGGGAATGGGGGCGAGCTTGTTTGTGAAGGAACGCCCGAAGAAGTATCAAAAAACAAGAAATCGTATACGGGGTATTGGCTGAAAACGGTACTCTAGTTCTTATGGACGAAGCATTTAGGGAAAATCAAAAAAACCGCGACGAAACTCCGTTTCGCGAGCCGCTTTCTGATTCAAAACTTAGTTTTGCAATTAAACAGTTGAAGAACAGGTCCGACATATTGGTAAGGTATGAGAAAATTCTTAAAAAAGATGTTGATGAGGCAATTGAACGCTTCAACAAAGGAAAACGTGAGTTTGAGAGACTCAACAAAGAGTACGGTATTGCCGTTCCCAATATGAACTTTTTTGTCGGAAGGCTTGAGGACGGGGGAATTGCAATGTACACTGTTGTCGATAGAATTGCAGGGAAACCACTGTCCGAAATAGAAAAATTTTAGGATGAAGCAGAACACGATCTTGATACATTTTATGCGAGTATGGTGCGATATTATGCGGATAGGTACCGCACAGGCGGAGATTATTGGTGGGATTTCCACGATGACCAGTTCGTGTTTGGCCACAAAGACAAGGAAACAAAAGATCAAATCTATCTTGTTGATGTTGAGCCGTACATGCGCGAAGCAAACCCGAGAAACAAAGGTTCAGAGGACGTTCTTCGGCGAATTAGTGATGTTTTTGAACTTAGCAAAGAAAGTGAAAAAAAATTTTCAAAACCGGCTCGGTTTGCGCATACGCGCGATGTCCTCAAAAGAGCACTTAAGGGTATTCGCGAAGAAGATCAGCATTCTTTTTCTGCAGAGCGCCTTCGCTTGGCATTTGAGAAAGATGCACATGATTGATTCTCGATCCATGCGGCTTTTCTTTGTGACGCTTGAAAAATAATTCGAATCTGCTACTTATAAAATCAGTACTTGCACAACAGGAGAAAAGGCTCATGGCCCCGCGCGTTCTTCCGCTTGACGAGTTCATTGACGGTGTTATCTGTGAAGCATTCAATTTGAGCGAGGAAAAATTTGCTCCAATCCCGGCCGACGATAGGAAAAAGTATGTGTTGGGTCTTACAACCCAGCTTTACGGCGGAAAACCGAAACGCTTTCTCAGCTTCCTTGAGACGACCGAAGACCCGAAAACTCTTGTTGAGGATACGTTCGAGGTTATGAACGGCTTCCCTCCGGAATACGTCATCCAGCCTCGCTCGGGGGAGCTTGACCGCGAACACATTAACTCCGTATTCGCGGTGCGCAACGTCGAGCATATCATCCAGCACGTGTTCCATGGAACATCGCACTCTTCCTTTGGAGATGATCTGAAGAATATCTACGAATTCTTGAAACAAAAGACGAGCGAGGCTCTTGCTGAAAACGGTTCAGGAAGCGTTGAGAATGGGCTTGAAGCAAAGCTCGACATCCGCGATGAAGAGCGGAAAGAGCTTATTGCGAAATACGCCAACGCCTTGTTTTCGGTCCATCTTCTTATTAAAAAGCTCACGAAACATTCGAATGTGGGCCAGTACCTCTAATTTATCCCGCATCTGTGCGGGATTATTTATTGGAAGTGTTGTCTTGCCGTATTTCTCATGCTAGGGTGAGGGCAACAGTTTTTTAAAAATTCTTACGGAGAAAGCATGAAAAAGAAAGCTCCACGGGTTGGCGTCTTTGTTCTGCCCGGCGGGTTTGTGCCGGAGCGCAAAACCGAAGGCGCTGTTGGGTACGACGTCCGCATCCGTTCCGTGCTTTCTTCATCTGAAATGGATAAGGACAATCCTGCTCTCCGGAAAACACTATTTGATTTCATAAAATGGCCCGAGGATCCGCTTGTCGCCCGCCATGTCGTTACAAAAGAGCCGCCCGAGCTTCTCTATCGTATGGAGCCGGAAGAATCGGTTTTGGTCGGAATCGGATTCATCACCAAAATGGATTTTCCGATGTTTTACTGGGTTGCTCCCAGAAGCGGCCTTGCTACAAAATACGGTCTTACCGTAACGAACGCTCCCGGAACTGTTGACCCCGACTACAGAGGCGAAGCGGGAGTTCTTGTCTATAATAGGAACAATCATGCCTTTGACCTTTTCCGCGGAATGCGCATCGCCCAGATAATTTTTCAGGAGGCGCTCATTCCCGAACTAATGGAAGTTTTCAGCCCCGAAGATCTCGGGAAAACTCCTCGCGGCTCGGGCGGATTCGGGTCAACGGGAATTTCATAAGAAGCAAAAAACCGTCCCACTTTTAGCCGGACGGTGTTTTATTTTTTTCAGAGATGAATGAAAGTGTTTTTATAAAAACATTGACATTTGTTAAGTTTATTGGTATAATATAAACAGGCGTTTAAACGCCAAAATTCCTGCCATACAGGCAGGTCGCTTGGGGCGTTATGCCCCCAGTAAGAGCCGCTGTCTGGGCTAAAACAGACAAAAACAGAAACAGGAGGCCGTTATGGCACGCAGGTACAAGTTCGAGGAGACTGTCTACTTTTCCATCCAAGATGCACCAGGACCTTTCCGCTTGGTAGCGGAAGAAGTCCAATCTCACGAGCACTGGGCCAAGCCGTTCATCGTGGAACTCACGGTGACGCCGTTCTTACTCGGCGAGAAGCTGTTCGGTTACCCTTGCCACCAAGACGTCAGGATCAAGATTCCCTTCGAGGTCGCCCTCAAAGGGGTCACCACGACCCTGGGGCACAGCATCAAACACCCAAGGAACGTTCGGTTGATTGGACGCTTCTTGCCAGGAGCAAACAGTCTTCTGGTTCGTCAGGTGGACCAGGAGAAGGTGGCCCCCGCTCTCGCCGAGTGGCAGTGGGAAGCCATCTTTAACCCTCAAGGGCGAACCGGAGTAGTCTTCAGACTTCCGGAGCCACTCCCGAAGGAATGGACTCTCTAGGTATCAGGTAACAAGGCTGGCATCCCACTGCCCCCGTCAGACAGCTGGCGGGCCTTTTTTATTGAGATAAAAAAATACCGCCTCGCTAACAGCAGGACGGTTTTTCATTTTTTACGAAGTGCGACCTCAAACTCAACCATGAAAGGGGGACAGAGAGGTAGGCAAGAAATATCCCCTCGGCGGAAAAGAGCGGATCACGAGCGACAAGGCCAAGGAACATGAAGGCGAGTGCCGCAGACTGCAACACCATTTTTATCTTACCGATTTCTGTTGCCGGAATACTTCTGTTTTTAAGCGGCAAGACGCGTATCAGCATGAGGAGCGTTTCAACGGGTGCTGTTAGAACAAACGCCCAAAATAGCGCGAAACTACCGCTCAAAAGCCAGAGAAGCGAGAGGTATATAACTTTATCGGCAAACGGGTCAAGCATTGCGCCGAACGCGCTAACGGCATTGAGTTTTCGTGCCGCATATCCGTCGAGCCAATCGGTTGAAAGAAGCAAAAGAAGAAAGAAAAAAGCTTGGTTTATGCGTCCGGACGCAAAGAAATAATACACCGGATAGAGGAGCACCATTCTGGAAAGAGTAATAGCGTTCGGAATAAATTTCATCCCTCTTCTTCCTCACTATCGCTTTCTTCGCCTAGCTCCGCATCGCCATCCCGGATATATTCTTCGAGAAGGTTTCGCAGGCCAATGACGATTTCTCCGGAAAGGAACATATACGAAAGCTCTCGTAGGAATTGGACGCCAAAAAATTTTCCGGAGAAAAGCATAATGACGCCGCAAGCAAGAAGAGCAAACTGCACTCTCCCATAAAATGATGTCTGAAGCTCAAGGAGCGAAAACTCGGAAAAACGGCGATACAGGTCCCGAACATATGCTCCATTCATCTTTCCTTTGAATGACGTGAACATTGGTATCGCGTAGAGCTGATACTTGACGAAGATCGCGACAAGGACCATGAGGTAAGAGAGAGAAACACAAACGGCAAGGAGCATCTCAAACGAGGTCGTGTACCCGAACTTAAAGAAAGCATTCCATCCGAATGAAAGCGCAAAAGAATAATCGCGCGTATGGTCCAGAAGCGTTCCAAGCCCGGTTACATCGTCTCGCCCTGTTTCTGGATTCTTCCAGCGCGCCATCGGGCCGTCAATAAAGTCGGTAAGCACTGCGGATATTCCCGCGGCAAATGCGGCTTTGAAGTATCCTGTTGTGATGAGGACGTTGAACGCAATAACAAAAAGAAATCCGACATAGCTTACATGGTTTGCCCGAAGGCCGATCTTTCTTAACAGCCGGAATTTAAGGGTGTCCATGACAAAATAATCTCGCCCGCGGAGCTCGGTTGCAGTCAGGGGGTCGGAAAGTCCGATTTTTTTCAGCATTCGTTCCGTCTTTTTCAGAAGCTTGAGATATCTTTCTCTTCGGCTGATGAGCTTATCACGCCACTCTTCTCGCGTTCCCATATCGGTTTATCACGTGTTTGTCAAAGAAAAAGCTATATCACTTGTAGCCTATTTTTCGGTTTTTTGCAATTCACTTTAAAAAATAAAAAAGGAGAGAAAACTCTCCTATTAAACTAAGAGACTGCTCTTCCCATCTATTTCGAATGTCGGTGTAACCGAACTCGGTTCATTCCCAGACCAAAGACACGAAATAGCACCCAGAGGATACCTTATTTTGCTCTCCTCTCCGTTGCGGACGTACATAAATACTTGTCGAACGTGTTGTTTGAGACGAAAGTCCGATGGATTGTTTGCGCTAGCAGAAGCCCCTTCTTTTTTCTCCAAACTCATTCCAGCTCCGCAGAGCGGACACGTTCCTGTATATGTCGGTTCCATATTTTGCAAGGGGAACCTCCGGATAGGTATTGTGCCGTGTAAAGTTTAACATTTTTTATGACCTACTGTCAAGGCATGAGAGAGTATTGACTCTGTTTTCTCTATGCCCTATATTTGAGTTTGGCACTCGTAACATTCGACTGCTAAAAGGAGTTATCTAACATAGAACATAAAAAGAGCTATACCCTTCCACATAGTTCTTGGTGGTCGGGTACGAGCAATGCTTGTGAGATGTGACTCGTGTTCTATAAGTTTCTTGTACCAGACATTACATAAATATATAAAATGGTATACCCCTCTATTATTTTTTATTGGTCGGGTACGAGAATGCTTTATAACAGGTAAATCTTAGTCTACACCCATTTCATACCAGACCGTGAGCAGATAAATTAAATGTTATAAATTCTGAATCATGAACGCCTGCCTGCGCAAAGCAAAGGCATTCAGCATTCATCATTTATAATTCTAATAAAAAATATGAAAAGTAACATACGACCCCTGGGGGACCGGGTCTTGATAGAGCCCCTCGAAAAAGACAAGGAAAAAACAAAATCGGGAATTTATCTCCCCGACACGGTTTCCAAAGAGCGCCCGGAAAAAGGAAAGGTGGTCGCGGTGGGCGCGGGCAAGATGCTTGAGACGGGCAAGGTCGCTCCGATGAACGTCAGGGTGGGGGACATCGTGCTTTTTACGAAGTACGGCCCGAATGAAATTAAGGTCGACGAGAAAGAATATCTCATCGCGAAGGAAGAAGACATTATGGGGATTATTGAAGAATAAATTATTTTTTAGAGAAGCGGAATGGCTACCCCTCTCCAATTTTGGAAGGCGTACCATGGTGAAACGCTTCGCCCGAAGAGGGATGGCCTATCCGGCCACGCGTTTCGCAAAAGCTCATCATGAACATCTTTTTCCAACTTTCCCTTTAGTTACTGCGGCAAAATTGGAGAGGGGTGCTCATGATTGCAGCTGAATTTTATTCGCTTCACTCTAAAATTCAGGCAATCATGGCAAAACAACTATTGTTCAGCGAAAAAGCGCGGCAGGCTGTACGTAGAGGAGCCGATATACTCGCAAACGCGGTTAAGGTAACGCTCGGGCCGAAGGGGCGGAATGTTCTGCTTGACCGCGGATACGGCGCTCCAACCATCACGAATGATGGTGTTACAATCGCAAAAGAAATAGACCTTGAAGACAAGTTTGAAAATCTCGGAGCAGAACTTTTAAAGGAGGTTGCGTCTAAAACGAACGACAAAGTAGGCGACGGAACAACAACCGCAACGGTTTTGGCGCAGGCCATTATTTCAGAGGGCTTGAAGTATGCCGCCGCCGGAGTGAACGCCGTGACTCTTCGGAAAGAGCTTGAGGCCGCTTCTAAAAGCATTGTCGAAGAGATGAAGAAAGTCGCGCGGCCAGTAAAGACCAAAGAGGAAATAACGCAGGTTGCGACTATTTCAGCCGAATCCGAAGAATTCGGGAAAATTATCGCCGAAGCGATCGAAAAAGTCGGAAAAGACGGAGCAATTACGGTTGAGGAATCCCAAGGGACGGGAATCGAAAAAGAAGTTGTTGAGGGTCTACAGTTCGACCGCGGATACGTTTCTCCGTACATGGTAACGAACGCCGAAAGGATGGAAGCCGTTATGGCGGATGCCCCGATTCTTATTACAGACAAAAAGATCTCGTCAATTCAGGATATTTTGCCGCTTTTGGAAAAGCTCGCGAAATCCGGAAAAAAGGACCTTGTTATCATTGCTGATGATGTCGACGGAGACGCGCTTGCAACCCTCGTTGTAAACCGCCTCCGCGGAGGATTTAACGCGCTTGCCATCAAGGCCCCGGGTTTCGGGGACAGAAGGAAGGAAATGCTCGAAGACATCGCGATTGTTACGGGCGGGAAAGTTATCACGGAAGAAGTCGGGTTGAAGCTTCAGACCGTTGAACTTGAAATGCTTGGGAAGGCCCGCAGAGTTGTTGCCGACAAAGACAATACGACCATTGTTGACGGAGCAGGCAAAAAGCAGGATATCGACAAACGCGCTTCGCAGTTGAAAGGACAGCTTGAGCGCACCACATCGGAATTCGACAAAGAAAAACTTCAGGAGAGAATCGCAAAACTTTCCGGAGGAGTCGCAATCATCAAAGTCGGAGCCGCAACCGAAACGGAAATGAAATATATGAAGTTGAAGCTTGAAGACGCGGTGGCCGCGACAAAAGCGGCCCTTGCCGAAGGTGTTGTGCCTGGAGGAGGCGCGGCCTATCTTCGCGCGGTTGTGAACGCCGAAAGTGACTTGGAAAAAGTTCCTGCCGAGAAAAAAGCAAAAGCTTCGATGGAAATGGGAACCGCCTGGAAAATTCTTATGCGCGCTCTTGAAGAGCCGATGGCTCAAATCGCGGCAAACGCGGGAAAGCGCGACGGTGAGATAGTTTCAAGGGTGAAAGATATACTGCGCCAAGACTCAAAATCACAAGCTGGATACGACGCGCTGAACGATAAAATTATTCCCGACATGGTAAAAGCCGGAATTGTCGACCCCGTGAAAGTTACGCGCATGGCGCTTGAGAACGCGGTGTCGGTTGCGGCAATGTTTCTTACGATGGAAGCCGTCGTTACGGAACTTCCGAAGAAGGAATCATCAGTGCCCGCAATGCCGCCGGGAGGAATGGGAGGAATGGGTATGGACTATTAGCTCGAAAAAATGCTTTCAAAAAACGTTCAAAATCCCCAGCGCGGATTTTGAACTCGCCGTTCGCGTTTGCTCGGCCGCCTTCGGCGGCCACCGTGCCCGCAAACGCTCTCGAGCGTTTTTGATAGCACGTTTTTCTCGCATGGCAGAGTTTACTAAAGGAAAGAAAAACCGCTCCGATGGCCATCTGGGCGGTTTTAGTTTATAAAAAAAGCGCGAAGTTGTCGCGCTGTTGGAATTGTTTTGATTATGGGTTTCCGCGGACAATTTTGTTCTCTCCGTAAATTTCCGAAACCCTTTCTTTAATTTCGAGAATATCAATCTTTCCGACATAGCTTTTTAGAAGAAAAAGACCAACGCGTTGTCTTGGAAAACGTGTTGCCCGGACTATGCGGATAGCCTCACTCTCAACGCTGGATAGCTCGGAAGCTTCCAAGTGGAAGTACCGTAATTTCTGATACCCAATTTTAGTAGATCTGAAATGCCTGGGATAAGATAGCCAAACTCGGGCTACATACTTCCTTTTTTCTCATATGTATGCAATGAACTGCTTTGTAAGCTGTAATACATCGGATTTTTAAAGTCAATATAATTTTTTAAGTTTCGGTTTTTAAAAACAAAAATCCCCGCGTATCGCGAGGAATAGTGAAACTAGCCTTTGGTTGCCATTACCCAAACAAGAGCTACACAAAGAACAAGCAAGATGATTTGTATTCCGCCGAGAAGGTAGACTCCTATGCCAAAAATGACGAATTTTTGCCAGAATCCTTCCGGCGAAAGGAGATGATAAACAAGCAGGTAGCCCCATGTTGGGATAAGCGCTAAGGCCAGAAAAACCATGCCTAGGACAAAAACGATGAGTCCCTTCATGGCGGATTGCCCTCTTATGGGCTTAAAAAGGACCGTGCTTATAGTAAGAAAATATTGTTTGGATGTCAAGCCCACGCCGTAGGTTGCCATTGCCTACCAAATAAAATCTGCTATAATAGGTATGTTATTTCTTAGCTACTAGGCACAAGCATTTCTCTTGGCAATACGGCCTTTGAGAATGCGTGTGCTATTACTTTTATGTATATAGGTATCGGAATAGTTGCTGTTATCGTTCTTTGGCTTATATTCGCATATAATGGCCTTGTTCGTGGAAAACAGCGAATTCATGAGGCGTGGTCAGATATTGAAGTTCAGTTAAAGCGGCGGTATGACCTCATCCCGAACGTTGTTTCAACTGTGAAGGGATATGCTACGCATGAAAGCAAAACAATGGAAAGCGTCATTCAGGCGCGGGCCGCGGCGATGGGCGCTAAAACGAACGACGAAAAAGCGAAAGCGGAAAACATGCTTTCAAGCACACTAAAAACGTTATTTGCGGTTGCCGAGGCATACCCCGATCTCAAGGCGAACCAGAATTTTCTCGCGCTTCAGCAAGAGCTGTCAGACACCGAAAACAAAATTCAGGCCGCCCGCCGTTTCTACAATGGCAACGTCCGCGATTACAACATTAAGGTGCAGACATTCCCCACAAACCTTATTGCAAGCAACTTTGGTTTCAAAAAAGAGGAATTTTTCGACATGGATGAAGGAGAGAAAGCGGTTCCGCAGGTTACATTTTAAGGACTCCACAGCATGTAATAAAAAAAGACGGAGGAATCCGTCTTTTGTTTATTCTATTACCAATTCTTCCGGTTCCACGTCGTACAGTTTTTTTATCGTGCAAAGACTTCCAAAAATTTCATCTTTCGTCCCTTGGCCCCACGCGAGGTCGTGCGTGAACACCGGAAAACCCGATTCCGATTTAACAAACGGAGGGTATTCTTTTACAAGCTCATCGAACTTACGCGCGAATGCAGCCTGCAGTTTTTCTCTCGAAACGGTTTCAACCGGCGGGCTTTGGATAACGCGGATAGCTTCGCTTGTTGCAAGCCGAGTGACGATAAGAAATACGCGTATAGAATTGTCCTTGGCTTTCATGCTGGTTGCGTCTTTTTAGATTTTCAAAGATTGAATTGGTCAAGACTAATGGGAAAAAGTCCGCGTGTCAAGAATTGACGTCAACCCTTACTATATGCCATTGTATTCGAACAGACCTTCAAAAAAGGGAAATCTCATGAAAAGGGTCCTGGTTCTTTTAATTGTATCTTTTCTTCTTTTTTCTCTAACCATGCCTATTTCTGCAAAGATTACTGTTGTGAAGCCGAACCTTCCTGATTACAGCGCATGGCCGTATAAGTACTCATCGGTGTGTTGGGTCGATGGAGATGGGAGGAAGGCAGAGGTTTCGGTGTATGGAAAAGCAGAATATGGCGCTAAGTCGTTCGAATATATTTTTGTGTTTAGTGTTGTTAGCGTCTGGTATGTTCATGTTGTCACAACAAATGATGTTCTTTCTTTCTTTTCAGTTTATCGCCCTTACCCCGATAACTCTCCGGGTAAGGAAAAATGGACCAAGTTTGATTGGAA
This sequence comes from Candidatus Sungbacteria bacterium RIFCSPLOWO2_01_FULL_47_32, assembly GCA_001820685.1. GTDB lineage: Bacteria > Patescibacteriota > Minisyncoccia > Sungbacterales > GWA2-42-14 > GWA2-47-10. The sequence goes on along the minus strand of MHQP01000007.1, from coordinate 11,659 downwards.
GAGCGCAGAGGACTACACAGTGGCGAAAGAGGTTTTGTCCGATATAGAGAGCTTTATGAAATCACGCTGTCCGAAGGTTGACGGTGAAATAACCGAATTCTTCACGAATCTCTTTCAAAAAGCCGGATATCATAGACGTTAAAGCTCCAATGGGGCTCTTTTTTTAAACTTGACTTTGTCCGCAATTTTGCTATAATTGATTTTGTACGGTAGTTAATGCCAGAAGGGGGTAGGAGAAGGGATCCCCGTAAGTCCAGCGCTGCTGGAATAAGGCTTGAAACCCTGTGTTCATGAATGCGGGGAACGGTCGAACTACTTTTTCTAGATACGCAAGTCTTTCACGAATTTCTGTATCGAAAAATAGAGAATATTCGCGGAAGGTGAGCGATTACCAGTATGACACGAGGCGGAACACATACCGATGCGGAATTTTTGGAGTATGTCGTGAAGTCCCTCGTTGACCACTCGGACGACGTCAAAGTCGACCGGAAAGTTGACGAGATGGGAGTTCTTTTGACTCTCAAGGTACATGCCGAAGATATGGGGCAGGTTATCGGACGGAACGGCAACACCGCAAAGGCTATCCGCTCTTTGCTCCGGGTTGTGGGATTGAAAAACAATGCCCGCGTAAACCTGAAGATTGAAGAGCCGGAAGGAGGCCGCGGTCCAAGGATGGAACGCAGAACCTCTGTTGACGAAGTTGTCGACGACTTGAAACTCTAGCCTGTGAGGCAAGCGGGAAACCGCGAAGCCGGACAGCCGTTAAGTGAAATCCTGCATCAATAATTTCTTATATGGTGCAGGATGAAGCTCTAAGAGAAAGCAAAGAACAAAATCCCCTTTCGAAGGGGATTTTGTTGTTGTGTCCGGATGCGGTACAGTTAAAGGGGTTCAGGCTCCAGATGAGAGTAAATAAAAAAGCGCAGTTACGCGCCGGCAGGAGTGCCTTCTTCGTGGAATTTTTGACTTTCATCTTTTCCGTTCAAACCACTTGCGGGGATTGGGCTTCCCGTTTCTTTACTGGGCGGTATTGGGCAGGCATAGTGGATGAGTTCTCGATTGACGTTTGTTCGACAGATAATGCCTTCTGAAAGAACAGCACCGCATGAAGCACAAAAGACGGGATTCTTTATGTGCCGCATGGGCTACAGGTCAAAAGTAAAGCTATCTTCGCGGCGAAGTGGCCAGGCGTAATATACTGCTCCATCAACGCGAACTTCTATTATCCTTTTATTACATACAAGAAGCTTCAGCGCCTGGTCGACAGCCTTAATGGTCAGGATTTTATTCCCGTCCAATGCCTTGGATTTGAGGATTTGGCAGAGACGTTCTGCTGTTGGAAGATACGCGGGGTGAGTGTCATACAATATTCGTTCAATAGCACGCTCCAAGGGAATTGTAATTGTGCCTTTTGATGTTTCAATTGATAGATATATCCCAAAGCGGTCTTGCATGAAAACCTCATTCAAAGTTATTAAAGGTTCTGAAAAAAGAATATAGTGAAGATAATAAATTGTCAATGCAATTCCATATCATCACAATTTTTCCTAAGATGTTCGATGGCTACGTGGCTACGTCCATGATAAAGCGCGGAATTGCGCGCGGGCTTGTTGACGTTCGGGTGCACGACCTCCGGGCGTACTCCGCAGACAAAAAACATTTTAAAGTCGACGAGCGGCCATATGGAGGAGGACCAGGCATGGTGCTCAAAGTCGAGCCGATTATAAAGGCTCTGGAATCGATTTTGAAAATTTCCAAGTCTCAACTTTCAATTTCCAAACGAAAACGTATAAAAATTATCCTTTTTTCAGCGGGAGGAAAGCAGTTTAATTCCAAAATAGCAATAGCTTTGGCTGAAAAATACGACCATATCATTATGGTAGCCGGCCATTATGAAGGAGTCGATGAACGTGTTACAAAAATCATTGAAAATTCAAAATTAAAAATTGAAAATTTATCCATGGGTCCCTACGTTCTTACGGGAGGAGAACTACCCGCGATGGTTCTTATGGACGCTGTTTCGCGTCACATCCCCGAGTTTCTCGGAAAATCGGAATCGCTTGAAGAAGCAAGATTCGGCCCGGGGCTCCCGGCGTACACGCGCCCCGAGGTGTTCACGTATAAAAAGAAAGCATATAAAGTTCCCTCGGTGCTTTTGACCGGCAACCACGCTAAGATAGACGCGTGGAGGGTATCACATGTAAAAGGCTTTACAGGCTCAAAAAAGAAAAATTAATCTCAATGACGTCTTATTTTTTTGGCATATCGCGCAAAGAAGGGTTCACGATGGTTGAACTTCTTGTTGTGATTGCCATCATCGGCGTTTTAGCGACTCTTATTATTATCACCTTTACCGACTCACGCATCAAAGCTCGAGACGCTCAGCGCAAACTGGATTTTCAGGAGATACGGAAAGCAATTGAACTTTATCGGACGGACAACGGTGGACTTCCGCCGCTTTCAGGAAGTTGTGGGGGCGGAGTGTGTACTTCAAACTCCGGATTGAACTGGATACCCGGCCTTGCTCCGACGTTCATTCCTGCGGTTTCGGTGGATCCGGTCAATAATACCACATGGAGATACAAGTACACTCAATCAAACGACGACTACGAACTTGATGCGGCCCTCGAACATTTTTCGAACAACCGAGATGAACTAAACGACGGAGGAGATTGCGCAACGCGCTATGAGGTTGGTTCGGACACCGGACTCAACCTGCTCCCGTGCGCAAGTTAAGCGCACATACGCTTCGACCCCGCCTCTTAACAAAGGGCGGTGGTTTTGATAGGATGACTCCGAAAGCTCTTTAACCAAAGAGGCGGATATGAAACGGCTTGCGAGTGCTGTGCTTATGGTGGTGACTGTCATCGGATTTATTGCAGTTTCAAGCGTTTCGGCCACGGCTTCACCGGGTCCGAAGGACCAGCTGAAGGCAACGACCGACCAGGTTTTGGGTATGCTTCAGAATAAGCAGTTAGCCGAAGAGGAAAAAGCCCGGCGCGTGCGGGAGGCCATAAGGCCCCGGTTCGATTTTGACGAAATGTCGAAGCGGGTGCTTGCTACTCACTATCGCGCCAACGCGAACCGCATGAACGAATTTGTTCCATTATTTACGGAGCTTCTCGAAAAACTCTATTTCAGCAAGGTCTTGATGGCTGAAGGCGCTTCGGTTATCTATCTTTCCGAAAAGGTCGATGGCAATATGGCCGATGTCAGGACGAAGATTACGTTCGCAAAAGGGGATGATGCTGAAGTATCGTATCGCATGCATCTCGTGAACGGAGAGTGGAAAATCTATGATATCATGGCGGGAGGCATCAGCCTTGTGGGGAACTATCGCTCCCAGTTTAATACCATCATCCGCCGAAGCTCGTTTGACCAGCTTCTGAAAGACATCCGCGATACTGTCGACGGAAAGAAAAAGTAAGCCACCAATCCGGTGGCTTTTTATTTATTTGTCCAAATTTTGAGCCATAGTGTGAGCCATAGTGAAAAATTTAGAGACAAATAAAAAACCCCGCATTATGCAGGGCACTAGCCGTGGGAACGGCTCTTTTGACTGGCAGAATAAAACGCAAAGCTAAACATTGTGAGCGTCATGAGCACCAAGAAGCCGGAAACCCACATGGCAATGATAAAGGAAAACACGCTGGTTGGTGGACTGGCAAGCGTTTCAAGTATTAAAAGAGCTGTCAGAAGAGAGTAGATAAGTCCGCTCAAAAAGAACGCAAGAGCAGAACCCATGGATACCTCGTTGTTTAGGGAATGCTCCCAACAGCATAATATACTAAATAAAGCAAAGTGTCAAGTTTTGAGGTCGTATTTGAAATACCGGCGGGAGGAGTTTTTTATGGTAGCAAATAAGTTTTCCCACGATTCTGTTGATGCTATAATAGCGATATGCCAGATTTAACACCTGCCAAAAAATTTTATTGGGGAGCCTCGACAAGCTCCCATCAAGTTGAAGGGAACACGCATAACGACTGGACGGAATGGGAACGGAAAAATGCCGACCGCCTTGCTGAAGGGGCGCATTTAAAATTCGGATGGCTTGGAAAAATATGGGAGCGCGTCCGCGTTCAAGCCGAACATCCCGAAAACTATCTTTCCGGAAGTGCGTGCGACCACTATCGCCGTTTTAAGGATGACTTCGATATGGCGCGTTCTCTCGGCCACAATGCGCACCGTTTTTCTCTTGAGTGGTCGCGAATCGAACCGGAAGAAGGGAAATTCGATGAAAAAGAAATTGAGCACTACCGCGATGTTATAAAGGCTCTTCGCGAGCGGGGGATGGAGCCGTTTGTAACGCTGTGGCACTGGACGTTGCCTCTATGGGTGCGGAATCAGGGGGGCTGGGAGAACAAAAAGACGATACAGGACTTCGTTCTGTATGCAGAAAAAATTGTCGAACTCCTCGGCGAACACATTACGTTTTGGATACCGTTAAATGAGCCGAGTGTCTATATCGGGCTTGGATATGTCATGGGCAAATTTCCGCCGGAAGTGAAGGACTACAGAAAGGCAAATGCCGTTTTAAAAAATTTAATTGAGGCGCACAAGCTGACGTATGCTCTCATTCATAAAAAATTCGGGGAGAGGGTAAGCGTGGGAAACGCATATAACCTCCACTGGCACGTGCCTGCCCGCTCATGGAACATTTTTGATATTTTGGTCGTTCAGGTAATTGATTATATTCGCGATTCACGCCCTATCAGTCTTGCGAAAGGGCATCAGGATTTCATCGGGGTCAATTATTATTTCCGCGATAAGGTAAAATTCGTCGGCTGGGGGGGCAAGTTCGGGCCGGTGGACGCGGTAAATACCAATGCGCATGTTTCCGACATCGGCTGGGATATTGCGCCCGAAGGGCTCTATCATACTCTCAAAAAAGCGGCAAAATTCGGAAAACCTATATACATAACTGAAAACGGCATAGCCGACGCGACTGACGAAAAGCGCGCGCAATTCATTAAAGATAGCATCTACTGGATGCGCGAGGCAATTGCCGACGGGGTTGACGTCCGCGGATATTTTTACTGGTCGCTTCTCGATAATTTTGAATGGGCAGAGGGCTTCTGGCCGCGGTTCGGGTTGGTTGAAGTGGACTACAAAACAATGGAACGAAAGATCAGACCGAGCGCGTATGCGTATAAAAAAGTTATTGAAGAAAGCAAACAGTAATCCTGCCTAAGTAAGATTATTTATTTGAGGACTGGATCTTGCTTAACGCCGGCTCTTTTTTAGTGAAAATTTGTTGGTAAAATTAAATAGGCCAAATGGCCTATTGAGAAATACTTGCTACCTGAGAATGAGTCCGATGAAAATCATCGGAATGGACATGCCGAGGGTGATTCCTCCAACAAGGGTTGACAGGAAACCCGTATAGAGAATGATTACTCCTCCAATAAGGAGTAGAACTCCGACAATGCGAAGAAATTTACCAACGCCGCTAATAGTGTCAAAGATATCGCTCCAAGAGTCCATGAGTGCTCTCCAGTTGGTGATTTGAACTTTTTATAGTATGGTGTATTAAAAAATTTTGTCAATAGAGCGGGGTTGACAATTTTTGTTCATATGATACCAGTGAGGTACGTTCATTGGCAATTTGAGGAAAAGGCAACGAAAGAAAGTATCCGTGGGTTCGGCAGGGCTGTTACGGAATCTAGAAACTGGTGTCGTCATAATTTTATGATGATGACTACAGTAATGCTAAGCGCATTCGTGCTCACAGCAGTACTCTTCATCCCAGGCGTTCCCAAAGAGCCGAATGCACTTGCTCTTCTCGGGGGGCTGCTTATAAATATAGTTATTTGGGCATACGTCGGATATCTCCTCTATGAGCGGTATGTGGGAAAACTTCTTCGCGCTCGCGGTTGGGCTGAAGAGTCATATTGGCAGGGAATCCAGCTGTCACTTCTCATGATAGTGCTTTTCTGGTTCTTGCCTGTTCTTCTTCTCGTTCTTATCGAAATTGCCGTAAAATTATTTTCATAAACCCCAATGCGGGGTTTTTCTTTTATTCGAGATCGTATCCGGCACTTTTTGTATTTAAATTTTCTAAAAAATAAAAAAAAGGACATATTAGTGTCCTTTGGTCCGGCGCTTGAGGTAGCATTTGTACCGCCAAGAGAACAAGCCAGAGATAATACTTAGAACAAAAGCAATCGTAAATGAGATGCCTCCGCTCCAAACAGCTACCCTAAAAATAACTTGCGAATTTACTCCCCAAAATAAGAGAACAAAAACCGAGATTCCAAGGATAGCATAAAAATTTACTGAAGCTTCTCTCAATCCGGTTGAAATTGTTCTATAGCGTTCCTTGGCGTGACCCATCGGAAGCACCCCCGTTTTTTTGGTATCATATTCTGGTAATATTCTGTATTAAATTATGCAGAAAGTCAAGAGTTGCCTAAAAAATGCCGGATTGATCGAAAAACCTTTATTTGCTAAAGTCGGTATTGTCACAAGAACGCTGGAACAGAGCCAAAAATGAGTGTTTTTCCGCCCATTATCAACCGGAAGCAAAAGAATCCACTATTCATGCACTTTTGGTATTGACAGATGTAGACGCTTGAGTATAATTGATAATGCTAAATATGGTTTATCAAAACTAGCGGGCTAGTCCCGTGGAATTGAAAGGGGTTGCAGATTTTCGGGTTGTCCTGGCCAGCTTAGCTGGCTCAGCCGAGAATCAAACATCCACGCAAGTTTCTTCAAGGAAATTTGCGTGGTTGTTTAATTCAGAAATTCAGAACGGAAAGCATCTTAACAAACCCTAACCCCATAACGAGACACAGTCTCGCCGGGTCGGGTACATAAAACGAACAAACAAAATTCACTTCGCATTCATTTTTGCACGAATGCGCGAGTGAAAAACACAATTGGTTGCTAATTTTTATGTGCTGTGCGCGCATGAGAATTGGAATCTTCCAGTTGTTCCGACTCAATGTCCGCTTTTGCTTTAAGCAAAACGGATACACTGTCAGATTTAACACCTGACTTTTATTGAGGATTTGATCCTGGTCCAGGATGAACGCTGGCGGCGTGGATAAGGCATGCAAGTCGAACGAAGCAATTTGCGATTACATCAAGAATTGTTGAGTGGCGAACGAGTTAGTATTACCTTGGCATCTACCCCTGAGACGGAAATAATCCCGCGAAAGCGGGACTAATGCCCGATAGCATCGTGCCTCACTATTGTTCAGCACAAAGTCTAAATTTTAAATTATAAATTTTAAATCATTTTTTTAAAATTTAAAATTAAAAATTGAAAATTTCGTGCCGAGTAGCAGCGAGGCACGATTAAAGTCGCAAGACACTTAGGGAGGAGCCTCGGTCCTATCAGCTAGTTGGCGGGGTAATGGCCCACCAAGGCTATGACGGGTAGGGGACGTGAGAGCGTGACCCCCAACGACGGAACTGAGATTAACGATAGTCTCCTAAGAGAGTAATCTCTTAGTAAAATCTAGCTTATAACGGTGAAATCTCTGCGTGTGGATAATTTATATTCACAAGTTTTGGGGGTTGTACTACAATACCCAATATGGAGACAACGCCGTGGGAAGTTAATAGCAAAAATGTTTCTGACCAGTATATCGCAGGATTTTTGGATGGCGATGGGTCTATTGTGGCGGCAATTGAAAAACGTCCCGATAGACGGCGCTTTCCTTATCGCGTGCGATTAAAGATAAATTTTACCCAACATATTCGACATAAAAATATGATGTTTCTTCTTCAGGAAGCATTGGGTAAAGTCGGATCTGTCAGATTTATTCGAACTCATAATCTTGCCGAATTGGTCATTCAAAAGCGGCAGGATGTTAAACATACTCTTGAACGCTTACTGCCGTACCTGATTCTTAAACAGAGGCAGGCAAAAATTATGCTTGCTATGATTGAAATATTTGACCACGGAGTGGTCAAAGTTCGCAGTTCTCTTTCGGATAAAGACTTTGAGAAATTATTCTCAATGGCAAAAGAACTGCGAAATCTTAATGCAGGCGCAGGAGGCAAAAAGAACTATGAGTTCATTAACCCCGTAACGACTCATTCCGAGTTTACTCGGAATGGATAGCCAGGATTTATCTTGGTTATAACACGCTAGCCCCCTTGTACGATCAAACGAGGGGTGAAGACATAGTCTATACCACAAGTGATTGTGGACAAATATGACGGTCCGTACACCTACGGGTGGCTGCAGTCAAGAACATTCGACAATGGGCGAAAGCCTGATCGAGCGACGCCGCGTGCAGGATGAAGGCCTTCGGGTCGTAAACTGCTTTTAACTGGGAACAAGTCCGGCCCTTTCGGGATGGAATTTTTTGAGTGAAAATTTTCTTTTTCGAGAGGGCCGGATTGAGCGTACCAGTGGAATAAGGAGCTGCAAACTTCGTGCCAGCAGCCGCGGTAATACGAAGGCTCCAAGCGTTATCCGGATTTATTGGGCGTAAAGGGTCTCCAGGCTGTTTTGTTAGTCCGGCGTTAAATCTCACCGCTTAACGGGGAGAGTGCGTTGGATACGGCAAAACTTGAGGCAAGAAGAGGCATACGGAACTCATGGTGTAGGGGTGAAATCCGTTGATATCATGGGGAACACCAAATGCGAAGGCAGTATGCTGGTCTTGTCCTGACGCTCATGAGACGAAAGCGTGGGGAGCGAATAGGATTGACACTCGTCCCGGTATTCATTTGCTTAAAAATAAATGAAGACCGCGGACTCGCTAAGAGAAAAAGGAGAACGAAAGTGAAATGTTTTATCAAGAGTTCAAGCAAAGAAGCAATTCACTCTGATGTGGTTGAATTTATCTATACACTTGGGAGTATTCAAGGCATTTCTGACAATGGCGATTTAGTTATTGTAGAGGTGCTGCGAGAGGATCTTTCTAAGTTAGAAGAATATTGTTCAGCGCATGGATTGGAACTTGAGAAAACATTAGGTTTTTCTTTCTAGCGAACCGCAGGGTATGCGGTGAGTCTGATTCTCCGAAGCTCGAAAGAGCGAAGGAGGAAAACTAGTCCCCCCGATGTGCGATTCGCATAACGGGGATAAAAAACCTATCCCGATTTTGTATGAATCCGCCATAGGCGGAGAGTCTACAAAATCGAGGACCCGCCAAAGCCGTGAGGCGACGGCGGGGCTATATTCGGGAAAACCCTACTTTGTGAAAACGAAGGGGCAACCCGCAGGGAAGTCCGATGCAACAGCGGACCCCTCAGAGACTATACGCTGGGCCCGAAATAAAACTCGGCGGCGAGTGAGTTACTCGCTCGCCCAAATTTTTCTTTCGGTGATGATATAGTCCGAACTCGGCCGTAATGCCGAGAAACGAGCAGAAATGTCTCGTTCCGCAATTTAAAATTGAAAATTTAGAATTTAAAATTTCAATTTTGTTGCGAGCAACAAAATTGTAGATACCCTAGTAGTCCACGCCCTAAACGATGCAGACTCGTCATTGGAAGTATCGACCCTTTCAGTGGCCAAGCTTACGCGTTAAGTCTGCCGCCTGGGAAGTACGGCCGCAAGGCTAAAACTCAAAGGAATAGACG
>MHQP01000007.1:0-2104 GCA_001820685.1 Candidatus Sungbacteria bacterium RIFCSPLOWO2_01_FULL_47_32 | reverse complement strand
CCGCAAGGCTAAAACTCAAAGGAATAGACGGGAGTTCGCACAAGCGGTGGTTCATGCGGTTCAATTCGATGACAACCGAGGAACCTCACCAGGGTTTGAAATGCTGGAAAAAGTCGGGGGAAACCCCGATGTACCACAAGGATGCCAGCACAGGTGCTGCACGGTCCTCGTCAGTTCGTGATGTGAACTGTTCCCTTAAGTGGGGTAACGAACGCAACCCCCATCCCATGTTACAAGTGTCATGGGAAACTGCCTCCGTTTAGGGGGAGGAAGGTGGGGATGACGCGAGATCAGCGTGGCCCTCTGATACCCTGGGCTACACGCATGAAACAATGGAGCCGACAGAGCGTCGCGAAGCCGCAAGGCGGAGCCAATCGCATCAAACGGCCCCTCAGTTCAGATTGGAGTCTGCAACTCGACTCCATGAAGAAGGAATCGCTAGTAAACGCGGATCAGCTATGCCGCGTTGAATACGTTCTCGAACTTTGTACTCACCGCCCGTCACGTCAAGAGAGCCGGTAGTAGCCGAAACCCGGGGTCAGCCCGGACTAAGCTAAGATCGGTGATAGGGACGAAGTCGTAACAAGGCATCGGTAGCGGAAGCTGTCGATGGAACATTTCTTTTTAGGAATATCAGTCAGTTTATCGTTCCGGCCGCTTCACTGCGGTTTGGAGTTTCTCCGCTACTGGGTTTACTCATCAGCGGGAACCTCATCGAACCTATATAAACTGCGATTCTAGGTCGCCCGTTCCACAAGAACGGTTAACAAGCGTTAGTCTCGTCCCGACGTTAAGTCGGGATCCCGGCTTCACCATTGATCTTTCAATGGTTCATCGGGAGAGCTTCAACTTGAGACTGTGTACTCCGACAGGATTCGGGGTAGTCGGAATAACTGGAAGATTTAGTGTTCTCAATTGTTTGTTGTTCGAATAAAAAAACGGCCGGAAGGCTGTTTTTTGTTTTAACGGGACGGTCTTAAAAAATTTCGCCGGACGTGGTTTACTTAAGGGAGAGGAGGCGAGTGTGAAGCATTGGGTTTCAGAAAGGGCTCCTGACCCCGTTTCCCTGACCCCGTTTCCTGACCCCGTTTCGCAGCTCATGAGGGATCTGATCGGGGGGAGTTGACCAAGAGCCTGATATCAGTAGAATGAAGATATATGAAGAAGCTTCAAATTCCCACAATTGATATCAAAAAATACGGCGGACAGCAGGTTGCGGTTGTAGACGGGAAAATTATCGCAACCGGCCTCACGCTCAAAGCGGTAATAGAGAAGGCAAGGAAGCAAATTCCGAAGCGGCCCCTTCACGAGATAAAGGTCATCTCCGTACCAAAGAGTCTTGCTGTTATCTACCATGTCTAGCTCCCAAGTGTTACCTTATGGGATCTCGCTACGAGATGGCGGACAGATTGATATCTTTCCTGCCGCCGAGGTGCGAGTTCAAAACAAGGCGAAGGAATGGCTATCGCTTGTTTTGCTTATCGATTCTGGAGCGGTGGTTTCAGCACTCCCACGGACTGATGGAGAGGCTCTTGGAATCTCAGTAGAAAAAGGAGTTTCAACTCCTATTACCGGCATCGATGGCAAAGAGGTCAGGGGATGGAGGCATGAGCTTGGAGTAAAGATTGGAAGGAGCACACTGCGCATTCCCGTTGTGTTTCTTGATAATCCAACCGGGCCGCGGATTCTAGGGAGGGCAGACGTCTTCGATCGATTTACAATTGTCCTTGATGAGAGGCGCCGACGCACTGGTGTTCTGGGAGAGGGAAGCAAGGAGGCGGGAGCTGTGCGGAAGATTCTCGACAAAACTGACTAAAGAGAGAGCTCCTGCAAAGGAGCTTTTTAGTTTGTCTCGACCGACAACATCGCCCTCCTCTTCAAAGATGTTTTAGCCGAGGGAAACGGGCAGGAAACGGGGTCAGGAGCCCTTTACGTAAGAACTCACCCATGCTATCGATAGGGAATGCCTCGCATTCTACGAGTAGACGTCGGTAATCTCGTCTATCACGTCATAAACCGTGCAAACGGCCGTATTCAGATATTCCACAAAGACAAGGATTATCTGCTTTTTGAATCAGTGCTCGCGGAAGCAAAAGAGCTCAAT
>MHQP01000006.1 GCA_001820685.1 Candidatus Sungbacteria bacterium RIFCSPLOWO2_01_FULL_47_32 | reverse complement strand
GTCTGAGCCGAAGACTTCAAACGGGTTTGAGGAACGAAAACCAAACCGAGCAATTCATGGAGGAACAAAGTTCCATGGGAAGCTCGGCTTTTCTTATTGAAAAGAAAAACCGTCCGGCATCTGCTGGGTGGTTTTTAAGTGAGCTATGCAGTTTTTCCATTCTCTCTCTTGATGATCTTATCAATAAGGCCGTACTTTCGCGCTTCTTCCGCATCCATGTAATAATCGCGGTCGGTGTCTTTTTCAATTTGTGTAAGAGCCTTTCCGGTGTGTTTTGCCAAGATCTGGTTGAGGCGTTCTTTTAAGTGAAGAATATGTTTTGCCGAAATTTCAATTTCGGTTGCCTGTCCCTCGATACCGCCTGCCATGACCTGATGAATAAGCATTTCTGAATTAGGAAGCGCGAACCGTTTCCCTTTTGTGCCTGAAGTTAAGAGGAGGGCCGCACCTGACGCCGCCATGCCGACACAAATAGTTGAAACATCGTGCTTTACGTATTGCATCGTATCGTAAATGGCAAGAGTCGCAGGAACGGAGCCTCCCGGAGAATTAATATAAAGTTTTATATCGTTTTTCGAATCCTGTCCGTCAAGAAAAAGAAGCTGTGCGATGATTGCGTTTGCCATTGGGTCGGCAATGGGGCCGGCAAGGAAAACGATGCGGTCTTTCAGAAGGCGCGAATAAATATCATACGCGCGTTCTCCGAACTGCGTTTTTTCGATGACGGTGGGAATAAGGTATTGGTTATATGTTTCGTTTTTCATTTTTTTAAAAATTATTGTTTTTCCAAAAACTCAAACACTTTTTCATTTCTCCTTACTCCTCGAGCATATTCAAAAAGCTGTTCTTTGTCAATTTTTTTTATCTCATGCTCCGCAAGCCCCGAGCGCATTACGAAGCGGTCCGCTTCGGCCTGCACTTCGTCGTGTTCGGGCTCAATGTGCTCGGCATCGGCAATTTTTCTAAGTATCAAAGCGCCTCTTACCCGTTTTTCGGCGTCTTTCCTCCAATCTTTTCTAAGTTCTTCCGGACTCTTTTTGATGTTTAACAGATAGTCGTCAAAAGAAAGCCCCATGTGTTCCACTCCCGATTTCAATTCCTGTTCCATTTTATCAAGTTCGCGTTCTATCAAAAGTTCCGGCAGTTCGGCATCCGCTTTTTTTGCGATTCCGTCTATAATCTCCATCCGGATGCGGTCTCGTTCCTTATGTTCTTTCTCCATGAGAATTCCCTCCCTAACGTTTTTTTTCAGGGCCTCAAGATCGGAAAAGTTCCCGACGCTTTTTGCAAATTCATCGGTAAGTTCCGGAACGTGTTTCTCCTGGACGGCGCGGGCGGTTGCTCTGAATGTAACTTCTTTGCCGGCAAGGGAGCTGTTCTGAAAATCCGTGGGGAGCTTCAGATTGAACTCTTTTGTTTCACCGGCCGCAATGCCGATAAGGTTATCTTCAAATCCGGGAATAAATCTCCCCTCCCCTATGGCAATCGGGTGACTCTTTGATTCGATGCCGTTGAGTTTCCTGTCTCCGTCGAATGTTTCAAAGTCGATCTCTACGATGTCTCCACGCTCGGCCGGGCGTGAAACTGTTATAAGGGGAGCACGCGACTCCCGGACGGATTTGAGGGCTTCGTCTACTTCTTTGTCTTCAACGACAACGGGTTTTTTTGTTTTGGTAACAGAGCTTGCGTTTTTTTTGTAGTCGGGAAGATTGAGTTCCGGGATAACGGAAAGAACGATTTTGTATTCAAAGTCCTCTTTGGGGGCGAGTTTTGTTATTGAGATTTCAGGATGCCCGATAGGCTCGATTCCCGGTACGTTTTCTTCTCCGTTCTTTTTTCCGCCAAGCTCCTCCACTATCTTAAGATACTGTTTTTCGATGCACATTTTTGCGGCTTGTTCGTAGACGGCAAATTCTCCGAACCGCTGTTTCACTACCCCCATCGGAGCTTTGCCCGGTCTGAATCCTTCCATTGGGCGTGCTTTGGAAAGCGAGCGGGCAGCGCTTTCAAGGTGAAGCGCTAGTTCTTCAGCCGGAACCGAGACGGTTATTTCAATTTTTGATTTTGGGGTTTTTTGGGTAGAAAATTTCATAAGGATAGTGTATACTACGCGTAGTTCATCTACAATATATCAACTATACGGCCGGAGCAACAAACGAATGTGGCGACACGCCGAAAGCATTATCTTGGGGTTTTTGTGTTTTTTTCTTCCTCTTTTTTTGGTTCTCTGGTTTTTGAAGCTTGTTATCGGAATCGGAGACGAAACGTTCGGGTGGGTAGGGAAACTTATTTTCCAGCGGGAAATTTACGGGTTCGGACTTGTTCTTTTGCTGGTGGTATGCTGGATCCTCGGCGAATCATTCAGCCTTCCCTTTGTTGGGCCATTGTTTACAAAAATATTTGTGAACATTCCATATTTCGGCGTTATTATCCAGCGTCGCGATATTGTTTCCCAGCTTCGGTCCGCTCTGAAAAAAAGCGGCTGCGGTCCCATTTACGTTCCGCTCTATGACAAAGACATTCTCCATCCCGGAGCAATTGTCTCAGTGCTTCTTACCGATATAGGGTATCGAGTGGTAATTTGTATCGCAACGATTCCTCCGCAGGAGCTCGTATATCGGGATACTGTTGTCGTTGAATACGGGCTTCCGGCTTCAGAGATGACCGCTATTCATCTTTCGTTCGGGATTGCCGCAAAAAAGACAGATCTTCGCGGAGTATGGAAACAGGCAACCCTTAAAGAGCTGATCGAACAGCATAACTTGTACAAGAAGCTGAACGGCGGAAAAAGCAAATGATGTTCACGCGGTATGGTGCACCTATTGCTTCACTTTTGTCCCGTGTGTGGAACTATTTTTCCCCGCCTCCACCTGTTTTGCTTTTTTATTGCGACCACTGTGGAGGAGAGTTTCCCGAACACCTTTTTAAAGAAGAAGGAAAAAAAACTCTCTTTACGGAATATCACGGCGTGGACGTCGTATTCACGAATGAAATGGGGGCGGTTATCGGCCGGGGCGCTTCATGTGTTGTGAACGTTCGTCTCTGCCGGCTTTGCAGGCGCCTTGCCCCGTGGCTTTCGGAAGTTGTCATCGGAACGGGAGGCCATCATTTTTACTGGGAAGACGGTGACGGCTGTCGGTATGAATTTGCCGAATTTCTCAAGGGCATAAAATTCATAAAGAAAAAAGATCAGAACTAATCGCTTTTGCGGTTAGTTTTTTTATTTTATCGGGCTAAAGAAGACGCACAACAAGGAGCGCTACGATATTTACGATTTTTATCATGGGATTGATGGCCGGACCGGCAGTATCTTTGTAGGGGTCTCCGACGGTGTCTCCCGTAACCGCCGCTTGGTGCGCAAGCGATTTTTTGCCGCCGTAATTTCCTTCCTCAATATATTTTTTTGCGTTATCCCATGCCGCTCCTCCCGCAGTCATGGATATGGCAACGAAAAGGCCGGTGATGATGGTTCCCATAAGGAGCCCCCCCAATGCTTCCGGACCAAGGAGCAAAGCGATCACAATCGGGAAGACAACAGGGATAAGAGAGGGCACTATCATTTCTCGGAGAGCCGCTTTTGTTACTATGTCTACCGCTTTTCCGTATTGCGGACGCGCCGTTCCTTCCATGATCCCTTTAATTTCTTTGAACTGTCTTCGGACTTCAGTTACAACGTCTCCGGCAGCTTTTCCGACCGCGCGCATAGCGATGGACGCAAAAAGATACGGCATCATTGCTCCGACAAAAAGCCCGGCGATAACAAGCGGGTCGGAAAGGTCGAATGCTACATTTTTTCCAAAATTTTTAAGTTCTGCCGTGTATGAAGCAAACAAAATGAGAGAAGCAAGGCCGGCGGACGCGATGGCGTATCCTTTCGTGACTGCCTTCGTGGTATTCCCGACCGCGTCCAGCGGGTCGGTTACTGCACGCACTTTTTCGTCAAGTCCCGCCATTTCGGCGATCCCTCCGGCATTGTCCGTGATGGGGCCGAAAGCGTCGATCGCAACAACTATTCCGGCCATTGAAAGCATCGTTGTCGCGGCAAGAGCCACGCCATAAATTCCCGAAAGCCAGAACGCTCCAAGCATGCCGCTCAAAATTATAAGTACCGGAAAGGCGGTCGCTTCCATAGACATTGCAAGTCCGATGATCATGTTCGTTCCGTGTCCTGTGGTGGACGCCCGTGCTATCTGCTGAACGGGCCGGAATTTTTTTGAAGTGTAATATTCCGTTGCGAGCACCATAAAAGCCGTAACCCCCAAACCAATGATAGCGGAAAGATAACTTTTTCCGGGTGTAGCAAGAGAGCCAACACCCCAGAAAATGGGAATGAGAAAAAGAGCAGAAAGGACTGCGGATCCAATAAGGCCTTTATAGAGGCCGTTCATAATCTCACTCCCATCTTTTGCGGATTCTGAGATCTTCACAAAAAAAGTGCCGATGATGGAAGCGATGATGGCGGTTCCGCCGATAAGAAGGGGTAGAATGACGAGAAACGAGCCGGGACTCGCGGTAAGAGAGCCAAGAAGCATCGCCGCGATGGTCGTTACGGCGTACGTTTCAAAAAGGTCGGCTGCCATTCCCGCATCGTCTCCGACATTATCTCCCACGTTGTCCGCGATGACTGCCGGATTTCTCGGGTCATCTTCAGGAATTCCGGCTTCAATTTTTCCGACGAGATCAGCCCCTACATCCGCCCCTTTTGTGAAAATTCCTCCGCCGAGTCTGGCAAAAACAGAAATGAGCGAACCCCCGAACGCGAGTCCTACGAGAGGAGCAAGGTCACGTATATATCCGTAAAATCCTGTTACTAATAGAAGCGCTATTCCAACAACAAGAAATCCCGTTACAGCCCCTCCTTTGAAAGCAAGACCGAACGCCTGGGAAAGTCCAGACTTTGCCGCCTCAGCCGTTCGTGAATTTGAGTCAACTGCCGTTATCATACCGAGGTATCCGGCAAGAGTGGAGCCGGCCGCCCCGATGAGAAAACCAAACGCAGTCGGCCATCCGAGATGTTTTGTCAAGCCGATAAGAAAAAAGAGTACTAAGGCTACCCAAAACACTGTCATGTTCTGACGCTTAAGATAAGCTTTTGAGCCTTCTTTAATGGCGTCCGCTATCTCTATCATTTTTGCGTCTCCGCGCGGATGGGAAAGGACCGAACTCCTGAGCCAGAGCGCAAAGCCGATGGAAACGAGAGACACTATGATTGGAAAAAATATCATATGTTTTTCGAAGTAGCGGCAGCATTCAGAAAAGTACTGAACAAAACTGCATTGCTCCGATTATAATTATTGCGACGAGTGAGCGGCGGCGCGCCCCGGCTTAGGCCGTTGGCATGACGCTCGAGCGATGTCGCACCTGCCTGCCGATAGGCAGGTCAAATGGTTTAATGCCCTTTATTTTTTTGCTTTTTTAGTTTTTTTCTCTTTTTTTGGTTTGGTTTCCGCCTTTTTTTCTTCCGTTGGCTCTTTATCGGATGTTCCTCCGCTTTCCTCCGCTGCCTCTCCAGTTCGCATTTCACTCTTCTCCTCCGGCTCTTTCGGAGCTGTTTCTTCGTCCGTTTCTTTATCTGCTTCCTTTTCGGCTCCGGCGGTTTTGTGCGCCCTGATGTCTATTCCCCAGCCGGTAAGCTTTGCGGCAAGCCGGACATTTTGTCCTCCTTTGCCGATGGCAAGCGAAAGCTGGTCTTCGGGAACAATAGCGCGGGCTTCTTTTTTATGTTCCGATATTTGAACCTCAATAACCTTTGCAGGAGAGAGGGCGTTGGCAACAAGGCGCGCCGGATCGTCCGCCCACTCAATGATATCTATTTTTTCTCCTCCGAGCTCATTGATGACGGTTGTAACGCGGACACCCTTCTGTCCAACAAGAGACCCGACGGGGTCGATGTTATCCTCTTTTGAGTCGACGGCTATTTTTGTCCGAGAGCCTGCTTCGCGGGCGATTGCTTTTATTTCAACGGTGCCGGAAGCGATTTCTGGAACTTCTATCTCAAAAAGTTTTTTGATGAGCCGAGGGTGAGAGCGCGAAAGGAAAATGCCGGGCCCTTTTGGGTTTGATTCAACAACAGTAATGACCGCCTTGACGCGTTCTCCCAAGCGGTAGCGTTCTCCGGGAATTTGTTCCTCCGGCGGAAGCACTCCGATGCCTCGTCCGAGGTCGACATAAATAGTTCTCCCCTCGATTCTCTGGACAATCCCCGAAACGAGTTCTCCCTCTTTATTTTTATATTCCTCAAATACCGCTTCGCGTTCCGCTTCGCGGATTCTTTGAATAATGACCTGTTTTGCGGTTTGCGACGCGATTCTCCCAAAGTCGGAATGCGTTTCAAGCGGGAACTCAAGTTCGTCTCCGACACTCGCCCCTTTTTTTGTTTTTTTGGCTTCGTCAATCATCAGATGTTTTTCCGGGTTGAAACGCACTTTTTTTTCTTCCGGATTCTCCAATTCCTCTTCCTCCTCTTTTTGCGGCCGCTCCCTCCTCGGGATCTTGCCCGAAGTCTTCCGTTCCTCAGTTTCTTTTGTCGCTTCTTCCGCCGCTTCCGCGAGTTTTTTTGCCCGCTCCTCCTCTTCGGCCTTTATCTCTTCTTCTGATTTTATCATTGACTCATCCACGACAATTTTAATCTGTGTGAATGTCAATTCGCCCGTATCCGGATTCATTTTTGCCTTTACTATCTGTCCTTTTTTGCCGTAATCTTTTTTGTATGCCGCGGCGATCGCCATCTCAATGGTCTCAAGCACCCGGTCTTTGGAAATTCCTTTTTCTTCCGAGAGCTGTTGTATCGCTTGCGCGAAGTTTTTTAAGTCCACGTGTATAATGCCGAACTATGAATTTTGGATGATGAACGATTCAGTACCCAAAAGCCCTCATTCAGCAGTTAAAAATTGGCATTTTAAAAGTCCGCATATCAAGCGGACCATGACTCTAATCACGATATTGACAGTGTAGCAGAAAGAGAATACCGTGTCAAGCACAATCTTTGAAATAGTATTGTCCCAAAAAAGGAGAGTAAAAATGGAACTTTTCCACTTGATTGGGTATTTTTCTACCGGTTTTCTTGTTTCAATGGTATTCCTTGCTTTTGTGATAATGGCATCTGAAAGCGGCGGTGGACTAGATATTATTTTTGAGACTCTTTATGGGTTCACTATTTTACTGTCGGCTATCGTCTTAATTGTCGGTGTGGCAATTCCTATTATTACTCTTCTTAACGGGGCGCCGGCTGACTCAATGCTTGATTTTCTAGGTTTTGCTAAGCCGTATCTTTCGGGTTCGCTTGGTTATTTGTTTGGATATCGGTTCGGATTTTGGCTAATGGATACACTCGAAAATATATAATACATATTAAAACTCCCGAAATTCGGGAGTGTTTTTATGGGGACCGCGCTCAGCGCGGCTATTTTTTATATAAAACTTTCGTGAGAGTGTCGTCGAGGTATTCCATCTCGCTTTCCGGTGCTATGAGGCACGGTTCAAACCGGATAGTAGGATTGGTTTTATCGTTTCCCGCGGGAAGAGTCAGGATGCCGACGGGCTCCGCCTCGCGGAGATTTTTTAGAACCGTGTTTCTCCACTCGGGGTATGGCTTTGAATCGTGTTGCCTGAAGACAAGCCCCTGCATGAAGCCAAAACCTGTCCGTTTGCAATAGTCGGTCAGACTATCCGGCTCGCCTGAGTGATGGCGGAGCACATCATAGAGTTCGGCGCTTCGGAGAATAACATTTTCGAGCACCTTTTCTTCTTTCATGATGTCAAGAAACATAATACCACCAGCAACCGCGGTAATATATCCGGGGAATGTTCCCGAATGCCATCCTGTCTCAAGGACTTCTGTGTCTTTAAAGTTAAATAGTTCCCGATTGTATCCGACAGCTGACATCGGAACAGCGCCCCCGCCAAGAGCTTTGCCCGCGATAACAACATCCGGAGTTACCGTACCGTGCTGCCACGCGAACCATTTGCCTGTTCTGCCAAGACCCGACTGGATCTCATCAATTGCGATACGAATTCCGAGATCTCTCAAAAAGCCCAGAAATTCATCCATATACGCCACAACAGGCCATTTAAATCCGCCCTCTCCTTGAAGGTATTCACCAAGAAACGCACTCACATTCTTGAGCGGAATATTTGAAAGCTCTGATTTTGCTTCCTCAAGATTTTCGTATGAATCGGGGAAGGGAAGATAATGAACAACGATGCCTGAAGAAGGGTAGTCCTGCTTCTGAATCGGCTTTGAGTTCGTGAAGTCAAGACTAAAACCATGTCGTCCATCAAATGCGTTCCTAAACCCAAGAAAATGATATTTTCCGGGATTCGCTTTAAGAAAAAGCTTCACTGCGGCGTTAACGGCTTGTGCTCCAGTAACTTCCGGAATCATACGAAGAAGGGAAAGGGAAGTGTCCGGAAACATGAGAGGAAGAAGTGTTTTTGCAAGGGCAACGAGCGAAATCTCATACTCTTTGCCGGCAACTTTGAGCTCGCGGATGCGGTGGTTAAAGCCCGTCGGCTCGATAAAATCGATGATTTCGAGCTGTTTTCTCAACATTTCGAGCATTTTTGGATGGCAATGGCCGACACCGCTCGTCCCGACGCTTGCGTTGAAATCAATGTATTCTTTCCTAGATTCGTCCCATACGCGCGTACCTTTTGTCCTTGCAATGACGCGATTCAGTTTAGGGTCAAGCGTCGACGGAGCAATAAGATTTTTATGGCGTTCGGTGTAGTATTTCTGCGAAAAATCATCAGAAGATTCAAAAACCGCGGTTTCCATGGTTTTCCGTCCAAATTTTTAGAGAACATACTCCATGAGTACTATATATAGGAAGCAAAGTCAACTAAAAAGGCGGAAACAACCATTTTTCCAACGTACCAGCTTTTTGGTGCATCGTATCCTGTCGTCTCTCTTTAAAACTTAAAAAGCATGATAAAACAGTGCCTTCCCGGGTGTTAATTGCTCGTTAGGTCAAATAAAATTATATATGTTATACTTTAAGAAGCTAAAGACTGGTTTTTAAATATTTTTCAGCCGCATTAACCATTTTTGCTATTCGTGAGCGCGGCGGAAGTATCCGCACATTTTATATGATTGCGAAAAAATTTTTAGAAAAACTTAACGTTATAAGCGAATGCAAGAAGGTGGGGCTTGGGGCATGGGAGTGCCCTCCTCTCCTTTTTGTCCTCATGGGCCTTATTAACGTGCTTGCAATGTCCGGAAGTTATCTTATCTCAAGCCACTATATTGACGACTCTGCCGTAGAAATTGGGATAGCTGCGGTGGTGTCCATTGTTATCCTTGTTATCGGCAACTTCATCATTCACGGGTTTAACAAAATGGCCGAAGCAAACCAGCTCAAAAGTGAGTTCATTAGTATTGTTTCGCACCAGCTTCGTTCGCCCCTCTCTATTTTTAAATGGACGATGGACATTCTTCTTAAAGAAGCAAAAGAAAAAAAGGGCGGTTCTCCCGACGAAACATATCTTAATATTTTGAGCGAGAACACCGAACGAATGATACAGCTTGTTAATCTTCTCCTGGAGGCAAATCGTATCGAATCTGGCCGGATGGTGCTTGCCCGTGTTCCGCTATCTCTCCAAAAGATAACAAACGACATGGTACAATCGGTCACCTGGTATGCTAAGGCATATAACGTCGACATCGCGTTTGAGTCGGTTGAAAATCCGCCCGAGATCATCGGAGATGCTGACCGGCTCCGGATGGTTGTTCAAAATCTCATTGATAACGCCATCCGTTATTCGCGCGGCAAGGGAACGGTGCATGTGAAGCTTTCGGTTGACGGTAAATTTTTACGCTGGGAAATCCACGACAATGGCGTCGGTATTCCCAAAGAACAGCAGAAATTTATTTTCCAGAAGTTTTACCGGTCTGATAACGCCGTGCGCCACCAGACACAGGGCTCGGGACTCGGACTCTATATCGCAAAATCCGTTGTCGAGGGCCTCGGGGGGCACATCGGATTTGACTCGGAGCTTGACCAGGGCTCGACGTTTTGGTTTACTCTTCCGGCCAGGAGCTGATACTCACGCGTGTGCGGTGCGGAATCTTTCAAAAAGAACTTGGGCTAAAGGACATGTGATATGAAAAAGAAAATTCTTTACATTGAAGATGAACCAGCGCTCCAACGGGCGCTTTCCGCGATGCTCGTGCGCGAGGGTTTCGAGACTCTCCAGGCGCTCGACGGAGAAACCGGCATTCGCATTGCGAAAGAAAAAAAACCGGATATTGTTTTGCTTGACCTCGTTTTGCCGAGAATGAACGGCTTTGCTGTTCTGCAAGCATTGAAAGGCGATCCGGAAACGAAGGACATTCCGGTTCTTGTTCTGACAAATCTTGAGGGAGTGGGAGACATTGAAAAAGTCGTTGAGATGGGGGCAGTAAGCTATCTTGTAAAAACCAACTACCCCCTTTCGGAGCTTATTGAACAGATAAAAAGGTATTTGAACCAATAAACCGAAACCGGGTAAAATCTCATGAGCGCCATTTTGCGGGATATGGGTGAGCTCGGAATAATCATCCGGGCTTTCTCATCTTGCAAGAAGGAATGCCGGAACTTTCGGGGTGAGGAGAAGGTAACAAAAAAGCAAAGATGCCATGCGCGTAGCAAACTCACAACTTAAAGCATTTGTTCTTGACGCGGGGGTCGTAAAAAAAGAGGACCTCGATAAGGCCTTCGCGGAAGCGGAAAAAAAAGAGACGTACCTCGGCGCTCTTCTTGTAGAAAAAAAACTTATTAGTGAAGATGACCTCAAGAAGCTGGAAGCCTATATTCTTGGTATTCCTTTTGTCAATCTCGAAAAAGAAGCCATTCCGCCTGATGTTTTGATGATTATTCCCGAGCTTATTGCAAAAAAACACAATATCGTCGCATTCAAAAAAACAGGCAACGATCTTCAGGTTGCGATGCTCGATCCGGATGATATCCAAACGATCGAGTTTATCAAAAAAAAAGCGGGACTCAGAATACTTCCGCGCCTTACGAATCGGGCAGGCATTAAGGAGGTTGTGAAGCAGTATCAAAAAAGTTTGCAGGCGGAGTTTGGAGAGATCATTAAGCCGGATCTTGCCGACGAGCTTACGGTTATCCGCGAGGAAGGCGAGAATGGAGGAAGGGGAGGCGAGGAAGACCTGAAAAAAATGGCAGAGGACCTCCCCATCATCAAGATCGTGGATACTCTTATCCGCCATTCCATTATTGAGGGTTCATCGGACGTTCACATTGAGCCGGAAGAGCGCGAAGTTGTCGTGAGATACCGTATCGATGGAATTTTAAAACAAGCAATGGTATTGCCAAAAAATGTTGCGGCCGGAGTCGTTGCAAGGATAAAAGTCATGTCGAATTTGCAGCTCGACGAGCATCGCCTTCCGCAGGACGGAAGGTTCAAGATAGAAACCTCCGAATACAAAATATCATTCCGTGTTTCTATCATGCCGGTGTTTGATGGAGAGAAGATCGTAATGAGGCTTCTGCCAGAAAAATCGCGGGGGCTTTCTCTTGAGGCGCTCGGATTCAGCTCGCTCGATCTTGAAAAACTCCACCGAAACATCAAAAAAACTGTCGGCATGATCCTTGCAACAGGCCCGACGGGTTCTGGAAAAACAACGACGCTCTATACCGTGCTTGATATTTTGAACAAGCCCGGGGTCAACATCGTGACTGTTGAGGACCCGATTGAATACAGAATGCAGGGAGTCAACCAAACGCAGGTGCGCTCGGCCATAGGATTTACCTTTGCTTCAGGACTTCGTTCCATTTTAAGACAGGACCCAGACGTTATCATGGTTGGAGAGATCCGTGACACCGAGACTGCTTCTCTTGCCGTGAATGCGGCACTCACCGGACACCTCGTTCTTTCAACGCTTCACACAAATTCCGCTTCCGGCGCCCTGCCTCGTCTTCTTGACATGAAAGTTGAGCCCTTTCTCATCGCGTCCACCGTCAACATCATAATTGGACAGCGCCTTGTTCGCACTCTTTCTTCTGAAAAGGAATTTTACACGCTGGGACCGGCCGAAAAAGAGGCGCTTTCAAAAATTGTCGATCTTGGGCGTATGGAAAAGATATTGAAACGCGAAAAAGTCATCGGCCCGTCCGATACTATAGAGAATGCGAAATGGGCGCGGGCAAAACCGGGACAGGAATCAAAAGACGGGTTCCGGGGCAGGCTTGGCATTCGCGAGGTTTTGGAAATGTCGGACGGCATTCGAGATCTTATCATGAAAAATTCCACCGCAAGCGACTTGGAGCGCCTGGCGAAAGAGGAAGGCATGACAACCATGCTTGAAGACGGGATAGTAAAGGCGGCACAGGGGCTTACGACTGTTGAAGAAGTTTTGCGCGTTATCAGCGATTAACATTCGCCACGGATTATTTTAACACCATGATATACGAATACGTCGCTGTCGATAAGACGGGGACAAAAAATCAAGGGGCAGAGGAAGCAGATACCGAGCGGGAGCTTGCGGCATTTCTTCGTTCAAAAAATCTTCTCCTGATAGAGTCGCATGTTAAAGGCTCCGTCAAAAAACGAAATGTCGATATCATGGAGTATTTATGGCGTTTTCAGAAAGTAAATCTTATTGAAAAAATAAATTTTGCAAAAAATCTTTCCGTCATGATAGGGGCAGGAGTTTCTTTAACACGGGCGCTGGATGCGATGGGAAATCAGACGACGAATTTCAAATTCAAGCGTGTTATTGCAGATGTTCTCGAGAATATAACACAAGGGAAAAGCTTTTCCGAAAGCCTGAAGCCTCATTCAAAGATATTCAGCGATATCTTTGTCAATATGATAGGCGCGGCCGAAGTTTCCGGAAAGCTTGAAAAAACACTCCTTCTGCTTTCGCGGCAGATGAAGCGTGATTACGACCTGCGGTCCCGCGTGAGGGGAGCAATGATGTATCCCGCGATAATTTTGTGCGTGCTTGTTCTCATTGGGGTGCTTATGATGGTGTATGTCGTTCCAACACTCGCTTCAACATTCAAGGATCTTAAAGCAGAACTTCCCCTTTCGACGAAAATTCTTATGGCAACCTCTGACTATCTCATGAACTACTATTATATCATCGCACCGTGTTTTGCGGCGTTCATATTTCTTTTTTACCGTGTAATTAAAACGAAAACCGGAAAGGCGATATTCGACCGAGTTGTCTTGAAATTCCCTGTGTTCGGAACCCTTATTAAAAAGTTCAATACAGCGCGTTTTGCCCGAACCCTCGCGTCCCTTATTGCTTCTGGTGTTGCCATTACGAAAGCTCTCGAGATTACGTCGGGAGTTCTTGGAAATGTCCTCTTCAAAGCCGCAATTGCTCAAGCCGCTCAAGATATCCAGAAAGGGAAGCCATTCAACGAGACTCTTAAACGCTACCCAGAGCTTTTTGAACCTATGTTCACTCAGACAATCGAGGTTGGAGAGGAGACCGGCACTATCTCGCGGATGCTTTTCCGTATCGCAATTTTTTATGAACAGGAAGTGAATGAAACGACGAAGAACCTTTCAACCATAATCGAGCCTCTCCTCATGGTATTTATTGGAGCCGTTGTTGCCGTGTTTGCCGTTTCCATCATTCAGCCGATTTACACATCCTTGAACGGGATATAACACATATGCATATGGCGCGTGCGGGAAAAAAAGGATTTACGCTTATCGAGGTTGTCATATCGCTCGGCATTGTTGTTCTTCTCACAAGTTTTGCATATCGCGCATTTAACTCATACCGCGAGTCGAATAATCTCTTGCGTGCGGTTGATATTGCCGCGGGAAATCTTTCAAAAGCGCGCGTTCAAACACTTTTGTCTAAGGGGTCTGTCGCGTACGGAGTTCATTTTTCTTCAACAACGATAACCCTGTTCCAGGGGAGCACGTATGACGCGGCAACGACAACAAACGTTGTAACCGATCTCCCGCCGCTTATCGAAATATCGTCTTTTGCTCTTGCTTCCACATCCCGCGACATCGTGTTCCAGCGGCTTACCGGAGACGTTTCAAACACGGGAACAATAACGTTTCATATTATCCGCGACCCCGCCAAAACGCATCAGATTACGATAGGCAGTTCCGGTCTTACTGAAGTAAAATGAGCAGAATAAACAAAAGCATTTTTATGCGTGCCATGGGTAGACAGCATTCGTCCCAACTTAAAAAGGGGGTTTCTCTTATTGAGGTCATCGTTGGCTCCGCCATTATTTCGGGAGTCCTGCTTTCGCTCGGACTTGTCGCCGAGTATTCCATCAAAGTTACCGCTATCGGAACGGAACGGCTACAGGCGGGGTATCTTGTGATAGAAAACATGGAAGGCCTTAAAAGCATTCGCGATATGGGCTGGACGGCAAATATCGCCCCGCTTACGTCGGGTATGACGTATTATCTTGCGTATTCAACCACGACGAACACATATAGCGCGACAACAACCGTTCCGGCGCTAATTGACGGAAAATTTACGCGAACATTTGTTTTATATGACGTTTATCGGGATGCGAATGATAGAATCGCTCCAAGCGGGACGCTGGATCCGAACACAAAAAAGATCTTTATTACCGTAACATGGACATCCAGAAACAAAGCACGGAGTGAAACACTTCAAACATATACGTCGAATATTTTCAATAATTGAGCATGAAAAAAAGAAATGTTGGCAATTTAAGAAGAGGAACCAGTCTTATCGAGACTGTCGTATATTTGATGATCTTTGTTGTCATATCGATTCTTGTTGTAAACAGCGTTCTCATTATTGCCACGTCTCTTGCAAAAATACGGCTGGAGAGAAAGATTGTGCGAAATGCCGACTCTGTCATGCAGCGGATGGTTCGCGAGATACGCCTTGCTGAAGATATCAACGCTTCTTCAACGTTCGGCGTAAGTCTCGGAGGGCTTTCCTTGAGAACGTTCAGGAGTGCCACTGACACAACAGAGGTCGACGCCGATTTTTATGTTGCTCCGGAGACAGGCCGTCTTATGATGAAAAAAGCCACAACAACATTTATGCTCACTGAATCCGATGTTATCGTAACCAACCTTATTTTTCGCCAGATAACGTCTTCAAGCACTTCAAAATCTGTAAAAATAGAGATGGGACTCCAAGTGTCAAACAGAAACTCATCCATTATGAGGAATTTTTACAGCGCCGCACTTTTACGCGGGACGTATCAATAGCGTAGCTTTTTATGAAAACCGTGAATGGTATTTTTAAGAGCATTCCCCAATACCCCCAAGACCTTCAAGCGGGGCAGGCGGTTCTGACCGTTGTTGTCTTTATGCTATTTTTAGGTATTACAGGTTTTTTTGCGTTCACATTTTTAGCGCTCGACCAGGCGGCGGAATCGCGCGAAATTCTTACTGCAGAAAAAAGCTATTACTTGGCAGAAGCGTCAGCGGAGGATGTGAGCTGGCGTATTCTCAAAAACAAAAATTATTCTGCAACGGAAACACTCACATTGAATGGAGCAACCGCAACCACTACGACGGCTGCATCAGGCACCCAGCTTCAGGTTACGTCGGTTGGAAGTGTTAACCAGAATTTTCGGACGATAAAGGTTATTTTTGACAAAGGAGTCGGTGCCAACTTCTCATACGGGGTACAGGTCGGGCGAGGCGGTTTTGAGATGCAGCAAAGTTCTCAATTGATTGGGAGTATATACAGTGCAGGAAATGTTCTTGGAGATAACAGCCCGACGGTTACAGGAGATGTATTTGTCGCATCCACTTCAATAATTGACGGCATGCCGGATATTGTCGGGAACGCGCAAGCACATCTTATAAGTAATAGCACAGTATCGGGGAGCGCTAGCTCAACGACATATATTTCAAAGAGCTCGGTCGGGGTAAACGGGTATGCCGATAAGATAAGCGGAAGCACTATAACACGGGATGCTTATTACTTTACGTCTATCGGAACGAGTACTGTCGGCGGCTCGCTTTACCCCGGCTCTCCGGCTCCGGCAGATCTTCCTGTCATTGCCATGCCGATTACGGATGCCCAAATTTCCGATTGGGAGGCTGCGGCGCAAGACGGAGGCACTTACTCAAGTCCGTGCCCGTATGTCCTGACGAGTGGAACAACGACGCTTGGTCCGCTCAAAATCAATTGCGACTTTACAGTAAAAAACTCCGCGGTGGTGGTCTTAAGCGGTCCGGTCTGGGTTGTCGGGAACTTTTCTCTTGAAAATTCCGGGCAACTCAAAATTTCTTCAAGTTATGGCTCGAAAGGCGAGGTACTTATTGCAGATGACCCTTTGGATCGCACAACATCAAGCAAGGTTAATACGGCAAACTCAACTCAAGTTTTTGGTTCAGGGGCCTCAAGCAGTTATCTTACCCTCATTTCCCAAAACAACTCTGCGGAAACCGGAGGGGCTGAAGATGCGGTTACTCCGAGCAACACGAGCGGAGGAGGGCAGATATTTTACGCAATGCATGGCTCAATTTTGATAACAAATAAAACAACTCTTGTGGAAGCGACTGCATATCTTATAAGAATGAGAAATAACGCTACACTGACATATGAATCCGGCCTTAATAATGTCAATTTTTCATCCGGCCCTATGGGGGGATTTGTTTATAAACAATGGAAAGAGCAGGAATAGCGCCATTATTTCGGGCGTTTCCTTTTGTGCCATCCTTCCTTACAGGGTGGCGCTTTTTTTGATATAATAGCGACATATGTCATTTATCTCCCGCAGAATAAAAAACATCGTGAATCCGCCGTTTTTTGGCATGGATATTTCCGACCTTACAATAAAGTTTTTAAGAGTTTCTGACGGCGGTGGAACAAAAAAAACAATCAAATATTTCGGCGAGATAAATATTGAGCCCGGTATTATTGTTGAAGGCGAGGTTAAAAATGAATCGTCTCTCTCTGAAATTCTCAAAAAAAACCTCAAGGACTCGGAGGGAAAGCGAGTGCACGAAAAATTTGTTGTTGCGTCTTTGCCGGAAGAAAAAAGTTTTGTCCGAATTATCCAGCTTCCAAAACTGAAACCGAGCGAGCTTGCGACAGCCGTTCGGTGGGAGCTTGAGGGAAATATTCCGCTTCCGCTCGACCAGGTATATTTTGATTACGAGGTTGTTGGTCAGGAAAAACCATCCGACCATACGGACGTGCTTATCACGGCATTCCCTCGCATCATTGTTGACTCCTATACGGAGGCTTTAAAAAGTGCGGGGCTCTATCCGCTGGCGCTTGAGCTTGAATCTCAAGCGATCTCTCGCGCCTGTATTACGCCGGATACGAAGTCTGTCATCATTCTTGATGTTGGCATGACGCGGACAAGTTTTATTGTTTTTGGAGGCGGTTCAATCATCCTCACTCTTTCCATACCATTCGGGGGGCAAACGCTGAACAGCGCGATCGCCAACAAGCTCAAAGTGCCCAACAAAGAAGCAGAGGCCCTCAAAAAAACACATGGTCTCGATAAGCAATATAAGAACGGCACGCTCTTTGAGGCAATGAGCCCGTTCCTGAAAACCTTGGTTGAGGAGGTCCAAAAACAGATCTGGTTTTATAAGGAGCATTCCGAACATCGCCACGGATCTCCTTCTGATATTGAAAAAATTCTTTTGGTCGGGGGGGACGCGAATCTTATCGGGCTTGAAAAATATCTCGCCGTAGCTTTGAAAAGGCCCGTCCTTATGGCCGACCCTTTTGTAAATGTCTATGGTGCTGGATATAAAGTAATCCCGTCCATCGAAAAAAACGCGTCGCTTAAGTACACCACCTCCATCGGCCTTGCCCTTCGGCAGTAGCGTCGGGTAGATAACCAATCACGTTTTTTCAGCCTATGTTCAACCTGAATCTTTTATCGGAAGCGCAAAAACAGGAGATACGCTTCGAGATTTATAATCGCTTTTTAATACGCGTCGGAATCGACCTCGGTGGCATTTTTTTGGTTTTTTCCGTTCTGCTTTTTCCGACGTTCACGTTCCTTGTTTCCCAGGAGAGTGTTCTGAAAGATCAACTTGATATTGAGCAGGACGCTCAAAAGAGCGTCTTAAGCGATGGGTTCGAGAAAACGCTTGCCGAAAAAAATGCGCTCATTGGCGCGCTCACGAAAGCCGAATCCCAGTCCAAAGACGTAACTCCGCTTGTGTTGGACGTGGTTTTGCAGGCGGGCTCGGGCGTTACCATTGGCGAATTTCATTATGATGCAAGCGGAAAGAACGTGAAGCTTGGCGGGGGTGCCGAAACAATAAAACAATTTCTTGACTTTAAGGATCGGCTATCCAAACTTTCGTATTTTTCGGATATCATCTCGCCTCCGGAAAACCTTGTCCGCTTTAAGGACGTAAAATACAATTTGGACCTGAAACTAAAATAATGCATATGTTCAAGAATATCAGCTCAAAAAATCGTTTTCTTGGGGTCGCCGTATCAATTGCTTTGGGGGTGGCGCTTGTTGTATATCTTTTGCTTAGTTATGTATTCCCCTATATTCTTTCCGAGGTGGACGCGATCCAGGCCATGAAAACTGGAATTGCGACCCTCGAAGTGAGGCGGGCAAAATTGAAGGACCTCGAGGGCTCATTTCAGGAGTCGCACCAAGACCTTGAGCGCCTTCGGGGTCTGCTTGTTGACCGCTCTAACCCGATTGCCTTTTTTGAGTCGTTGTACTCAATCGCTTCTTCCAGCCAAATTTCTCTTACGATACGGTTTTCTGCAATCGGAGTGCCTGCGGAAAAAATGAAAGAAAATAAACCCCAATTCGGAGTTTCGGTCCATCTTGCCGCCGAGGGTTCTTCGAAAAACATCTATGTATTTCTTTCTTTGCTTGAGGCGCTTCCTTATGAACTCAAAGTGGAGAAGCTTTCTCTTTTTGACACAAGTGGAGCTACGCTTCGAGCCGAGATGGATGTTTCTGCCTTAAGCATTAATTAGTTATACGCATGTTCAAACGAGTCTTAGAAAAAATTCCAAGGCCACTCTTAGGGGGCTTCAGATTCCCATTTCTTTTTGTGGTACGGCTAACGTATGGAATATTGGCGTGCCTTGCGATTGCGGGCCTTCTTCTTGACGGATGGATATTTTATAGCTATGGTTACAAGGCACTGAACTCCTCGGCAAGCGGTGTCTATAAGGGACAATTTAAGAAAGCCGAGCTTCAGGCAATTATTTCTTCTCTGGACGAGCGGCAGAAAAAATTTGAATCAGCTCTTGAGGAACTGAACTCCCGTTAGAGAAGGAGCTTCGACTGCATGCTAAGAAAAGCGCGGGAAGCTCGCCCCATAAGATACCCCCCTGTAGCTCAACGGATAGAGCAGCGCTCTTCTAAGGCGTTGATAGGGGTTCGATTCCTCTCGGGGGGATATCTAACGGGACGAGGTTTTTTCAATTTATAAGAATGTAAAAACAATTATTGAATAGCTTTTATAGTATGCGTCAGGCGCCAAAAACAGATTACGACCCCATTCCAAAAGGACACTTGCACGAGTACAGCCTTTTCGGCGAGATTAAAAAAAATAACCCAAAGTATCTTGAGGCCTATAAAAAAGCAGGGCCTGATGTGAAAGGATATTTGCCATTCGATAAGGCATTTGACCTTGTTAAAGAATTCCAGCCCGGCGACCCGACGAATCCCAAAGCCGCATTCCTCCGCAATCTCCGTATTGCTGTCATTGATGCTCTTGGGTTGACGGAGGACGCTGATGTGGAACGGGTAAAGGCATATACTGCCGTTGGGTCTCCACTTGATCACTGGCATAGTGCTGATGCTGTTATTGAGGTTGAAAGCACGGAGAAGGGCCAGCGCTCATTTCGCATAACATTGGACGCGACACTTGATGAAAAGAAAGAGGGGCGGCCGTCTGGCGCGGATATTTTAATTGGGGAGCTACCGGATGAACTTGATGATAAAAAGAAGTATCTGGACGCTATTGATGAACTGGGAAAGCGCATTGCCACGATACTAAAAAGCAAACAATCGAAAATTAATTTGAAGGAAGGTTAAGAATTTTCTGCCAGAGGAGGACCCATCTCCGGCGAAGGAATTAGGATTTGAAATTCAGCATACGGGGACATTGGTGTAATAGTTAGCACAGGAGTTTGTGGAGCTCCTGGAAGGGGTGCAATTCCCCTATGTCCCCCTTACTTGTTTGCGTTAGTTTTCAAGCGGTTATTTTGACAAAACTTCCGGTTTTGCGTCAGAACATCGTTAAGAAAAATTTTAACTCAACCCCGCTATTCATTTA
>MHQP01000005.1 GCA_001820685.1 Candidatus Sungbacteria bacterium RIFCSPLOWO2_01_FULL_47_32 | reverse complement strand
GTAATGTATGTATTGACAGTTTCATAAGGGTATGCTACATAGTAATTATTGGCCTTTGCTAGAAGAGGACTGTGTAATGAACGACGATGTTGTTCGTGCAATTTATGTGACGATTATTGTTGTGGTTCCGGCACTACTCTTTTGTATTGTATGTGCGTTTGATATGTTCTCTCGTAAGCAGCTATCAACTCACACGTGCCCACGCTGTACCATGTCCGGAAACATGAGACCATTGATCTCGCTCTATCTTATTACCAGACCTGCTTGTCTATATTTTTGCGGAAGTTGCTGGAAATTCAGTGAACTTTGGCCTAAGGTTTTTGTTCGGAGCAGAGGTGGCGACGATGTTTGAAGTTACTGTTTGTGTTGACGTTTTTTTTGGAAAAAAGAAGTTTAACACATATCAGCGAACAATCAGCATGCCATTTATCCCTTATCCTCAAACAAGCTTGGTTCTCGATGGTTTTCATGAGATCATAAAAGTAGAAACATTGCGGTGGTGTGATACCAATGAAACAGAAAAAATAGCCGCATTTGGAAAAGTTACTTATAATAAATATGCAATAGCTGATGCGGAGTTTCTACAGAAAATGCTAAGGAGAAGCAATTGGAAGAAGTGGTAATATCCACCCAGTCCGGTCCCCGCTTAAAAAAGCGGGTTTTTTTATTTACCCAACCTCCTCAATCCCCCCTTTCATGTAGAATGCGTCTTCGGGCAACGCATCATGCTTCCCTTCAATGATCTCCTTAAATCCCTGGATGGTGTCTTTACGAGAAACATATTTTCCGCTTCTTCCGGTAAATGTTTCTGCAACGAAGAAAGGTTGCGACAAAAAGCGCTGGATTTTTCTCGCGCGGTTGACCGTAAGCTTGTCTGTTTCAGAAAGCTCTTCCATCCCGAGGATTGCAATAATATCCTGAAGCTCATTATAGCGCTGAAGAATCTTTTGAATATCGCGCGTAACTTTGTAATGCTCCTCCCCTACTATTTTCGGGTCGAGCGCTGTTGATGTTGAGGCAAGCGGGTCAACTGCGGGATAAATTCCGAGCTCGGTTAAGGCGCGGGAAAGAACGATAGTCGAATCAAGGTGGCTGAACGTGTTGGCGGGGGCGGGGTCCGTAATATCGTCTGCCGGAACATAAATGGCTTCAACGGCGGTAACCGAACCTTTTTTCGTCGAGGTAATGCGTTCCTGCAGTTCACCCATTTCCGTTGCAAGTGTTGGCTGGTATCCGACAGCCGAAGGCATGCGCCCGAGCAAAGCCGAAACCTCCGACCCTGCCTGTGAAAAACGAAAAATGTTATCAATGAAGATAAGAACGTCCTTTGACTCTTCATCCCGGAAATATTCTGCCATTGTGAGAGCCGTGAGCGCTACGCGGAGGCGCGCTCCGGGAACTTCATTCATTTGTCCGAATACAAGAGCTGTTTTGTTGATAACGCCCGACTCGTTCATTTCTCGATACAGGTCATTTCCTTCGCGGGTTCTCTCCCCGACTCCGGCAAATACCGAAACCCCTTTTGCAACTTCGGATACGTTCCTGATGAGTTCCATCAGAAGAACTGTTTTCCCGACGCCGGCTCCTCCGAAGAGACCCACTTTGCCTCCTTTAACAATGGGGGCAATGAGGTCAATGACTTTAATGCCGGTTTCAAAGATTTCTGTTTTTGTCGATTGCTCCGAAAGCAGAGGGGATTTCCTATGAATTGGCCAGTGTTTTTTGAAAACAGGCGCAGGTTTATTGTCGACTGTTTTTCCGAGCACGTTAAAAAGCCTCCCCAAAATTTCCTGTCCAACCGGAACAGTTATGGCAGAACCGGTATCCCGAGCGTCAAGGTCGCGCTTGAGCCCGTCGGTCGGGCCAAGGGAGACGGTGCGAACCCTTCCCGAGCCGAGGTGCTTGGCAACTTCCAGGATAAGCGCTCCTTCGCCTTCTTTTTTTACTTCAAGCGCGTTCAAAAGCGGCGGAAGTGAAACTCCCTCCGAAAATTCAACATCTACGACCGGACCGATGATTTGTACGATTTTTCCGTTTGACATACGTGTCTATTTACATTAAGTTCATAATAATAAAATTTGTTTTTTGAAAATCGGAGGAATGAGTGGAATACCCGGGATCGGTTTCCGAGAAACTCTGGATTGGCCTTAAATTCGGACTTTTAAACCTTGCTTGTATGGTCTTTGCTGTCGGCCCCATTCTTGACCTGACGGGCATCAGCGAAAAACTTCCCGTCATTGTAGGCCCCGAAGAGCCGGTTACTTTTTTACTTTTTCTTGAAACAGTACTTCTTGCTCCCTTCATTGAAGAAGCAATGTTCCGCTTCTTTCCCATCCGCATCTGCCGGTGGCTCACAAAAAACAAAATCATTCTCTGGGCCGTCATTATTTGCGCCTCAATCCTTTTCGGCCGTGCTCACGGAACATGGTGGAACGTGCTCGCGCAGGGTATCGGCGGAATCATTCTCTCTTGGGCGTTTCTCCGGGGCGGCTATGTCTCATCCGTAACGGCTCACGCAGTAATGAACTCTGCGCTTTTTCTATCGCTCATTGTGAGCCAAGCCTTCGGCGCGCATGCATCCGTTTTTCTCAACTTCGTCTCTCGTTTTATCATCAACGCGCTGGTGTTCCTCTCGTAGCCTCGGTAACCTACCGGGGCTTTTTTATTTCCCGAGCGCTTCGGTACCCGCCGTTATTTCGGTCAATTCTTTCGTAATTCCGGCTTGCCGCTGTTTGTTATACTGAAGCGTTAATTCGTTCATAATATCTCCGGCGTTTTCGGAGGCATTTTTCATCGCGACCATTCGCGCGGAATGTTCCGAAGCGTTCGACTCGAGTATCATATGGAAAACCTGCATCTCAAGCAAATGCGGAATGAGGGACTCAAGCACAATGGCGGGAGACGGCTCAAAAGAATATTCGTATGTGTAGTCGGCGGTTGACGATTTTAGACTGATGGCTTTTTCCGAAAAACGCCCTCTCTCCGGAACAATATGTTCGATCGTTTCCTTTACTTTTTCAATATCAACCGGAAAAAGGCGCGAAACAGCGACGTCCTGTTTCAGGGTTGAACGGAAATTCGTATAGATTATTTCAATCAAATCCCACTGCCTCCCGACAAAACCCCGCACAAGATACTCCGCAAGCGGCCGTATGCCGGCAGGGTCGGCATAATCTCCAAACCCAAAAAATTCTTTCACAACGCGCGGAGCGCGGTTTTGCCCGTCGGAGGCGAGTCTGCCTTTGGCAGAAAAATAATCACGCGCTTTTTTCCCTACGGCAACCACGTCTACCGGATAATCCTGTGCATGGTTGGCTAGCCATTTTTCAGAACGTTTTAAGATATTCGAGTTAAACGCCCCCGCAAGCCCTTTATCCGACGTAACAACAACAAGTACTGCGCGCAAAACAGGGCGCTCTTCAAGAAGAGCCGAACGAAGAGGGGTTCGCGCCAGGACATTTCCAAGCATCTCAAGAGACGCAAGCGCGTATGGGCGCCCCTCAAGAGCATACCCCTGCGACTTTCTCATGCGGGCGGCTGATACCATCTCCATCGCCTTCGTTATCTGGCGGGTGTTTTTAACCGACCGTATTCGTTGTTTTATTGCTTTAGTTGAAGACATAGTGTGTTAGAAAATATCGAACCGGAACGAACTGATGTTTTTATCGTTCAGCCGGAAAGGAAATTTGAGAGGTTTTCCGTCAAACACGTTGGCACGCAGAGTATTTTCACTCCTTCGAAAAAACATCCAGGATGTCTCGATAGACGCGCTTGGATCATCCACAAGAACATACCGGTCGCCTGCTTCTACTTTTTTGGGAGGTACTTTTTCGAGCCGCTTGCCGTAAATCCGAATACCGGCACTTCGAGCCTTGATTTCTTCTGCGGCCCTAATAAATTCCTTAAGGCTTCCAAATGATTTGCCATTTACTGTTTCCTTATTCTGATTTCTTTCTAAGCTTTCCATAATAGTCTTAAAATCTGCAAATTCGTTCAATACTTGACAAATTAGTATATTTTATGCTATAATATAATTGATTCCTGAGCGCACTCGCCAAAACAAGTCGGCGCTTGAGGAAGGTGTATCCCGCGGTTTGCCGTTCCCCCATTCGGCAGAATGGGCACGGACGGCAGAGTCGGCTGAAAAGCCAGCCGCCGGGGTCGAGCCAATCCGAAGCCATGCTGATGAAGCAGGCTTCTTTCTTTTTACATCTTCCTCGTTTCTTCAATCGCGCGCTTCAGTTTCTCTTCAACATCAACCGCGAGTTCTCCGGATTTTGCTATTGCTTCCAAAATTCCCTTATGCATTTTATCGATATAGTCCAGGAATTTTTTCTGAAAATTTTGAATCTCCGGCAGTTCAATGCCGTCAAGGTATCCATTCACGCCCGCATAGAGCACGACAACCTGCCGCTCAAACGGCATCGGCTCAAAATCATTTTGTTTTAACAGCTCTGTTAAAACCTGTCCTCTCACAATTCTCTTTTTTGTCGCTTCGTCGAGGTCAGTCGCAAATTGAACGAATGCCTGAAGTTCGCGGAATTGAGCGAGGTCGAGCCGCAGCCTTCCTGCAACCTTTTTCATCGCTTGTGTTTGAGCGGCAGACCCCACGCGCGAAACGGAAAGTCCCACATTTACAGCCGGCCGCACTCCTTGATAGAAAAGGTCCGGCTCGAGATAAATTTGTCCATCGGTAATGGAAATAACGTTCGTCGGAATATATGCCGAAACGTCTCCGAGCTGTGTTTCGATGATCGGCAGAGCGGTAAGAGAGCCTCCTCCGTATTCTTTCGAAAGTTTTGCCGCCCGCTCTAAAAGACGTGAGTGAAGATAAAAAATATCTCCCGGAAATGCCTCGCGCCCCGGCGGCCGCCTCAAGAGAAGTGAGATTTGCCTGTATGCATTCGCGTGCTTCGTCAGGTCGTCATAAATAACAAGTGCGTCTTCCCCCTGGTCCATAAAAAACTCTCCAATGGCGGCCCCGGTAAAGGGCGCCAAATACTGAAGCGAAGCCGGACTTGAGGCCGAAGCCGCAACGACGACCGTATATTTCATGGCCCCTTTCTTTTCGAGTTCCGCAACGATCTTTGCGACTTTCGAGTCGCGCTGTCCAACGGCGACATAAATGCAAAATGGCGTTCTGCGTCCGGTATCATTTTGCTGATTGACAATAGCATCAATCGCAATGGCAGATTTTCCTATTTGCCGGTCTCCGATAATGAGCTCGCGCTGTCCCCGCCCTATCGGAATCATGGCGTCAATCGCTTTAATACCGGTGTGAAGCGGAGTATTCACGGACTCGCGCGTAATAACGCCGGGGGCGATTTTTTCAACCGGATAAAATTTTCCATCTTTTTCAGAAGCAAATATCGGCCCCCGCCCGTCGGCCGGCTCTCCAAGAGCGTTTACAACCCTCCCGACCATTTCTTTTCCGACGCGCACCGAAAGAACGCGTCCCGTCCCGCGGACGATATTGCCCTCTTTTACCTTAAGAAAGTCCCCGAGGATAACGACGCCGACGGAATCTTCTTCGAGATTTAACGCAATGCCGTTCACACCCCCCCCATCCGTTTCAATCTCAACCATTTCCTGAGCCATGACGCTTGAAAGCCCCCACATGCGGCATACCCCGTCCCCCACTTCAAAAACCTTGCCGACGCGTTCGGTCTTTATTTCGGATTTAAATCCGGAAATTTCCTGCTTTATTTTTTCTATGATCTCTTTTGACATGCTGAAAAATTACAAATTATGAATGCTGAATGCTGAATTGTCGTTCGTGTTCTGCATTCATCATTTATAATTTAGCATTAAATAACTTCTGAAGCCTGCTCTTCACGCTGCCGTCAATAACTACTTCATCGTCGATTGAAACAACCGCACCCCCCAAAAGTTCCTTTTTTATCTCAACCTCCGGCTCGTGCTTCAGTTTCAATTTTTCCTGAACCGCTTGAATGAGCCCTCCGTTAGGGCGCGCAAGCGTAACTTTTACGTCCCGAAGTCCATACTTGGCGTTATAGAGCTTCCTGAAGTCACGCAGGATGTGCGGAATCTTCTGAAAATCTCCGCTTGTTCGGACGTAGGAAAGAAATTTTTTTACTACAGCCTCGCCCCTTTCATCATCAATCGTTTCAAGAAGGACGTGCGCGTATTCTTTCGAAGAATATTTCATGTGTTTTTGAGCTCCTGCACGACGCCGGTGATGAGATTTTCATCAAGGGACTCGGGCGAGCGCAAAACAACTTCAGCCACAACGCGTTTAACGAATTCGGCCGACTCCCGCCTGAATTCCTCTTTCATTTTAAGCCGCTCTTCTTGAATTTTCGCTTTCTCTTCAGCAAGTATTCCGTCCGCCTTTTTTTGGGCTTGAGCAAGTATCAAAATTTCTTTTTCCTTTGCGCCGGTTTCTGACTTCTGAATGAGCGAAACCGACTCTTTGCGCGCTTCTCCCAGCAATGCGTCCTTTTCACGGTTCGCTTCGGCAAGTTTCTGCTGCGATTCTTCGGCGGCGCGCATTCCTTCGGCTATTTTCTCTCTCCGCTCGCGAAGCATCCCCAGCAAAGGGCCGTAGGCGAATTTTCTCAACACAAAAAAGAGCACCCCAAAGTTAACAAGCTGTGCCAAAAGCAATTTCCACTCAATTCCGAAGTGCTGCAAAAGTTCGCTCATATTCTAACGCGAAAACGGTTAAACAAACTTAATAATAAGAGCTACGACCAGCGCATAAATAGCGACTGCCTCGGCAAATGCGATAGCCAATATCATTGCCGTCTGTATCTTGCCCGAAGCCTCGGGGTTCCGCCCAATTGCCTCAAGCGCTTTACCCGCGAGCATTCCAATCGCGATGGCCGGACCTATGGTTCCGAGTCCCATGACGATTGCTGTTGCGAGCAGTCTCATTGCCGCTACGTCCATATGTGTATAGTAAATTATAAGTTCTGAATGCCGAATATCGGATATTTTAGCATTCATTATTATAATTTAACATTATGAATTAATGATGTTCTTCTTCTACTCCGTGTTCCGTTATCGCCATTCCAAGAAATACGACGGTCAGCATCGCAAACACCAGGGCCTGGATGAATCCGACGAATATTTCGAGGAATAGGAACGGCACGGGAATAAAATACGGGACCAAAAAACCGGTAATAATCAGCAAAACCTCGCCAGCAAATACGTTCCCGAACAACCGGAACGAAAACGATATCATTTTAGCAATTTCAGAGATAAATTCAAGCAACCCGACAGCGCTCTGGACCGGGTTTTTTAACGTGAAGTATTTATGCATGTGTTTGGCGAATCCGATGGCGACAATACCGGAAAATTGTATCGAGAAAACGGATACAATAGCGAGCGCCATCGTAACATTAAGGTCGGACGCAACCGAACGAAACATCGGCACAAACACTTCATGCCCTTCGCGCATCTCGTGAAACCCGATTGAGCCGAATCCGGGAAGAATGCCGAACCAGTTTGATATAATGATAAAAAGAAAAATAGTCGCAATAAGCGGAAAATATTTCTCCGCGATACTCCGCGAGCCTAACACCCCCCCCATGAGACCAAGCACGCCCTCAACGACAAACTCGGAAACGTTCTGTATGCCCGCCGGAATGAGTTGGACTTTCCGCACGATGAGCTGGGATACGATAATAAAAAAAGCAACCACGAGCCATGAGGTGAGGAGTGTATTCGTAACGGGGAATCCCGCTACTTCAAAAATTTTTTCTGCACCGATCGAAATTTCGAGCATAGGTTCCGTTCAAAACACCGATTTATCGTATCAAAAAAAACAGAGCTCCGCAAGAGTAAAAGCGGCTGCTTTTTGGGCTTCCTGTGAAACGAAAAGGTCCGAAAAAGCGTCTTTAAGTATAGGCAATCCTGTGGTATAACCAGATGGTATGAGTATAGCCAGGCGAAAGCTTAAACTTCTTATGCTCGCGTTGGGGGATGTCATTATCCTCTATTTTTCGCTCTATGTAGCGCTTCTCCTTCGAAACCTTAAAGCGGACGACCCGCGGACATGGGACCAGCATTTTATCCCGTTTACCATTGTTTTTGCCTTGTGGCTCGTTGTATTTTTCATTGCGGGGCTCTACGAGCTCCGCATCATCAAAAACGAAGGCCGGGCACTCGAGCGGATTGCCTGGGCAATAGGCGTAAACGCGCTTCTTGGCATTCTTATATTCTACTTTCTTCCATCGTTTCGAATCACGCCGAAAACAACGCTTTTTCTTACCACCATAATTACGTCATCCCTTCTTTTTCTCTGGAGAATTGTTTTCAACGCGGCCATATCCCGCCTGAACGAAAGTCGGGTTTTATTTTTTGGAGTTACCAAAGAAACTGTCGAGATGGCCGGTTTCCTTAAAAAAAATCCGCAGTTCGGATATGAGCCGGCAGCCCTCATGCTTGCGCCGCTCGAGCCGTCGCACACATATCAAAATTATTACACCGGAAACAAATTCAGCACGAGCACTCAAATCCAGGACGATGAAGCATTAGCGGAACTCGCAAAAGAAGAACATGCCGGCAATCTTCCATATCCGTTCTTTTCCTCGGACGAGGACCTTGAGCGCGTCATTAAAACGCACGCGATTGACACCATCGTTGTTTCAAAAAATATAAAAGAAAACAAAACGCTCGTCCGGATGTTTTTCGATATCATCCCGTACGGCGTAACCATTATAGACTTTCCGGAATTTTACGAGAACATCACGGGAAAAATTCCCGTTTCCCTTATCGGAGAGGTGTGGTTTCTTGAGCACCTGGTTGAGGGGCAAAAAACGCTTTTTGAGTCGGCAAAGCAGGTCACCGACCTCTTTCTTGCCATCCTCTTGGCTCTCCCAACCATTGCCATACTCCCGTTCCTTGCCGTTGCAATTCGTCTCGACTCTAAAGGGCCGATATTTTACAGACAGCAACGAGTCAGCAGGCGAAAGAAAATAATTGAGATAATAAAACTGCGAACGATGGTGGCGGACGCGGAAAAGGATGGCGTCAGATGGGCGGACGAAAACGATATGCGGGTAACGCGCGTCGGGAGGTTTCTGCGAAAAACACGCCTTGACGAGCTCCCCCAGCTTTGGAGTGTTCTCAAAGGAGACCTTTCCCTTGTGGGACCGCGTCCGGAACGGCCTGAATTTGTTGAAATATTAAGAACGGAAATTCCTTTCTATGATATGCGCCTTTTGGTAAAACCCGGCCTCACCGGCTGGGCGCAAGTGAATTTTCCATATGGCGCTTCGGTTGAGGACTCAATGGAAAAACTTCAATATGACCTTTTTTATATAAAAAACCGTTCAGTCATCCTCGACATAAGCACGATGCTCAAAACCCTGCTTATCATCATATCGAGGGGAGGAAGATAGACGAGAGTTTAGATTCTAAAGTCAAGATTTAAGATTCTGCAAAATGAAAATCCTCCGCGCCGAAGGATTTTTTTTCAAATTCACAGCTCTTTATTCATAATTCTTAATTTCATATTCCTACTTCCCTGCCGCTTTCGGATACCCATAGTCCGGCCCAAGTCCCTGACTTTGAAGCAGTTTCAGGTTTTCGTCGTCCATGCTCTCAATCCACGCCATATCAATGCCAAGCGCTTTCCCGCGCGCTACAAATGTGCGTACATCTTTCGGGAAACATGTTCCACTATATCCGCGGAACCCCTCATGCATAACCTCAAGGCCGTAGTGGCCTATCCGCGGGTCCGCTCCTAAGAGGTGCGCTATCTCATCGTAATCGGTGCCAAGGACCTTCGTAAATTCAAAAATTTTATTCGCAAAAGCGACTTTTGACGCAAGAATAACGTTCGACGCGTATTTGATAAGTTCGGCTGACCTCGCCGGAAGTATCTTTGTATATTCCGCCGGAGCTTTTGGAAGCAACGGCATAAGTGTTTCGGCGTCTCCTTTGCTTTGCTCGGTATACCCGACAACTTGCCTGGGTGGTTTAATGAAATCTTCGTATGCATGTTTTGCCCGCAAAAATTCTGGGTTAAAAAGAAACCGATGCTGGGGAAACTTTTTTTGCATTGCATCCGTCGTTCCCGGCGGAATCGTCGAACGAAGCACTATAATTTTCGAGCCCATAAGCGTTCCGACTGCCGACTCGACGTATGACAAATTTATATCCCGCGCTTTTGAATCATAGGGAGTATTAACGCAAACAAAGACCATATCGGCCTTGTTTACCTCTTCAGCCGAACCGATGCCTTTTTTATCGTAGCGATAGGGCTGAAACTTCCGGTCTTCGGTAAAATAGCGGTCAAGCGACCCCCCGAGAAATCCGAGTCCGATAATGCCTATCTTCGGCTCTTTGTGCATAAAAGTAAGGAAACTCTTCTATTTTTAAAACGCAAAACCATCACAGTTTGTTTCTGGTATACGGCACGCCCGCATGGAGGTAAAAACTATGGCAGTTCTTTTCCCGAGTCAAGAAACTGAATGAACTGGTCAACCTGCGGGCCGTAATTCTTCGGGTCCAACTCGGCCGCTTTTCGTGCTTCCGCCTTTGCTCCCTCCCTATCGCCGGTTTTTGCCAGTGAATACGCGAGTCCGACATGATGCTGGATGTTATTAGGCTCGGAGTTTGCCAGCCACTTGTAATAAACAACAATTTTTGCGTAATCTCCTGTTTTCTGAAGCGCTCCGATGATTTTCGGATAATTCAGCCTCCGATATGCATTTCCACGAAGATGGTCGTTGTCTCCGGCCTCTTCAACTTTTTTCATTGCTTGTTCGGCAATATCTTTTCTACCGAGGTAAAGCGCGATCATCGTAAGATTCGCCTGCGCATCCATGTAGCCGGGTGCAAGATCAGCCGCGCGCTGGGAAATCTCAAGGGCCTTTTCGCCTTGTCCGGTATTATAATAATACTGCGCAAGCGTGAATAAGAGCGGCTGTTTTGTCGGACTTTCCTTCATGCCTTCAAGAAGCGTCAATTCCGCTTTCTGTATATAATCCGGGTTTGTGTCCGCAAATCGCATATAGAGGCTTGCAAGAAATAGCCGGTATTTTACATCACCATGCGACAATATTACTTGCTTTTCTATTTCACCAACCGCATAACTTGAGATTGCCCGCTTTAAATCGTCAGGAACGGCAGAATTTCCATATGCGGCAATAGCAAATTGCGCAAGTTGTTCGCGCGTCTCGGAGTTCCCCAGCGAATTATATGAAAGAGCAAACTTGAAGGCGCTTAGAATATCTGCCGGATTCGCCCCTTGCGCGTTCATGCGAAGCGCGCTTATAAGCGCTTGGGACTGTCTCAACGGCTTTACGTTCAAAACATATGCGAAGACTGCCATAAGAAGACCGAGCGCAATAACAATTGAAAGAGACTTTGGTATGGCAAGGCTCAAAGAACGCGCATGCTCCCGGCTCCCACGCAAAACAGATTTAGGATCTGACGGTTCAGCCGGTTCATATGAATTGATATAGGCGAGCATTCCAAAAAATATATAGTACGTGTTCATGTTGTCAAAAACAAAGAGGTCCTGCACAAAATAGCACGCAAACGCAACAAAAAAGAGTATTGCTTCCGTCGGATATATTCTCCCTCGGCGCCATGCCTGCCATAAAATGACGAGTGCCATGCCATAGAGCATGAGATAGGAAATAAGGCCGACGATCCCCGCGTTTACCATCCAGTCGAAAATAATATCGTGCGAACGGTCAAACCACGGTTCCTGGTCGAAAAGTTTCGGGTTGTAGAATTTACTAAAGACAATATTGAAATTTTCCTGCCCCCAACCAAGCACCGGACGCTCTTTCACGGCTTGCCACGCCATACCCCAAATCATAAAACGCGAACGGATGGTTTGGTCAGAAAGCGAAATTTGAGTAAGACGCGAAAGAGTTGGATTGGTTATCACAAACTTCGTGTCCTTGGCAAGATATATAGCGATTGGAACGACTATCGTCGTAAGAAGTGCTACAACCGATATTTTTTTAAGGAGGCGCCCCGCTTCGGTTTCCGACGGAACCAGAAAGAGATAGAGAACAAGAAAAAGCGGCCCTCCGCCTAGGAGTGCAACGGTAACGCCGCGGGTTGCGGTAAAATAAATTATCATGAGCTCAAACACGCTTACAAGCAAAAAGGCATAGCGGAACTGATATTTTTTGAACTCAAGAAAAAGAAAAAGAGACAAAAACCCGGTCATCATAAGATAGGCCGCAAGATACGCCGGGTTGCCGATAGTTCCGTCTACGCGAACCCCCCCCTGAAGAGACTGGAAAACGCCGAATTTTTGAAAAAGAGCGTAGACCGCAATAAAAACGCTCGCCGAAA
Organism: Candidatus Sungbacteria bacterium RIFCSPLOWO2_01_FULL_47_32; assembly: GCA_001820685.1. GTDB lineage: Bacteria > Patescibacteriota > Minisyncoccia > Sungbacterales > GWA2-42-14 > GWA2-47-10. The sequence goes on along the minus strand of MHQP01000005.1, from coordinate 945 downwards.
CAATGGAACAAAAATACCATAGCCATTCTGTTCTCGATTTAAATACACTCGTCAAAACCATGAAAAGCATTCCGAGGTGGAGTATCATAAGATATCCCTCCATGCGCTCATAGTTCGAAAAGAAACTGCGATACGGATTTGCTCCGAAAAAATCTGCCGCAGCCACTACGACCATGAACGCAAATACCGCCAGTAAAAGTTTTGTCGAGCGCGGACGGTATGTGTTGTCCAATATCATGAGCCCTATCCACAACAGAAATACCGCTTCAACAATGATACGAAAATAGAAGTTGCGTCCCGTTATATACGGAAAAAGCATTCCCGAAGAAATATAGAGCGAAAGGAACGGTATGCCAAATAGGCCGATGCGTATCAGCCAGATATAGGTTTGCTGGAGTTGCTTGTATGACATAAGAAAAGGTGCTGACTATAAAAAGAAGTACTGGTTTTTAACAAAAAATTTTACCCCGTGATGTATGCGCCGTGCGCATTGGCCGCAAATCGGCAATTCACAGAGTAAAATTATTTCGTTTCTACCGCCTTTTTCCCTGCCGTCTTCAGAGACATTTTCTTCCCCTCAATTACCTTGTTTTTCAAAAGCAGGTTATGAACCCTAGGGGTTGCTTTAGCACCCTTTGAGAGCCAATACAAAATACGCTCGTTCTTCAGAACGGTTGCTTTTGTCTTCGGATGGTATGAGCCAAGAGTTTCAAGCTCGCCCGACTTCGGTTTTGAGCGTTTTTCCTTTACAACAACGCGGAATGCTGGGTCGTTTGTCCGTCCCACGCGCTGGAATTTGAGCATCAACATACTATATATAGTAGCCAAGTCTGCGGGTAAACACTTTTTTGATGGTAATCGAATTAAAAAGGCGCGTCAAGAGAGTGTCTATCCCCTTTTTGACCGCCGACAAGATACTGACTGGAGGCTGATATTTCGCTGATA
>MHQP01000004.1 GCA_001820685.1 Candidatus Sungbacteria bacterium RIFCSPLOWO2_01_FULL_47_32 | reverse complement strand
AGGCTTGGCGCATGTGGGGCGTTGTTTCGAGTGAACCCCTATTAAAAGCCGCGAACGATTTTTTAAATATTCGTTTACGAATTTTAATAGGAGGGTCAGCACGGTACGATACCGCACTGACCCGGGAAACAGGATTTGCCTACATCAGGCTGTAGGCTCGGGCAAGCCGCCCGACGCTCTGCCGGGCGCGCGTTACGCGCCGGCGAGTCCGCTCACGGCCGCGCATCTCGACGACGAGGTCGGCCTTCTTCTGCCGGAGGAGGCGCCCGAGGGCGCCAAGAACCAGAATGAAGTTCTTGATGTCCTGCTCGGTCGGCTTCTTGGCCACGGGTGCCGGGAGCTTCAGGTCCTCGGCATGTGCCTGGTCGGTCATGTCCGAGAGTGTCGGCTGGAGCGTCCCGGCATCGGGGTTGCGCGGGTCACTCTCCGGCAGACGGTAGCCGTGGAGGTAGGCCGGGAAACCCGGAACGCCGACGAGGCCGGCTTCGTTCACCACCGTCTCCCCGACGAGTCCCATGAACTCGTTGTACTCGTCCGCCGCAAACATCAGCGTCTCGGTGCCGTCCTTCTTCTCGCCGTGCTTACCAGCGAGGTGAATCGCCCTGTCGATCGCGGAGAGAATCGTAAGATGCCCGTACGAGGGCGAGAATCTTCCCTCGCTGACGCGAAGCTCTGCCTCGCGCTCCGCAAGACGCCCTGCCATTGAGAAAATCTTCATCATGATCGTTTTCCTCCCTCTTCATTGTGCTTCATTCACTGCAAGGTGTCGTTACCGGTTGTTTTTCCTGTTTCTTTGCTTGCCGCATTTTTATCTGCGGCGTTTCGTTAAAGACCTGTCAAAATTCACGAATCGTTTCCTGAATTTTGATAGATGCGGGAGTTTCTCCCGCGGTTGGCGAACTCCGTTCCCGGCGTCCGTCGTTAACTGCTTTTGTTGAACTGCTCTTCGAAGCCTTCTTCTCCCGTTCAGCCTTCTTCAGCCGGAACTGGAGAACAAAGAGCTTCGCCTTCGTCGCCTCATCGAGTGCCGCGAAGGGGTTCTGGGCCAGGGGGCGTGCATATTTTGGTATCATCTGCCCTCCGCATGTTCTTGCCGCCGGTGAATTTCGTCAGCAACGATTGAGAGGATTTCGCTTTTCACGTATTCGTGATCCCCTCTCAACAAGTCGCCGGGTGTACCGGGAAATGTATCGATTTGATTGACAAACTCTTCTGCGAGCACCATCTGGCGCGCCACATCAAGCAGGCGCGCAAAACTCTTGTCGGTCATTCCTCTCCTTCTCCTTCGTGCATATACCGATCTCGGGTTATGTCATCCCACTCCGCTTCCAACCAAGGGTCCTCTTCCTCGGTCTCGTCCTCGGGACAATTTACTTCCTCGTCCGAGAAAACCTTGTAGGCCTCGTTTCCATTATTAATGCAGCTGACTGCGCTTACTACATTGAGGATCTCGACAATATCGAGAAAAAACTCCTCGTACCCCAGGTTCGCCAGACGAACGATTTTGTTTTTATCGCGCGTCCGATTATATCTTTTCAACCGTAGAAATCCTCCTAGCTGTCGAAATCATCCACATCGTGCACTTCGATCTCATACTCCCAGATGCCTGCACTTCTGCCTTCGCGAATCGGCTTCTTCCGGTCGCGCTCGCGGTTGTATCCGCCCTTCTTCGCCTTCATCGCGCCGCCCTGTTTCGGAGGAAGCGGAAGACGTACAGGAATTTTCTTCCCGCGCACTTTCATTTTTTTGCTCCCTCCTTGGGGATAATTTGTAAAAAGTGCAGAGTCCGGAATCGCGAGGCATCGCGACGGGCCGGGACAAGCAGGCTTAGTCGGAGAGATTCACCTCTCTCCTCTTGCTCCCTTAGGGAGCTCGCCCTGCGCGCCTATTTTAGCGTCCTTTCGGACGCTGAGGAACCATCGTTCCCCTAATGCCCCTGGTGAGGTCCCGCGGTCTTCCGCGAAACACTTCGCACCGGGCATCGGCCTCGAGTGGCTCTGCTCCACAAGACCGGATTGGTGTGTTAATGGGGATTTCCCCATCAAAATTTTTAATTCTCTTAAAAACTTTGATAGAGAGGCAACGTTTGTTGCCTGTCCGGCAGATTCCTCCGCCGGAGCTATTGTTAAACCGGGCCACGATTGGCAGCACTGCGTTCTGCCTTCTTGTTCTTTGCCTTCTCGAATGCTTGAAAGAACGAAGAGCGGGCAAGACGCTTGGCCTCGCGTTCGGCATCAAGCTTTATCGTCTCGGAGAGGCGATATGCTCTGATGTCGTGGCGCCGGGCTTCGCGGGCACACGGACCACAGACAATAACGAGCTTTCCGCTCGTGGCCTTGCGGTCAATGTTCCACATCGCCTCGGCCGGGCCCTTGATACCACAGGGGCTGACACTGCAAACGAACGTTGTTTGCTCCATGTATCTCCTTATTGCGCAATGCCGGTTAGACATGCGCGGTTTGGGATTTCTCCCGAGTTAACGAACATTCCCTCCTATTGAACTCCACAAAGTTATTTATGAAGTTTAATAGAAGCGGGGGGTAGGTTTTTGTTCGACCGCATTCATTGCTCCCAGCCGCAACACAGAGAATATCTGTGTCGCGGATGAATGCTGTACTCCCCCCATGTGAACCGGAAAATGCTCATCCGGCCCAATTTGTTGCCCGACTGCGAGTCAGTTACAGAACTCGCAGTTTGGGTTGCCACAGAAGATGTCGTCGTCGTAGAGCTCATCCTCATAGTCGTAGCCGAAATCGTCGACGATTTCCTCCTCGTCATCCTCATCCTCGCCATCGAGATATGAGTCGAAGAGGTCGATCTCGTCGTCTTCGCACTCGCCGTAACAGTCCGGCTCGCCGCAGAAGACACACCCCTGAATGCCGTCATCATCCACGAACGGACCATTGTAAAACGGACTATTCCATGGCATTTCCGTCTCCTCTGCCTTTCGGCGGGTTGGTCATATGTTTCGAAAGAACTTTCTGTTTTCCCCTATCAAATTTCGCGAATCTAATTTCATGAAATTTGATAGGAGGGCGACTTGATTGTTGGTCTTGTCGCCCGATTGGCAGGGGGAACGCCGTCGGTATAAAATGGGCCGTCCGTAGACAACCATTTTCTCTCAAATCCCCCGCTAAATCCTCCAAGCTTTTTTAGAAAATTTAGCGGAAGTTTCACCCGGCCAGATTAGCTGGCCCCGATAAGTTCAGTCGGCCCCGGCTAGCGAGCTAGCCACCCATTACAAAATTCATAAACTTCTTTCTATTCTGCGGAAATTAGTCCTCTTAACCAGAATACAGTTTAATGAGTTTATAAATTTTGTAATGGGGCGAGACGGAGTTGGTTTGATCCTTCTCCGCCTCGCTATAGGAATACCCGGGGCCCTCTTCGGAAACCCGAGCAACTTTTCTTTTTGGACCGGGAGCGGCACGGGCGGCGATGCCCATCCGCCGCTTCCCGGTTGCCCCTTTCGGAGCGAGGCTCGAGCTGGGGAATCCTACGCCTTCCGCGCGGACTGCCCGCTTGAGCCTGAGCGATGGTTGTGTTCGGCAGGAGGCCGGCGACGGGCGAATGATTCAACTTCCCAGCCCGCGCGCCGCTAGCCCCCTGCCCCTAGTCGGCCTTACCGGCGCGCCATCTTCTTCGACTGCGCGCGGTCTTGGCCCTGTTCGGCCGCATCCCCCGCGGCCTGGGGTTTTACGAATTGTGGTGGTTGTCCCCCTTTACTGGTTTCGGACTCTGGCGCTCGCGAGGCGCCAGCCTATCCGGCGATGGCGCCATCGCCGGCTCCAGTTTCCCCCCAATCGCCACCACGCGACCGAAGGATTTCCCAAGTACAGCGGGGCCCCATCGGGGCTCTGCCACTGTGGCCATCCGGTTTCACCGGTCAGTCATACCACACGCACGGGGGTCCTCCCCGCACACATGGTCTTGGGAGCTCGTGACCTCCACCGCGCTCAGAGCGGCTTCGTCGGCCATCGAACGGGGATATTCCCGGGGCGGGCTCCTGCCCCGTGTGCGCGCCGACATTCTTGCCGGCGGCTTCGTAGGAGTTGTAAAGATCTCCCATATAATCTCCCGCCCCAAACTTCCGGTTGACAGAGCTAAGCTCGGTGGACCGGAACGTTTTACAGGAGATTATATGGAAGGGGGTGAACTACCGTCACCCCTGTCGGTTTGTATCATGCGCGTCTCCGGAGCAGGTCGGGGTGGACTTCCCCGCCCACGATTGTGTCCAGTCGCCCCAAAGGCGCACAGGACCTCCGGATTTTTCCCGCAGGATGCCGCGGCCACGGCACCCGAAGAGACTGCCCCGCGGTGTCCTACCGCAGAGATGATCCCCCATCGGGGACTCGGCACAGCCGGCGCACAAAGGGAACATTTGCGCGCCATTCAAGCCGATAAAGGTTATCGGACGCGCGTGTCCTGTTGCACTGATTTGCCAGCCGAGATGGATTTAAACCACCATTTTCGGCGCTTTCTTCGTCCGGTGTCCTATCTCTGTTAGACGACCGGCTGGCAAGCCGAAGGCCTCGTAACAAGCAGGCCAGTTTTTCCCCACATATGCGAGCGCATAGAATGAAGAAAAATTGGCCTACTTTTTTTATACGAATAATTTTTCAAATAAAGGGTATTAAACCCTTTGTTGTCTTCGCTCGCTCGGAAATGCAAAAGTACTCTTTTGCATTTCACTCGCTTACTCGACAATAAGAGCGAATCTCCCGAGGGAGATCGCTAGGTCGGCTCTGTTGACCTCCGCGTGGCATTCAATAACAAAGTGATTAAAATGCTCGCCGCCTTGTAGAGCACACAGCCGATCCAGCGGTCTCCCCTCGAAGTCCTGCACTTTGTTGCATGCCTTCGAGAAAATACCTTTTAGCCCTCCTCATCTGCGGCAAATTCCCTCCTTACTTGCCGCACATGGCGGGGGCTAAAACCCCCCTCCTTGGGTTGCGATATTTTCTCTAAGAGCTGTAATCATAAAAGATTACGTAGTGTCTTGGAAAATATCATTTGGTAAGACATTGAAGCTTCCGCTTCCGCAACCACGGTGCCGTTTTCGCCGGTTCAATATATATGTGGAGCCTTGAAGGCCGAAGCCGTTCGCGGCGTTTGAGAACCGGTTACTTGCGCGCATCTCAGTTAGTTTGCCTTATTTCATTTTCAACAACTTTATAATATCATTTATTTGACATAATGTCAATACTGTGAGATAGCTTTTAATATATTCACTAAAAAACATTGCTTTTAAAGGTCTTTTTTAGCAATAAATTTTGTCAAACTTCTTCAACATTTTTAAAGAATATGTTTTGACATAAAGATAAAAAACATGCTATAATATTTTTATTGGTTCTTTCTTAAAGCGAGGAGAATAGCGCGCGTGCCGAGGATTGGCGCCCCCATTACGCTTGGGCGATTTGATGGTTCCTCATTTAATGATGAATTCTTTGCTCTTGCAAAGAAGGCGGCACAGAAATCCCCATTCCGCGTTTTCAGGCTGGGAGCGATTATTGTCGACAGAAAGGGCAGGCTCATCTCCTCGGGATGTTGCGGTGGAGAACACGCAAACTCTCATTTCAAATATTTCTACTTCAAGCGTTTCCCGGGAAAATCCATGCACGCGGAAATGGATGCTATCGGGAAAATTCCGTCGGAAAATGTCCTGAGCGCGCTTCGCTCGCGCCCCATGCTTGACCTCTTAAGAAATGCGCGCATCTATGTGTATCGTTTAACCGAAGCGAATGCGCCCGGCAATTCCCGGCCGTGCAAAGACATCTGCTGGCCAATCCTTAAGAAACTTGAGCTTAGGGATGCCGTGTATATTTATAAGATCGACGGCGAGCCGTATATCGCCCGGGAATATTTTTAAAAAGCCCCAAGGCAACTCGCCGCCGGGCTAGCCCTTCCCGGGCTTCTTTTTTTGATATTGGAAATAAAAAGCTGGTGGTGTATGCTGGCGAGAGCACGTTGAAATCAGGAGAATCTGATGAGAAGACGGATTTTCGGTATTGAAACGGAATACGGCGCGGCAATCCAGGCTCCGCATGGAGCATTTACGGAAAGCGTTACCTCATACACCATTCTTGATCTATTCTTGAAAAGCCGTTACGACACAGGGCCTCTCCATGATTTTTTCTTCATTCAAGACTGTTTTCCGAGCATCTACTACTCCGTTGGTCCTGAATCTCTTCCTTCCGGATATTGGGTTGGTTCAAACGGCGCACGGCTTTATTTCGAATTGCAGTATTCGGGACATCTTCCGGAATATTCAACCCCCGAATGTACATCTATAAAAAGCGTTATCTTACAGACACACGCGGGAGACAGAATTCTTGAGACCCTAAGAAAAGAAGCACTCGAATGGGAACGAGGTAAGCCGCTTGAAAGACGATATTTTAAAGATATCTTTTTTTCGCGCGCCAATACCGCCTTTACCCGTATTGATACTGAACAAAAATACATCGGTTCCCATGAAAACTACATGACGGAAAAACGCTTCCAGCCGCCGGATATAGGCAGAAGAGAGGATCCAAAATACAGAGGCTTTTACAATATGAAATCCTTCTTGCTTCCGTTTCTCATCTCGCGCGTAGTACTCCATGGGAACGGGGGCATCCGTTACACGCCCGGCAAAGGATGGCACTTCGTTTTATCACAAAAAGCGTTCGGAATATCACACGATTCGTCACGTATCACGACAGAAAGACAGCGTGGCATCATAACCATCCGCACCAAAGAAGACTGCCCCAAGGAGTTTCTGCGGCTTCAGCCGGTATACGCCGACTCGAATATGGCCCCGCTTTCGACATTCCTGCGAATGGGAACAACACATTTAGTGCTTCGCGTTCTTGAAGAGCACGGCCCTCCTGCCCCGCTCAAGTTTGACGGACTCAACGCTCAATGGCTCTGGGTATTCGCTTCCGACCCGACGCTAAGAGCCCTTGCTCCGACCGTAGGCGGCGGCTCTTTCACGGCGCTCGAAACACAGGAAATATATATTAACTTGGTCGAGCGATACGTGCGCGAATTTTCTGACGAAGAAAGGCAGATACTCGAGCTATGGAAAAAAACTGTCTCAAGACTTCACGAAGATCCGGAGAGCATGTCTCAAGAACTTGATTGGGCTATTAAACAAAAATATCTCCGGGATAAATTTGCTGATTTCGAAAACCCCAGGGCGCGGTTTGCGGACTTCCTCTATGGAGATATTTCGGAACGCGGCATTTATAATCAGCTTAAAAAGCGCGGAAAAGTTCTGCCCCTTTTTAAGAATGAGGAAGAACTTATCGCACATGCCATGGTATCTCCCGAAAGCAATACGCGCTCGTGCGTCCGAGCCGGGTGCATTCGGGAAATCCTCAAAAAACGCCCTGACTCCTGGCGTATTGCATGGAACGAGGTTAATGCGAAACAACACAAAGTTATAATGAATGACCCTTTCATGACCGACACGGAAAAAGTCAGAAAACTGCAAACACATCTTTCGGCATCCGAAAAGTAAAATAAATCCCGCCGCGTTTGACGCGACGGGATTTTTCCATTTCCACTTTTCAGCAATTAGTCATCATCTTCGTGGTTGTTCTTCTTGGAATCTCTAATTTCGTTCTGGAGCATTTTTCCCTTGCCACGCAGTTCATCCACCTGCTGCATGAGTTTTTTGATAAGTTCGCGCAATTCAGAAATTTTTGCCTCGCGCTCAGCGTCTCCTTTGTTTTTAGCATAATCATCTCGAATTTCTCGCGCGGTAATAGCACCAGTGCCGGCGTCCATCTTTCCCTTCACATCAACTGCGTCTCCAGTATGGATATCACCAACCATAATCATGCCGTGACCTTGAAGTTTCGTATCTCCTGTTATCGCAACACTAAGCGTAAGCCCCCATACCTGAACGGAAAGTGCGCTTGAAGAATTCGAAAGAACTTTTGCATTATGAATCTGGACATTGCCGCTCGGATTTATTTCAAGCGTTTGCTTCCTGAAAACTTCTGGGTTCGGCGTTGATGTGGGCGTTGGAGGGAGCGTTGTTATATTTGAGACGGTTACGGATACCGGCGCTGATGTTGTCGAGTTCCCCGTGCCATCGCGCGCAACGGCAGTAAGAAGGTGAGCGCCGTTTGATGTCAAGACTGTGTTCCACGAAACTGAATACGGAGCCGTCGTAACTTCTGCCCCAAGATTTGTCCCGTCAAGCTTGAACTGCACTCCTGCCACTCCGACATCATCTGTCGAGGTAGCGGAAACCGCAACCGAACCGGAAACCACAGCGCTTGCGACGGGTGCCGTAACGCTCACCGTCGGGGCGATCGTATCGGCGGTTTGAGCAAAGACAAGGGCCGCAGTCGCAAGAATACCGACTGATGCGAGAGCAATCGATACTTTTTGATTGATAAATTTATTCATAAGATTTTGTAGGTTAAGTTATAAACATTCACTTTTTTGTGTTTTTGCCTGCGAAATGAAAGCATTCGACCTTTAACACAGGACTTTTATATATGACGCGGGAGGAGAAAAATTCTTACCGAATACCTTACACCACACTAAGAATACACCGTTCAGACTGCTCATACAACAAAATTAAACAACCTTCACCCACGCCAGAGCCTCCGCCGCCTCCATCGCCAAAACCATCTCCTACCCCCCAAGGAGTTACTGTTAAACCCCTATCGAGCAAAATCGAAGTAATAAGCTGGACGACGCCTGCACCAATGTTCGCGAGCGTTGAATATAAAACGTCACCGTTTGTTTCCACAAACAAAGAGGGCGCGTTTTTTCCGTCGAAGTCGCTTTCCTTAAACGCGCCGTATACGAGAGTCCTTTCAACCCGGCAGGACCTTTGCCCGACCGACCTTTCGGCCAATACGCTTTATTATGCCCGGCTCTGGATCAAGGACGCAGGGGGGAATGAAAAAGTCACGCCTCAATTTACTTTCAAACGCCGTCATCTCCCGCGCCTGTCTATACGTTCTCAAAGAACTGGTATGGCCTCCAGCTCTCCGAAGAGTGGCGCAGTTTGGATGATGCTCGAAAGAGCGGTGCGGTTACCCAGCCCTATGTTAGGAACCTAAACGTGCTTCAACAATGGGACGAAATCGAACCTACTCCGGGAACATACCTTTGGAATCTTACTGATGATAAAGGGAACATCCTCGGTATTGATAACCAGCTTGCCGAGATCCAACAAGAAGCAGGCTCAAAGATAAATGTAAGCAAGTTCATCTCCCTAAAAGTGCGCGCTGGGGGTGCTGCCGGAGGAAAACGAATGCCTAGCTGGGCAGAAGAGGGTGTTGAAACGATAGTAAACCCAGATGAGCCAACCGACAAAATAGTACGCTGGGATCCGCAGTATGTTTGCCGCTACTGGCAGTTGGTTAAGGCCGCAGGAGACAAATATGGCAATGATACCCGGATTAACACCGTTGCGAATCAGGCAACCAGCAAGACCGGGGAGATGACGATGTCTAAATCATTTCTGGCCAACAATAAAGAACTCGGCTATACGGATTCAGACATCGCACGGAACATGAAGTGGCTCTACACTAACTCTATTAGAACCTCAATTTTAACGATTTTTGATTCTGCGAATGGTAGTATAATGCGTTCCGGAAACGCTATAACGCGCTGATAGAAAGCAAGAATGAAGAATTATTAGGATACGCCTTTTGGGAAGGTACACAACGTGCATAAAATTCACGAGAGCCATTTGACAATAATAACAAGAAATGCTAGTCTCTTGAATGGTAAAAGTTCCTTGTTATAGGAGGCGTCAACCATGAAAATCTCATTACGTTTTGGGTTTTTGACAATGTTGGGAGTCACCATGCTGGCAAGCTTCATATTTGCTGGGCATATTCCTCCAAAATCCCCAGTTTCGGATAAGGTTATCTTTTACGAAGTTTTTGGCAATCCGCCTTATGTTGGCCCCGCTGCCCCCCAAAGCTTGAAATCTGAAAGAAACACCGATAAGTTTCTGGAAACGCTCTTTAAGAACCTTCCGGAGAATCAGGCATTTATACTCATGATATTTACTCTCGGAGAAAACGAAGGAAATTTCATTACAGCCTCTCTAGTATTTACAAGAGATGGTTATACGGAAGGATGGGGTACTGGCTTCAGGGGTTGGAATATTATTACCAACAGAGACGGCAAGGAAAAAATTCAGCGAACGTATGTAAGTTCAGAAAACAAAAAGCAAGCCACAATGGCATTTAACGGAGCATTATATTTAGTTCTTGCAGAAATTGACTTAAGTGCTGTCGACCCGAAACTTTCAGCAGAAAATCTTGATGCCAAAACAAAGCCGTATTTTGATTATCTAAAATCACTGCTCTAAATGATATACGCCGCCCCACAAAAAGGCGGATTTTCTTTTTGTGTTAGAGCCTCCGTCTAGCCATCAAGAAACCGTTTCTTTTCAGAAGATTTTATTGTTCAGCAATAAAAACTTCCATTTCTCTATACGTGGCAGGTTAGCTTCTTTAATGAATAGCTTTGAGTAATGCTCTGTTATTTCCAGCAGTTTCCGTTTCAGATACGCGAAAATACCGTCGTTGATGATTTTACGACGGTATTTGGTCGAGATGACAATATGATAATCGCAAAGGTATACATGGTGGTAGTCATTTTGGTATGTCGCCACCAAGCTATTTTAACACGGCGCCAGGGATGCGGGTACATACTCCATCCCCGAGCTTACTCTCGGGGGTTGCGGTGGAAAACTAAACCATTTTTATTTTTTACGAAAATGAAGTATATTAGTAATGAAAGCCAATGTTGAATGGAAAACTGGCCAGAGCGTTTGGAGTTTTTCTTTTGGTCATCGCAACGCTTTTTTATAGTAATCTCGGGCTCTTAAAATTATCATGAAAAAACCTCGCATTGCACAACTCGCCCCTTTATGGATCCCGATACCGCCGAGAACATACGGCGGTATTGAGCTTATGCTTTCTGAGCTCACTGAAGCGCTGGTGAGACAAGGGTACGATATAACGCTGTTTGCCTCGGGCGACTCAAAGACATCCGCAAAATTCATTCCTGTCACCGAAAAAGCGATTTGGCTTAACCATGAATTGAAAAGTCCTCATGCGCCGGTGATGCGCATGCTGAAAGAAGTTTTCGATCGGTTTTACGAATTCGACATTCTCCATAACCATTTCAACTTTTTCATGTTTCCTCTTTCGCTTCGACTTGATTGTCCGCAATTTCTAACCACCGTTCATCGTCCGGTGGACAAGCAGTATGCCGAAGCAATGAAGGCCTACCACAAAATCAAATTTGTGGCGATTTCCGAAGATCATAAAAAAAGCATGGAGTCGTTCGGCATTCCCGTATGCGATGTAGTCTATAACGGCATCGATCCCGAACGTTATGAATTCAACGATTCTCCCGACGATTATCTTTTGTATTTGAGCCGCCTTAACAAGGAAAAGGGCGTGCTGACCGCTATCGAGGTTGCTAGAGCCGCGGGGCAGAAGCTGATTGTTGCCGGAAATAGCGCAGGAAATGCCGAGTGGTCTTTTTTCTTGCATGAAATTCAGCCGCGCCTCAATAGTGAGAATATTTCCTTTCGCGGGCAAGTTAACTTCCGTGAGAAAGTTGAACTTTTGAAAAACGCCAAAGCGCTTCTTTTCCCAATTGATCGTCAAGAACCATTTGGTCTGGTCATGATCGAGGCAATGGCGTGCGGAACCCCGGCGATTGGTTTTAGAAAAGGTTCGGTGCCCGAAATAATAGAGCACGGAAAAACTGGTTTCGTTGCGGATACGCCGGAAGAAATGGTTGAGGCAATAAAAAATATTGCAACGATTGATAGACATGAATGCAGAAAAACCGTGGAAGAAAAATTTACTTTGAAACAAATGGTTGATAAATATGAAAAAATTTATGAAAAACTCGCTTAAAAAAGTTTTTATTGCCGCTCTGGGCCCTGGCGAGATCAGTCAGGGTATGGCATTTGCGAAGTATGCGCTCTCAAAGGGAAGTGCAGTCTCATTTGCGGTGCTTCGCAAATCAAATCTTCCATTTTTACCAAAAACATCCGCGCGTTTCCAGAAACTGCTTGCGCCGACGCCGCGGAAGCTCAATGCCCTTGTTGAAAAATCGCGTCCAGATGTCTTGGTATTGTGCAACTCAAAAATGTTCAGCTGGGACGCGTATTTTATAAATCATCCGCCGGATCCGAAACCGCTTACAGTGTCCATAGATTCCAATTGGCTCTTTTTCAAGGAAAGTCCGTATCAGTCACTGCCCTGGACTGACCGCCACTATATAAATCTTCCAAAAAAAGTTTTTCGCTTTGGGCAAAAAGAATTTGGCGGGCATTATCGTATTTCGCACGAGATGCTTAAAAAAATAAAAGTGGTGGGGATGATTCCTTCATACAAGTCCTTGCCAGCTCGCGTGCGAAGCCCAATTCGGCGTAAGTACGCCAAACCAGGCGAGAAGTTAATTTTTCTTTATGCAAGCGTCGGCGGACTCATCAAACCGGAAGTGTTCGGAACGCTCACGGATGTGGTCGAGGCGTTGTGTGGACAGAGTTGCCGTATCAGGGTGGTGCACGCGGGCGATTATGGTTTGCCGCGACGTGAACAGCGGCGTTATCCGTGGTTGACGTATGCGGGTCCTGTCACGACGGATGAGTTTTACGCTATTTTGGCAAGTTCGGATCTGATTTTTCAGCATCAGGGTCTGGGAACACTTGCGCAGGCGATTTCTGCAGGCGTTCCCGCCATTGCCAACGTCAAAGATGTGCGGGACGAACGGAGTCCGTGGCACGCTCACGCTTGGGAAGTGGAGCCGTTCGCGCGCGCCGGCGCTTGCATGTTCTTCTCCTTCAGCGATCCAATCAAGAAAATTATCACTGCGATTGAATCGCTACTGTATGATGAAAAGAAGAGACAACGTATGAGACAAGACCAAAAAGCAATCTATTCCGCAGGCGAACTGGTTGTTTTTGAGGATATAAAACGTTTACTTAACTGTGCATCACGATGAAAAAAAGAAAACTGCGTATCGGGCAAATAAGCCCTCTGAATATCGCCATTCCGCCACCCAAGTATGGCGGAACGGAGCGCGTCATTTATAATCTTTGCGAAGGGTTGACCAAACGCGGGCACGAGGTGGTGCTTTTTGGAACAGGGGCGGATAAAACAAGCGCAAAGCTATACCCCATTTTTCCGAAAGGGTTGTGGTCTTTGCCGCAGGAAAGTGAAAAAACATCATACTATACATACGCTATGTCCAAAATTGCACGAGCGGCAAGAAAGTACCAACTTGATGTACTACATGATCACCTGGGCCCTCTGGCCCTTTCACTTTACGGCATGGCTGATCGTATTCCGATCGTGCATACGCTCCATGTGCCGACCAACAACGATCGCGCAGCCATCTATAAACTCCTCGGCGCGCGTCTCGTGAGTATTTCGAATAATCAGCGGAAACCCTACCCAAGGCTCGATTACATTGCCACCGTGTATAATGGAGTGGATACAGACATATACGCATTTCATGCACTGTCCAAAGAATATATGTTGTTTGTCGGCGAGATGTCGACGGTAAAGCGGAATAAGGGTATTCTTGAGGCAATAGCGGTTGCGGAGAAAACCGAGAAGCATCTTATTGTTGCAGGAAAAGTTCCTTCGCCAAACCAGAAGGAGGACTATGCGGCGTTCCGGGAGCGCGTCGCACCGGCGTTGAAAAAGAAATGTGTTACGTATGTGGGCGAGGTAAATGAAAAACAGTTGGTGCCGCTCTATCAAAACGCCAAGGCGGTGCTCTTCCCCATACAATGGGAGGAGCCATTCGGATTAGTAATGATCGAAGCAATGGCGTGCGGCACCCCCGTGATCGCGTTTCAACGCGGTTCGGTGCCGGAAGTGATCGTGGACGGAAAAACGGGATACATCGTTTCCACCGCCAACGAAATGGCAAGAGCAGTTTCGCGCATTGACCAGATTGACCGCGGCATGGTCCGAAAATACACAGAAGATAATTTCAGCAAAGAACGAATGGTCGATGAGTACGAAAAACTCTACTATGAGCTATGCCCAAAACAAGAATAGCGGTTAAAAATATCAAGCAGAAACTGGAAGAAGATATTAGAACACTGCGGGACCCGGAATTCGGCTATATTCGCGCGGGACTTCCAAGATTTGCCGCGTTCTTTGGCAGGGACTCTTGCATTGTTTCTTGGCAATTAGTTGATTATGATGTCACGATTGCCCGGCGGACAATTGAGTTACTTGCTGAATTACAAGGAAAAAAAATTGATAACACCAGTGAAGAGGAGCCTGGGAAAATTGTTCATGAGTGGCACCCGAACCCATCGGAATATAAGTCGTTGCAGTGGCCTTTGCCGTATTACGGCTCGGTGGATTCAACCCCGCTTTTCGTATATCTATGCGGCCTCTACTATGAAAAAAGTGTGGATACCGAGTGGCTTGCAAAATACTGGCCGCATATTGAATCAGCTCTTGAGTGGTGCGAAAAATACGGAGATGTTGACGGAGACGCGCTTCTTGAATATGAGAGAAAGAATCCCGCTGGCCTTCTGCATCAAGGATGGAAAGACAGCCGGATGGATCACTTAGGTCTTAAGCCGCCGATAGAACTCATCGAAGTACAGGGGTATTACTATGCCGCGCTTCGTGAAGCGGCAGAACTTGCCTTAATGTTAAAAAACGAACTTCTTGAAAAGAAGCTTCGTGCGCGTGCTGAAAAACTAAAAGAAACGGTACTAAGGGAATTTTGGCTTACCAAGAAAAATTTTTTCACCATCGCCCTTTCGGAATCAAAATTTCCAGACGAAAGAATTTCTTCCAATCCCGGCCACCTGCTTTTTAGTGGTGTTCTTGACGGCGAAGATGATAAAATTAAAGCAGTGGTGGATCGTCTTTTTCAAAAAGATATGTGGACGCCGTATGGCATTCGTACTCACGCTGAATCAAATCCCGATTTCAATTCCATGAGTTACCATCTCGGTTCTATTTGGCCACATGACAACTGGATTATCGCTCAGGGACTTAGAAAATATGGATATGATCGTGAATACGAAAAAATTAAACGCGCCCTTCTTGATGCATATCGAGCCTTAGGGGAAATCCCAGAACTTTATGCTGTTATTGGAGGGGAAATAGAAAAGATTCCAGTCGCTTGCTCTCCTCAAGCGTGGGCAAGCGGCGCATTATTAAATTTTATTTTAGAAAAATGAAAAAACTTCACATTGCAACAATAGTCACTGGCCACTTTACTACACCGCCGCCCCCGGCGTCACGTACACGCCGACGGATATCGCGGTTGCCGTAAGCGAAGGTATCCAACGCCGCGGCCACGAGGTAACCTTTTTTGATCCAGATGGATCAAAAAAAAAAGTTTCTAAAGTTGAAACCTGCGGACTTACTGCATTGCGCCAGAACAGGGAGCTTTCTATTTTAGCAGAACCCACTGTCGGCGGCGCGGAAAGGATAAAAATCTACAATCTTTGGGATCAGTTTCTTCTCTCTGCAATATACAAAGACGCGCTAGGCGGCAAATTTGATATTATTCATATTCATCCAGCTGATCGAGCGCTTCCTCGTACTCCAAAAAGTCGCACACGATCGCTTCGCTCAGCAAGTATTGAAAAACGGAGGTCAAGAAAGCTTCGGCGAGCAAAGCAAAAGTCCACTATTGTGCACTTTTATAGACGACGTTAGAACCTCTCTCAAGGCCTTAACCGACTATTCGGTATTCAATATAGTAGCATCTTGGTAGCTTTTCTCAACGCCATAGAGAGCTGTTAGACGCGGTTAGAAAGCAGAAAACTGATATATTGATGAATACTGCCCGTCTGTAATAGAACCCTGCTTAGAGTGCCCAACTTTTTACGTCCGTATCCATCCTTAAATGTTCACAATAGTCACGAAGTTCACGATATAAAAAAATAGGCGAAAATATTGCTCATAGGCACGCTCACACAGGACGAGCGTTTTTTAGTATATACAATATATGGTCTTTTTATAAAAACTTTATTAAATGCCAGGCGTTTTGATATTTTTTCTTATTTCTAGTCAAATTTCTATCAAATCTTGTTATTTCCTCTGGGTCTTTTTCTTTCTCAATAAAAATGACTCGATGCGAACCAGAAGAAAAACGTTTGCTACGGTTACGGATTGAATGTTCGTTTTTTTCTAAAAAAGTTCTCGGTAAAATATAGAATTTTGGATTATTTAAATCTTCCGAGAGCGTAACTATAAGCAGATAATCAAAATAATGGAAATCACCTTTTATCTTTCCTTTTTTGGGGTGAATATACGATGCGTTTGGATGAAGTTTGCATTTTTTAATGTTGATTGCAAAGCCATAAACCATGCCCGGCTGTTCTTTTTTTAATCGCGAAGTCTTAACTTCAATATTTACTTTCCTGTTCCCCTTATGAAGCACGATATCAGCTTTTGACGCTCCCACTCCAAATGCAACATTATATCCTTGTTTACGTTTACCAAAAAATGTTCTTAATTGTTTCCAAGCCAAAAGTTCACCGTAAAAACCGGTCAATCCAGGTGTTACTTTATGATTTAAGTTTTTAACATCATCTCGTAATACGAGGATATCTTTAAGAACTTTCTCGATTGCCCTTTCTTTGATTATTTGAAGATTATTTCCCATTATTTTATCTTAATCAATCTTTCTTTGCCCATACTGGCAGAGAGATGATTTTAGAACCTCTCTTGCGATGCGGGGTTGATATATTTTATACAAAACCGATTGATTTCATAAACCGTGTAGGATTTTTAATACACGGAATTTTAAGTATATCGCATACATCTGGAATTTTAAATAAAGATTCACCGTTAGTCTTATAAATTTCTCTTGTACAAATTCCGAATCCGTTTTTAGAAGCAAAAGCTACGATAAATGGGTCAACGCTTGAATTGCCGGTTTCGGTATTTATCATTTTGTATTTATTGTTTATCTCGACGGCAAGACTTTTAATTTCGCCATCTACAATCGTTACTAAACCATTATCTCTTTGTCGTTTACACCACCTTTTTAATTCACTATCATAAATGATTTCGTCAACAATAACATCTAGCAATACCCATTTTTTGTCCTCTAGGGCCTTTTCAAATTTACTCCAAAATTCTGATTTAAATTCAAGCGGATTCCATGTCGAAAAACCAATTAAAACATTTGTATCGACAATATAAATTGGTTGGCTGGCTTCGCTGTTCATATTTTTTCAACCGAACACTTAAGCAGATTTGATGCTTCTACGTAACCTATTTTATTCTGCAAATATGATTTGGCGACAATTTTGTTAAAAAGATTTCCATTTGAGTCCCGCATATTATTATAATAGTTGCCGCCCTTCTTCTTATTTTTTTGGCGATTCAATATATTTTCCTCAGTTTCTTTGAGTATTTGGCTTTCTAGACCACTAGCACGTTCTCGCCTTATTTTTCCAAGGTCTTTTAATCTATAAAAAACGAAAATATTACTCATCTTGTATGCTTCGGCTAAATGTTTAATATCATTCTCGTCATAAAATTCTTTTTTCAAATCGGCTTGCGGCAGCAATAGTTCTGCAGCAACTCTATTGCAAAATCTTTCCTCGGCATTCACATTTTTGTTTGAATCTCTGAAGTCGATACTATTTGAGATGCTCTCGCTTTTTCTGAAAAAATGTGCCAATTCATGTATAAACGAAAAAATTTGCGCGGATAGCGCATCGGCTCTGTTTAAAACAATAAAAGGAGCAAAGTCGTTTGAAATAAAAAGCCCCCGCATTTTTTCAACGCTGATTCTATGATAAGAGATGGTTTTGCCGACGAATATCCCCCTATCTTCTGCCATGCTTATCAAATAAGAGAGTACTTTTCTTTTTGCGCCCAATCCGGATATAGATTTGATTTCCTCCAAGTTTATTCCTAATGATTTCAATATAAAGTTTGCTAAATCCAATGGAGATTGGGTGCTCTTGCCTGATCCTAGTAATTTATTATGTGGTTGTTTTTCTGCTTTAAGAGTATCTTCTAACCACTTTTGTCTTTTCAGAACTAAATTTATTAGTTTCTTGACGTCGTCTGTTTCTTCATCTTTTATGCCCACTCGGAAATCAGGAATTATTTTATTTTTTTGAATGTTTTCGTTTGAAAAAAATGCTAGTTCCGGGATGTTATATTTTTTTGCCAAAGTTTTTATCTGCGCCCAGGTCGGCAAATCGTCGCCGGTTTCCCACACCAAAACTACGTCTTTACCGATTGATGTAAGACTTTTTGAAATCTGCCAAGTCTGAAAACCCATGTTTTCACGGGCCGTTCTTAAATTATTCTGATTAATGAATTTTACTTTGCCCATATTTAAATCAATTAAATCAGCCTTGAAAATCTCTTTTAAACCAAGTAAAAACACACCACCATATCATTAAAATAACACAATATATCAATTTTGATAAATCCTTGTTAGAACCTCCGCCAAACTCTTAAAAAATCGGTTAGTTTTCAGAAGATTTTATTTTTCAGCAATAAAAACTTCCATTTCTCTATACGGGCAATAGAACGATGTTAGAACCTCCGAGATTTCTGAAATAGAAACGGAGATTGATGCGCGAGAGCGCTAAAAGTCCACTATTGTGCGGTCAGCGAGAATCGAACTCGCGTCTCAACCTTGGCAAGGTCGCGTTCTACCACTAAACCATGACCGCGCTTAGCGCGGTTTAACCCCGCCCTAGCGGGGTGACCGCTCATCTAAATCTATAATTCATTTTTTCAAAACAGCTCTTTAGTTGAATTTTCAGTTCTGTTCTCACTTTGCCACCCTTCAGAAACTTCTCTCGATGCTTAGCGTCGTGGCTCAACAAGTACGCTTCATAGTAAATGAGAACGAGAGGAAGTCGGTTTTTGGTCGAAAGCACAAATCCGCGATTATGTTTTTCCACTCTCTTTTTAAGGTCGGGGGTTGAGCCGATGTAAAGCTGACCATCCCGCTTGCTTAAAAGCATATAAACATAATACATAAAAAATATGTAAAAGAGTATACCACTAAATCCCGGTTTTCTCTCCGGCTTCGCCGGAGCAAGAAAATCGAGGATCCTCGATTTCACATTCGCGCATAAGCGCGAGTGAAATCGGGACCATGACCGCGCTTAGCGCGGTCTAACCTCGCTTAGCGGGGTGACCGCACATTTTACTAGCCTGTCCTACTTCTTTTTTGTCGGCACTTTCTCAAATTTAACCGGAAGAAAAATTTCTATATCTTTTTTTGAATATCCGTGTTTCTCAAAAAAATCGACAACCTTCGTGCCAGCACCAAGCTTTTCATTATGCTGAATTTCAAATAACTCGTCGGCAACTTCGGGATTAAAATTATCATGTATTTCACTCCAAAATATATCTGTATGCTCTAAATTGTCATCGCCGCTTTCAATCGCTTCAAAGAGATTGAAAATTGTAGAATTTTGAGGAATATTCGCAGTCCATTCCTCCTCTTCATCTTCCTCTTCGCCTTCAAGCGTTTCTTTTGTTTTCTCTCCGCTGTCTGCTTTCGCACACTGCCACGCATGCTGGTATTCTTTGCTTTGCTTTCCATACAAGGCACTCGCCACTTCGACTGCTTCAAGGGGCCTCCCGCCTTCAAGCGCTTTCTGATATGCATCTCCTCCTGCTCTCCTTACATCGTCTTCCGAAACAAAACTAAAACCGTCTTTCAAAAGCGCTTTTTTTAAAAAGAATACAAATCTGAAGTCTTCTCTTTTTTCTGCAACTATTATTTGCACGACACCCCGAAGAACGGCTTCCGGAGAGCCTTCGCGCCGAGCTTTCTTCAGTGCGTCAAAATTTCCGGAGCGCTTCCCTTCATCGCAAATTCGTTCGATTGACGCATCAACTGACTCAACATTTTGTGGGAACTCCTCCATAAAAAGCTGTTTTAGAATTAAGTTTCTTCCCCGACCCAATCTTGCACTTGTGCCGGGTGCAAGAATCACTGTCCGCCTTTGGTGGAGAACTCGCAACGCCGTGCTCTTCAGGCTTGCGCTCTTCCTAGACTTCTTTTAATTCTGAACAAAGTGCCGCGGGTCAGAATCGAACTCGCAACACTCCCGATATTCTTTTAATCTAAGCCAATCTGCCGCGGGTCAGAATCGAACTGACGACGCCAAGCTCTTCAGGCTTGCGCTCTACCACTGAGCTACCGCGGCAGATTGGCTTTATTAAATTTTATGTACATCGGGATGCCCTACCACTGAGCTACCTCGACAAAATAAGCTCGTTTTTAAATGTACATGAATTTCCTTATTTTTTCAAGACCAGAAAATGCTCTTTCTTATCGAACCTCTGCAGTACGGGCAGAATTCTCAAAACGTCTTTTTTTTGAGACACATGAGCTTGAACTGCGGCAATTTTCTTTTCAAAAACAGTCGAAATGTCGATAGCTTCGTCTATTTCGCTCTCATCATATCCCGGCGGGACATGGATAAAATAGCTTTTCATTGGCTTCCTGAATTTTGCCGTAACGCAAAAATACATCAGTTTTTTTATGAACGGCATCCGCTCGAAAACATACGTCACAACAAATGCCGTTACAATGTGGTCAATATGCCCCGAGACACCCCGAAGTTCGAATGTGATGAGCGTATCCGGCTTCAGCTTTTGCAAAACACGCTCCACCGAGCAAGCAAGGTCGTGGTACAGATTGTTTGAAAGCGTACCGTCCTTAAATCCGAGGAAAAATACTTTTTTGACGCCGAGAATTTTAGCCGAGGCCTCAAGCTCTTTCCTCCTGATATCGCCGAGCTTTCCCATTCCGGCATATGTTTTGTCTCCTGCCTCTCCGTTTGTTGCGCAAATCACATACACATCATGCGTTTGCGCAAATTTTGCAAGCGTGCCCGCCGGCCCGAATGCTTCGTCATCGGGATGGGCAAAAACCGCAACAATAGTTTTTCTTTTTTGTTTCATGCGGTTTACAAGTTTTTTATAAAATCAAGCAGATCTTTTGTTGAGGGTCCGGGTTCTTTTGCAACTCCATCCTTGCTAAAAATACTATCTCCACGACTCATCTCTCCGAGTTTTTTGAATGTTCCCTTGCCGAAACAGCCGTCAATCAATTTTGCGAGCCCGACCATGTGTCCGGTCGCGGCACTCTTTGCAAAGATATCAAAAACTTCATGTTCTAATATTTTTTTCCGCTCAGAAATTTTTCTGATAAGGGTTTTTAGTGCCATTCTCTCCTCCTCATATGAAAAACGGTCAAATTTATACTTGTCTGCCTCCTCTATATAGTTGACATAGTAGAGCTCTTGAATATTTTCTTCCGTAAGTGCTAAGTTTTTTCTGCCTTCTTCAGTGCGCATACATTCCAAAAGCACCTTTTTGAATGCATTTAAATTTTTTATTTCATCGGCATATTCGGGGTTTTTCTCTATTTCGTTTTTCCAATACTCTATTGCCAATGTTTCTATGACAGCCTCGTTTGGTTTGTGAAAATATGGAGCTTGCCCATGCCGTTTCGGGCTTGAAAGGCCAAGTCCCGAGCGATATGGCATAAATCCGCGAACGGACCCATTCTCAACAAATTGGCTTGCCTGATGGAATTTTATATGGAGCATTTCATGGAATGTCCTGTAGGCTAACGCTGTCTTACGTTCCAAATCTTGATAGGCGATTGCCTGGAGATAAAATTCATAAAAGGCGGAGGCGTCTTTATGGCTTTCCGGCCAATGTTCCGGAGAAATTATATGAACGTTGCCAGGAGGAACATCGAGAGGGCGAGCCCCATACCGTTGGAGAAGTGCATTGGTTGCTTCGTTTACTTGTTGAATTATGCGTATTTCCTCTGAAGTTTTCTGCCTCTCTTCCAGGGCCGTGATATTTTGTTCTTCAAACCGCCCTTTCATAAGTTTCCGTGCAATTTCAAAATCTTCCTCGCTAAAACCGCGTCCGATGACGCGCTCAACAGGATATTCCCGTTTTGGCAGCTTTTCCATATTCAAGACAACTTTTGGGTTGGATTAATAGCCCAATTATACATTTTTGACGCAAGAACAGAAATATTCTACTATGTGACCCACGATATCAATGTATCAGCGTAAGAAAACAACGGCAAATCCGTCATATAACACGAAACCGCTAATGGCCCAAAATGACCAAAATGAAATATTCTTAAAAGCGTACACCGACTACTCCGACGCTATTTTTCGCCATTGTTATTTCCGGCTCTATGTGAGAGACCGCGCCAAGGACCTGACCCAGGAAACATTCATGCGGGCGTGGGAATATATCGCAAAGGGAAACACTGTAGATAATATCCGGGCTTTTTTATACCGGATCGCAAACAATCTCGTCATTGACGAATCCAGAAAAAAAACAAGTGTATCGCTTGAAGTAATGCGCGAACAGGGGTTTGAGCCATCGTTTGAAACTGCCTCGGCCATGGATACGGTCATCGAAGCAAAGCGGGTCATTGCCGCGTTCAAAAGGATTGACCCGGCTTACCGCGATATTGTTCTCATGCGCTACATCGACGACATGACCCCGAAAGAGATAGCGCATGTGCTGGGAGAATCGGAAAATGCTGTTTCGGTACGGATACACCGCGGTATTAAAAAAATTAAAGAACTTTTTCCGGAAACAAAAGAACTATAGCCATGTTCAAAGATTTCAAACAACTAAGCGAAGAGTCAAAAAAAGTCGGCCTTTCGCGCAATGAAAAAGCTGATGTTCAATCTGCCCTTGTTTCGTTTATGAAAAATAATCCGACACAAACACCGGGTGGCACGCATCAACACTGGCGCAAGCGGCACTTCCTCGGGTTCTACCCGCCAACACTTTCACGGACCGCGCCGGCTATTTTTATACTCATCCTGATCTTCGGAGGCGGTGTGTCATTTGCCGCCGAAGGTTCGCTTCCCGGCTCTGTGCTCTACCCGATAAAGGTAGGAGTTAACGAAGAAGTCCGCGCGGTTCTGACGCTTTCTGAAGAGAACAAAGCGCGATGGGATGCCGAACGGGCAAAACGGAGGCTTGAAGAAGCAGAAGTCCTTGCCTCGAGAGGAAAGCTCGACAAGCAAACTGCGGCAGACATTAATATCCGCCTTGAAACGCACACAAGTGAAACAAAAAAACATATAGAAAAATTCAGAAACGAAAAAAAACTAGAAGCCGCAGCTGAAGTAAGTTCCGACCTGGAATCATCTCTTTCCACGCATACAAACATACTGAAGAAACTTGCAAAAAAATATGCCGAAGACGAAGAGGCCCATGACATTATTTTGAGCGCCGGAGCAAGCGCACAAGACATGGCCGACTCCCGGGCAGATTTTGAGGACGAGCTTTCTTCTAAAAATGAAAATGGCGCCATGAAAGAAGCGGCGAATTCGCAGTTTGCCCTTTCAAAAAGAACTATTGCCGAAGTAAAAGCTCTTCTTGAAAAAAACAAGACAGCGCTTGACTCCGAAGCCATAGCGGCCGCAACAGCGGACATAGCACTCGCGGAGAATATGCATGCAGTCGGAAAGTCGGAATTAGACGCCGGAACTTATACTAACGCGTTTATTTCGTTCCAAAAATCCCTCCGCATCGCGAAAGAAGCAAAAGTTTTCTTGAAGGCTCGGCGGACGTTTAAAATACGCCTTGGCCTTGATTCTTTGCAAAGAAGCAATCGTGGAGGAGATAAAACAGCAGAAACTCAAATAAATACCGGCCAAAACAGCACTCTATCCGGGGAATTAGAACCGAACGAAAGTGATGAAGAAGATCGTTCGGAAATAGGTATTACCGAACAAGAAGAAACAAAAAACAGCGCAGATGCGCGCCACGATGACGAAAACGAGCAAGAGGCCGAAGACAGCAACACAAAAAAAGACGACGCGCATATCAACGGGAGCGTTCAGGGCGGTACCGCGATGGAAAGCAGCCATACCGAATTCAAAACGAAAGAGAACGGAGAACTAAAGCTTGATTTGGAGTAAGTTTTTGCGGTTGAAAATTTAAAAACCGCCGCGTACCCCCGCTCGCTAAATCTGGCGGGTTTTATTTTGAGATTGTTATATCGCAAGAAAAATAATTCCCACAATACACAGAGCGAGTAAAACGATTTTGAGAACGATGTGGTCTTCCTTAAAAATTCGGTTTCCGGAAACAACCGACCACACAATAGCGGAGGAACGCGAAGCCGCAATGATGACCGATGGCGGAGCAAAAAGAAAAGCAAACCCCGAAAGCACAGTCGCAATTCCTTGTGTTGCGGATTGAGCAAAAAAGATGGGTTTAACCAGGAGGCGCAGAGGATTTTCTTTCGCGCGCATGATGTCAGCGCCGAAGAAGTAACTTAGAAGAATTGCAAACATAAGTGTCTGCTCCGCCTCAACCGAATTGTAATGCAAAATATCATACTTAAAGAGCGAAATGGTAATAACGGCGTTCACCGCGCTAAAAACAGTGAGAATCATGCCGTCTTTTTTTATCCCTTTATTCAAAAGAAGAAGGATGAAAACGCCGATAATAAGAGTAATTCCGACTATCTGGTTTTCCTTGAACGCATACCCCAAAAACAAATCAACCGCCAAAAGCAGAGGTATCGTAATGGTCCGGACAAATGCGAACGTGCTTCTGTCGGATTTTATCGTCGCATACGTTGAAACATATACTTGTATTATTTCAAAAACTGCCCGCGTCAAAAAAATGGGAAGAGACGCAAGGGAAAAAACGAGTGAATGCCTGAATATGCCGATTCCAAGATAGAAAAATACCCCCCAAAACATGCCTAAAAAGGCCATGGAGTAAACGCTCTCCCTGTGTTTTGAAACTTCAAACTTTCCGATAGCGGATGAAGCTTCTTCAAAAAGGCCGCCGATTGTCGCAAGAATGACTCCCAGCATATAAAACGAAAGTTAGAATTATTATACCACGTTATTCGACAGGAGCCAGTTGCATTCTAACTTGATAAAAAATAAAAGGGCTCGTTGCCCTTTTTTA
>MHQP01000003.1 GCA_001820685.1 Candidatus Sungbacteria bacterium RIFCSPLOWO2_01_FULL_47_32 | reverse complement strand
TTAGTTTCCGGCAGATAAAAAGAAAGCTAGTAAAAAAGTCCCATGCGGGACTTTTCCTTTAGTAGGCTGTGCTCGGCGTAATGTGGTGAGGAAGAGGGCATCCTCGGGAACCAAACCACTCGGCTCCGTCGAGTTCATTGATGGTCCAATACTTCGGGTCTTCCGGCTCAAGTCCGTCATTCAGAATTTCCAAAATTTGCGCGTTGGCTTCGGTAGTACTGGCCCGAATTTCCAATTCTTCAACGCCGTGGCGCCGGATAATTTCGTAATTCTTGATTTTTTCAAGAAGGGCATCGCTATACACGAGCACCCCCTCGTTCTGAAGCGCCCGTGGAACCTGGTAATCCTCCACCGCGGTCAAATTGTGCATGCCGGTGAGCGGTTTTAACGCGCCGTTCTCTGTGTCGTGATCAAGAGCGCGTCCGTGATACAACAAACAAACAAGCTTTGCTTTTTTGTAGAACGGAAAAACGAGTTCATGCCGCATTTTTGCAAATATGTCTCCGCCGTAGGAAAAAACGGGAAGAGTTGAAACGTCATCCCCAAACGCCTGTGGAAACGAGTCAGTAAGAATCTGGATAAGCTCCGGGGCATTCCAGTTTGCCTCTTCATACATATACATCGGATTTCCGGAGAACTTTTCGTCAAGCACCGTCAAAACTTCCTGAAGAATCCAGTGCCGGTGCTCAATGAGCGGAATTTGGTTTGAGCCGCGGAAAAAATCTTTCGTGGCCTGAAGTGTGCCAAAGAACGGCCACAAATGTCTCGTTGTAACGCGCGTTTCTCCGAATGTTCTGTAAAAACACCGCTCCATTCCGAATGATCCGGTAAACGCCTTGCCCGAAGGGTTCGGGACGGTGAATTTTTCCCGCGGGTTATCGGCAAGCGGAAGATGAAAATTGACTGCTGAACCAACAAGCGACATACCGGCAAACGCGATGTTGTCTTCCGGATGGACTCCGGGGAACTTCCAGTTTGAAGCCGTCTTTTTCCCCCTCTTCAATTCTTCCGCATATACGGCCAAAGCGGCTTTGTCAATAGTTACCGACGGACTTTTTCTGGCAAGACCGATATTCCGAAGACTTTTCCTCGTCACATATTCTGAAAGAAGCATATTCCCCCGCCCATGGTTTCAAGAAACTGTTTGATTTATAGCATGCTCAATAAAAAAAGCAACAAAAAAACAGCCCCGATGGACATCGGGGCTGTTTTCAAAAATATTCTCATCCTTAAACTTCCGTGATGACGGGCTCCGTTGTTCCGGGCGCCGTGTCTTTCGACGTATCGCTCTTTATAAAATCAATTTCGCACACTCCCGCAACGCACGCAAGTTCATGCGAGCCCGTCGTGCGGTCGTCCTCTTCATACGTTATGATGTTCGCAAAGTCGACATTCGGCATTTTGGCGAGAAGCTCGTTATATTTTTCTTCCGTTACCTCTTCATAGGGCGAAAGCTGATAGACGTGGTCGGTTCGCGGAAGAAATGAAAGTCCGCCGAGCATATCCCAATTTTTGTAAAGCCAATTCGCGGTTTCTATCCACTCGCCTTCTCCGACGGAAACCGTTACTGACGGATTATGCTCCGTATAATTCTCCTTCACCATTTTCCAGTACTCAAGCTGGTCAAGGGCCGTAAGGTCATTTCTATAGGCGGCACTTATCGGTGCTTTTACCGGAAACTCGAGCACATATGTTGTCGCCGAGCTTTCGAGTTGTCCAACTTCCGGATGATACGGGAATTTTTGGTCTTTCAGCATCTGGAAAAGCGTATCGGTCGCGGAAATTCGAATGCGGCGGATGTAATGCTTGGCATGCCTCGGATGCATTCCGGAGGACGCGTCAACGAGCTGGGAAACGGTCCCCGAAGGCTTCACGCACGTAATGCAGGTTGATTGGTTGACATTAAACCGCTTGGCATAATCCTTGTTCACTTCAACCGCGCGTTCCCTCATCTCCTTAAGCATTTCGGCATTACGCACTGCCGGAGAGTCCCACTGGCCCGTAATAGAGACCCCCAAAAGCCTCTCCTCCTCGCAATTTTTCTTCCATTCTTTCGAAATATAGCGGAAATTTGTAAGTGTTGACTGATACGTTCCAAGAATTGTCGCAAGGCGCATTTTTTTCAAAAGAGTTTCTTCCGTGTCCTCGGTCCGGGCAACGACTTCGGTAAGATTGCAAAACTGCTTTGACTTCAAAACAATTTCTCCGCAGGGATTAGTTCCACATGTGAGAGCGTCCTTTTCAAATACTTTCCAGCGACGCTTGGGGAGCTGCTGCTTGAGGCTTCCACGGTTGAAAAGCCCCCGCTCGCCCGTCCCGCTTTTTGCCAGCGCAAGCCACTCGTCGAGGAATGTTTCTGTGTTCGGTTTTTCATTATATACGGCGGAATTATTCGCCATTGCCCGCTCCGGATGCGCAACGTAGAATTGCCCCATTTTTGAATTCCGCATTTCTTCGTCGTCCAGGTCAGAAAGAGAAATTAAAGCACTCCTCCGAACCCCTCCCATAACCACAACCTCGCCGATTTTGCAGATGATATCATGGATATCAATGTTCGTAAGGCGCTTTCCTTGCTTCGACAATATCTTTACCCGTGAAAAATCGAGAAGTGCCTTCAGAGGTTCGGGGCCGGATGAGCGTCCCCCCATTGTGCCGAGACGCGCCCCCGCCGGACGGAGCAAAGAATAATCGAACGGTATTTCTTGTCCGCCGTACCACGCTTTAAGCCCAGCCGTCAGGGCGTCTCCCCACCCCTCTTTGCTATCTTCGACAAAATAAGCCTTCAAAACTTTTCCTGTCTGTTTTTTTATTATCGGAAGCCTCTGAACGCTCTGCGACTCAACCGAAAACCCGACGCCCGTTCCGCACATCAGAAGATACATTATCTCGGCAAAGTCTCCGAGTTTGGACGGTGCGATAAACGAGCAGTTGTATGCGCAGACATTCGTTTTGCGCGCCGCTTTGCCGGCACTCCACATGAGACGCATGGACGGCATGACCTCCTGCTTTAATATCGCTTCCCGAATTTCGCTATACTCCGCGTCCTTCAGACCGTCTTTCAGGCTCTCTTTCATGAAACTCATGTAGCGGTCAACCGTTTCTATCCATGTCTCGCGCCTTCCCTCCTCCTCCATCCAGCGCGAATAACTGCGGTAATAAATAAATTCTGAAAGAGGGTTTCTAAAATATTGTTTGCTTTGTGAAACAAGCTGGCGGATGTGTTCCGGAACAACTTTCTGCTTTTCGCGAATATCATTCCTCCTGCTTCGGTAAAGAATGTAGCCTTTTACGGTTTTTGGAAAATCCAAAAGCACCAGAGTGCTCTCGACAATGTCCTGTATCTCTTCTATCGCCGGAACATGGGCCGCCGGAAACTTTTTGACAATCTCCTTCAACACTCGCTCGGCAACGCGCGCCGGATCTTTTGAGAGGTCTCCTTCTCCGGCAGCCTGCATGGCCCGATACACAGCACCCGATATGCGTTCGTCATCAAACGGGACGACTCTGCCGTCGCGTTTGCGGACCGACTTAAAGGGAATTGTGATCTTTGGGGCCATGTGCGTTGTTTTTTGGGGACAAAAATGCCACCCATTTTTGGATTTTAGAAATTTCTTGAATGCAGAGCGTAGAATGTGAGGCTAGGCCCCACCTCCCCTTCTGCGAATCTCATTCTAAAGCAAAAACGGATGGCAGGTTGAGTTCCTAAAAAAATTTAAAAGGATTTATCTGATGTTGTTATTTACATTTTATCGCATCCGGAAAAAAATAAAAGCATTTTCTTGTGGATAACTTTTTATTTTTCTTTTTCGCGGTTTTGTTCGGAATATGAATGTTTTTTGCGAAATCCGTTTGACACAACATTGATACTTATTAGCTCGTAATAAAAAACGCCCGCGCGGACGTTTTTAAATATTTGAAAAAAAGAACGGGTGGCATGCCGCTACTTCCATACCGAAAGAGCGTACCCATAGTTTTGAGAATCACCGCCGAATAGCACCTTAGATATCTTTATTTTTGTCCCCGGCTGCTCTTTATGGAGCTTCTCGAGCTCGCGCCTCATTATTTGAGTAAGCCGGGCACCACTTTTATTCGTTCTGTCGTCAAATTCAGCATTATACCCACCGACAGGGTATACTTTGAGCTCTCCACTCCTCTTCACAACGCGCATCATTTCTTTAAATATTTGAGGGATGATCTCAAAATCCCCATCGGAAGCCGCCATGACGGGCACTGAACAATTCGCAACGGCGATATCAAAGCTTTCGTCCTTCAGCGGGAGGAATTCGGCAAGTCCCTGGATATCCAGCTTCTGTTCTTTTGACACTCTATTGTAGATCCTGGTAAGACTGACAATATTGCGCGCCCGATAACCCATTTTCATAAGCCCCTGCTTGAAGCCACCCATACCAGACCCAATATCAAGGATTTTTTTATCAACGAGCTCAGGGAAGGTAAAGTCGAGATAGTTTTTATATGCAATAATATCATTCGCTTCTGCCTGGGCAAGCCCAAACTTTTCTTGCAGGTACCGCGCCTGTTGCACCATCGGCTTTACCGTCGGAAATGTCCTTTCATCATACTCGACAAAGTCCGGCCAGTCTTTGTTCCGCATCACTTCTTTTTTCTCCAATTCTTTAATGGCTTCCTTCATATAATTTTATTGTAGCAAGGACATATCAAAATACAACTGTGACAAATAATCAAAAGGGTGGATTCGGCGCCCCGGCCCGCTCCCTATTCCGCGGCTATTTTTCAAAACTACCCAGGCGCTTGCCCCGCGCCCTTACGAACGCTTTTGTATCAGTAATTCCCCGCGATATACTTCGAAAGTCAATTCTCCAAGAGCCCACACAAAAAGAATAATGATGCCATAGAAACTTACGGAGTGAAGCACTCGTGATGACGGATTGCCGCGCCTTAAGATTTCCACGCTTTCAACAAAAATAGTCTCGCAGGCACCCGCTCCAGTGTCGTCCCGGGTTGTGCTTGTAGGCCACAAAAGGTCAGTGGGTTCATACCGCTCCGGATTTGCCAGAGCTTTTGCTTCTACATTAACGAGTTTGCCCCGAATCCTTACCTGGTCCCCCGCTTGAATTGCCTCAACCAGACGCTCCTTATCATCATCTCGTATCACCAAGTGATTATTAGATAACGCGTTGTTGAAAATTTCATGGCCTTCTCCGTATGAATAGCGGCAAAAACGGGCATCCTGTAAAAAATCCACATCGCCGTTGCGATACGTCCCTCGCTTAACATTCTCGCCCCATATCATGCAAATATCCATGAAAAAAACGCTATCGGTCCTGGACAGGCTGAACCACCGGTTATATATCATGCGGTGCACAACAAGCCCCGATATATCATAGTCAAATAACGGCGTCAGCGTGTAAGAGAATCCGTCCTTTGTAAAAAGAATCGGTTTCCCGTCAGCAACTTTTGTCTGAATCGGATCCGTGAGAACTTCGGGGGAAATATCCGTTACCCAGCGATACCGGTCTTGCGTAAAATACGTGACCAGCCATATTCCGATAAAAATTAAAAAAAGCTTTTTTCGCACGCGTTTTGCTGGTTATTAATATATTCAGAAAAAATGCCTTTGAACTCGCTTCGACCCGTTTCATAAATTTATTTTACCAAATTTTACCCCGCTGGGATACTCACATATCCTTCCTTAGCCTTGGCGGAGAAGGGTTATTATTTTAGAAATGAAAAACCGCCGGGCGAACCATGCGGTTGGTATTAAGCTCGATTGAGCTTATTACCGCTTCTCTTTTACTTATTCTTATGACACTTCATGCAATTCCCTTTGACCGCAAAAGCTTTGCCATCAGGCACGTGGCAGGTTGCGCACGAAGTTTTATTCGCAGTTGCCGTCTGATGCATGCCCCCTTTAAAATTTAAAGGCTTCGTTTTGTCCTTCGGAAATATCGAATCGTGGCAAACAGCGCACTGTTTTTCTCTCGCTATATGTTTCGCGTGAAAGAAGGTCACGTCTCCCAGCGTTGCCTTGAAAACAATTTCTGCCGGCGGATCAACGGGTTTCACTTCTACAGCCGGAGGATTGGGTTTAGGTTCAGGCTTGGATTCAGGTTTTGGCGCGGGCTCGATTACGGGTGGAGCCTCTTTCGGCTTGCTTATAGCATCAGCCGGTTTTTCAACAACTGGAGGCGGAGACGCCTCCTTTGCGCCCGGTTTTTCTGCAAGCTTATCTTTTGGTTGCGGCGTGGTCTTCTTTTCTTGCTTTGGAGCTTTTGCCGTATCCACAGGTTTGGCCGTGGAGGGAGCTGGCTCTAGAGCCTTCGGCGCCTCAACAGTTGGCTCTGTGCTGGCCTGGCTCAATGGCTTTTCTGCCTGATTACAGGAGAGGACAAGCCCAAGAGATACAAAAAGGATAGAAGGAACGATAATCCTCTTGAAATTCAATTCTTCTTCCCCGCTCTATGTAAAAGTTCTCGCGACTATTATAACCAAAAAGAATAAAAAAAACAACCCTGACAAATTTGTTTTGCTGCCAGAGGAGAAGCCGGAAAGCACGAGAAAAGCCCCCGAATGGGGGCTTGCTGTGTGCCTAAAAAAATTAATTTTTCTTGCGCCTTAAGAATGCTGGTACCGCGTCCCACTCCGATTCCTCCTCTGCTTGCGGTTTGGGCGTTCCCATCGAGGAAGAAACCGTATGAACACTTGTTCCCTGCGGCCTATGCATCCCATTTCCCCCTCCGTTATTTCCGTTCCCATTGCCATTTCCCATGCGCTTGTCCTCCCGTTTCATTGAGGGAACTCCGCTCCCGAAGCCCGTCGCGATAACGGTAATTTTTATTTCTCCTTTTTTCAGCCTGTCATCATGAACCGCGCCAAAAATTATTTTTGCGTCTTTATCAACGGATTCGGTTATAACCTTTGCGGCTTCATTTATTTCCCACATAGACATGTCAGCACCGCCGGAAACGTTGAACAAAATCCCTTTCGCTCCGTTGATGGAAATATCAAGCAGAGGAGAACTTATGGCAAGTTGTGCCGCCTGCTGTGCTCTGTTCTCTCCTGATGCAACCCCGACACCCATCAACGCGGAGCCGGTGTTTTCCATAACCGTCCGAACGTCGGCAAAATCAATATTGATGAGACCGGGCATCGTGATGAGGTCCGAAATTCCCTGAACGGCGTTTTTCAACACTTCGTCGCACGTGCGGAAGGCGGCGACAAGCGGGGTGTTCCGCTCGATTAAATTCAAAAGATTGTTATTCGGAATAGTAATGAGCGCGTCCACGTTGTCGCGAAGCTTGTCCCATCCGACGTCGGCAATGCGTGAACGCTGTGAGCCTTCAAAATGAAACGGTTTTGTTACAACTCCGATGACAAGCGAACCGACGGCTCGCGCGGCTTCAGCCACAACCGGAGCGGCCCCCGTTCCCGTTCCTCCTCCAAGCCCGCAGGTAATGAAAACCATGTCGGAGCCCTTGAGAGCGTCTTGAATTTCGTCGCGGTTTTCTTCCGCGGCCTGTTTTCCGATTTCCGGGTTCATTCCCGCGCCAAGTCCTTTCGTAAGATTACTTCCGATATGGATTTTGCTATTTGCCTTGTGGTGGTGAAGATGCTGGGCATCGGTATTGATGACGACAAAATCCACCCCATGAATGCGGGAGTCCATCATACGGGTGATCGCGGACCCGCCCGAGCCCCCTACCCCCACAACCTTGATACGAGCGTATGATTCAATATCCGGTTTAACATTTGGCATGTATATGTATTTTTACAAAATTGAACGAGTATGTATCTACTTCTTTCTTATACTATTTATCGCTAAAAGCCAATATTGACCCTATTAGAAATATATGTCAAAACTTTTTTATTTAACAAAAAGCTTAAAAAGCCTAATGAATACACTGCACGCAGAATTTCTAACGAGGCAGGCAGGTGAAAAACTTGCGGACGGATAAATGATTCGTTCCGTAAAACGGCGTATACCCGCGGGAATTAGGGCAAGAACATCCTCAACCAGTTCTTAACAGTGGATGTGTAGCCGGAGAGCGCGGGGTTGTAAAAAAAGCGTTCACTCCCCGAAGTTTTATTTATCTGCCAGGCAACAAGCCCCAACGCCACCGGATAGGTGAAGAGGAGGTCTTGAAGTTCCTTGTCTTCGAGGGTCGGAAGGTTCACGCGACTTCCAATCTCAATAGGGAGCCGGAGCTCGTGCTTTGCGAGTTCCATGATGCCAGGAATACGGCTTGCTCCTCCGATAAGAACGACTCCCGCAGGAAGAAGCCCGGCTTTATCTATTTTTTTCAATTCTTTTGCCGAAAGCTCGAAGACATCTTTAAGGCGCGCTTCGACAACTTCAGCGACATCGCGCCTGGAAAAAGAGCCTGTGGTGTCTATTCCTTCCGGCCCCTCAACGAAATCGGCGAACTGCACCATTTCTTTTTTTGAAAGCGTATCCGGAATGGAGTGGCCATAGCGTATCTTTACCTGTTCAGCGACGTCTATGTGCGTTTGAAGGCGCACCGCGAGGTCTTGCGTTATGTGCAACCCGCCGACGGGAAAAATTCCCGCGTGTATCAAGCGGCCTTCTTCCCAGACGGAAAAATCCGACGTTCCCCCACCGATATCAAGAAGCATGACGCCGAGCTCCTTTTGTCTTCTGGAAAGGACTGCTTCGGCCGAAGCTAAAGACGAGAAGACAAGGTCTTCAATTTCGATGCCAGCCGCTTTGACGCACTTGACGACGCTTTGAGTGGCCGACTTTGAACCGTCAACGATGATGGCATCAACCTCAAGCCGTATGCCGTTCATGCCGACCGGGTCTTTGATGCCGCCTTCACTGTCTATTTTGTACTCGCGCGGAATGATGTGAACTATCTCGCGGTTTGGATTTTTTGGAATGAAATTTTCCGCAGCTTGGTTCACTCTGCGGACGTCTTCTTCGGAAATTTCTCCGTCGGCTCTGGAAATTGCAACAACCCCCCGCGTAGAGAACGTGTTAATGTGCGTTCCGCCGATACCGATAACGGCACTCCTTATGGAGATACCAGAAGATTTTGCCGCCTCTTTAACAGAGCGCTTGAGAGAATTCGTAACGTCTTCAATATCCGCAACCATTCCCCGCCTCATGCCGAAGGTAGGCGACTGTCCAATCCCCAAAATACGGATTCCTCCGTCTTTCTGGCGTTCGGCAACGATGGTCGAGATTGACGTCGTGCCGATATCAATTGCGGTTATGGTTCGTTTCATTATGAGAATGTTGATTATGGAATGGTGAATATGGTTTTCCGGAGACAAGCCTAGGTACGCAGTTGGGGGGCGGAAGCGGGATGAACTTCTTTGTTATTTGAAGCCGAGACTTGCGAGAACAGATTCTTCCAACTTTTCCGCTTTTTCGGCTTTTTTACCCGATTGATCATGGTGAAGTCCCGAAAGATGGACGAGACCATGAACAATCATCCAGGCGGTCTGCTTTTTTACGCTATTTCCGGCTTTTTTCGCCTCTTTTCGTATGACCTCCGGGCAAAGAATAAGCTCGCCGGAAGCCTCATAATCGAAGGAAAGCACGTTTGTGGGCTTGTTTTTCTGACGATGAGCCTTGTTAAGCTTCCGGGACTCTTCTCCAGAGACAAAAACGACTGTTATCGGGTAATTTTTCTTTTTAAAAATGCGCCTTTTTTTGAGACGCGTCAATGCTTTCGAAAGTACCCCCCCTGCCCCCCGTATATCTACTTTCATCTTACTATTATTCAAAACAATTGCCATACCCGTCTATATATTTTATGGCTAGATACAAGAATACTTTGCTGTTTGTTTTTCTTAATCTGCGCGCAGGTCATAATTGCCCGGGCATCTGATAAAAAGCATGCTTTTGTGCTGTAAAAAAGCGTCTGTGGAGCACTTTTTATTTTCCGAGTACTGCTTTAACCGCCTCGCTTACACGATCTCCGGAAACGCGATTTTTTGCCTTGCCCATCACATATCCCATCACGCGACCGAATTCTTTAGGGGTTTGGGCGCCGGTTGCTTTGACCGCTTCTTCCACAAGGATATTCAATTCACTCTCCGAAATTTCAGCGGGAAGGTAGCTTTGCAGAATTTCCATTTCCCTTTTTTCTTTCTCGGCCATTTCCGTTCTCCCGCCTTGTTTGTACCCAGCGACTGCGTCTTTCCTTTTTTTTGATTCCGCGCGGAGTACTTCCATTATTTCTTCGTCGGTAAGCTGGGACTCTTTTTCAAGGTCTCCTGTGCCTGTCTTTGAAAGTTTTGTCCTTTTTTCAACTTCTTTGTTTCCAATGGCTGTTTTCAGCATACGTAAAACAGAGAGGCGGAGCTCCTCTTTATTTTTCATCGCGCTCTTAAGTTCGGCTTCTATTTTTTGCTTAAGCGGCATATCTAAAAAACAAAAGGTAGATATGGTGCAACGTCTTGCTTATCGCTTCTTCGGAGCTTCAATCCTGCCAAGCTTTGAGAGTTTTTCACGCGCCGCCCGTTTTGTTATCCTGCGGAGCGCTTGAACACGCATGGCGCGCTTGTTCATCGGTTTTTTGAAGGCATTACCCTTGCGCGCCTGAATAAGAACGCCCGACTGCTGGACCATACGAGAAAACCGCCGGAGCATCGCCGCCGAAGTTTCTTTTTCTTTTTTTCGTACGAATACCATATGTTGAACTCTGAATTATGAATGCTGAATTATGAACAGAGTTCTTTATTCAGGATTCAGAATTTAGAGTTTTGAATTATACCTTTGAAATTACCTGGTTGGGGTCTTCCCCCATCGACCATCCACCGAGAAGGTGAAGGTGCAGGTGGTCTATAACCTGCCCTCCACTCCGGCCAACATTAAATATTAATTTATAACCGGTTAAATTATATGTTTCTTTCGCAACGCGCTTTGCCGTATAAATGAGCTTCGAAATTATTTCGTTGTGATTCTTTTCAAGATGGGCGATGGACTGAATATGCTCTTTGGGAACTATGAGGACATGCACGGGAGCTTTTGGGTGAACGTCTTTAAAAACAAGAAGGTCGACGCCCTCGAAAACGATGTCGGACGATATTTCCTTTTTTGTTATCTTGCAAAACAGGCAATCGGACATATTACTTTTTCAGTTTTTTCTTAAGCATATCAATAATGCGGTCGCGCGGGATTATTTCCTGAATTCCAGAGCTCATTTCGCGGATGATGATCGTGTTGTCGATGGCTTCTTTTTGTCCAAGTATCAGCGAATACTCCGCCTGGGACTTGTCGGCAATTTTTAGCTGGGACTTTATGGAGTCGCGCCCCAGGGACTCTCCGACCGAAATTCCGGCATCCCGCATTTCTTCCAATAGCTTAAAACTTTTTTTCTTGGCAAAATCTCCAAGCTGGACGAAAAACACTTTATTTTTTGAAGACGACCCGGTCTTTACCCGAAGCATTTTCATCACATAGACAAGCCTCTCAAGCCCGATGGCTCCTCCTACCGCAGGGGTCGGACGCCCGCCAAGAAGCTGTACAAGGTTGTCGTATCTGCCGCCGGAGGCAATGGCAATGCCCTTCAGAGACATGGGTTTTTCTTCGGGAACTTTTTCGATAACCGGCTCGGGCTTCATTTCCTCGGCCTTGGCTCCGGCTTTTTCTTCCTCCCCTTCTTCGGGCTCTCTCATCGCTATCTCTTCGACTTCTGGCTTCTGGTTCGGTTTCGGCTCGGCGTTCACGAACACTTCGAACACCGTGCGGGTGTAGTAATCAAGGCCACGGACAAGATGCATGTCAAGTGCGTATGGAATTTGGCCCTCGTCGAGAAACTCAAGAAGCATGGTAAAATGTTTTTTGCAGGCTTCGCATAAGTTGTCGAGAAGCTGCGGAGCATTCGCTTTGTATACCTGGCATTTTTCCTCTTTGCAATCAAGAAGCCGCAGAGGGTTTTGCTTAAGCCTCCTTTTGCAATCCCTGCAAAGACCCTTTGCTTTCGGACGGTAATATTGAAGAAGAAGCGAACGATAGTGCGGGCGGCAATCTTTACAACCAACGCTATTCACATGGAAAACATAATCGGATATGCCAAGCTCTTTCAGGAGTATTGAAAAAATGTGCATGATCTCGGCATCCGCTACGGCGTTCTCGTCGCCGATGATTTCAAGTCCGGTTTGATTAAATTCGCGGAAGCGCCCGCGCTGGGGAGATTCGTGCCTGAAGTACGAACCGAAATAATACAGTTTTACCGGATGAGAACGATTGACAAAGCCATTCTGAAGATAGGCGCGGATGACCGGCGCTGTCCCTTCGGGGCGGAGTGTTAACTCATCCCCTCCAGTTGTGATGAACGAATACATTTCTTTTTCGACGATATCGGTATCCTGCCCTACGGACTGCAGGAAAAGTTCTGTTTCTTCAATATGCGGGGTGTCGATTCGGCCAAAATTATAGAACGAAAAAAGAGTGCGCGTCATGTGGCGAACTCGCTCCCAATATTTCTGCTCCTCCGGCAAAATGTCGTGCATTCCTTTTGGAGCAAGAAATATTCTTGGCTTAAATTTCTTTTTTCTTCCCATAAAATAATTCGGATCTACGAATGAATGTGAATGCTACAAATATATTATTTGCGGTATTCGCATATCATCGGCATTATTCGCATTATTTAATAACTTGGGTGCGGTATGAATCCGAACTGCGCCGGAGGCCATGCGCGAAAGAGCGCTCTTCCGGTGATAAAACGCTGGTCAAGAATCCCCCACACCCTGGAATCGGATGAGTGGAGGCGATTATCCCCCAAAACAACATATTGCTTTTCCCACAAATTAAAATCGCGGTCGGGATATGTTTTGAGGTCGGACGGCAGATAGGATTCGTTTAAAACAAAGTCTTTATCGTCCTTTGTTTGAATGGTAATGGTCCCATTTTTGATGTGAACCTGCTCCCCGGGAAGCCCAATAATACGTTTGATAAAAAACTCGCTCGGATTATTCGGGTAGCGAAATACCACGACCTCTCCCCGCTTTGGCTCGTGGAATCGATATGTTAATTCGTCGATTATCAGATACTGTCCGTCTTCAAAGGACGACTCCATTGATTGCCCCCGAACGATGAAGGGTTGGGCGATAAAGTATCTGATGGGCACGGCAATAAGAAGGGCAAGCACTATGACTTTTCCAAATTCCCATATTTCGCGCATCGCACTTTTCTTCGGCTCCGGAACTGTTTCAATATACGGCGCATCGATTGACGAATTTTTTTCCGGCGTCACGGACCCCGAAACAGCACTTTCATGTCCTGTTTTTTGTTCGTTCATCCTGTTAGAAATTTACTGGTAATTATTTTCTGGTTAAAAAAATAAGCTTACGTGAATGGCCACCCCTTAAAGAAGCGTAAAACCATGCTTATTACAGGATACATAGGGCTTATTATATGTCGGAACAGGAACTTTTGCAAGTTTTTCCCGCCGCATTATAATAGAAGGGTTATACCGTTTTATCTATTTATCCAAGGTCTGGCACAAAACAAACTTTTTCGCAGCATTCGTATGTACCGGCACTTCTTGTACACGACCGCGCCGTAATATATCAAAGGATATGTATTTGCTTATCGGGCTCGGAAATCCGGGCAAAGAATACGAAGGAACGCGCCACAATGTGGGGCGGGAAACCCTTCTCTGGTGGCAAAAGGCGGCTGACCTTGCCGCTTTTGAGTTCGACAAAAAGGCGAATGCCCTCATCTCAAGAAATAAAAAAACGGCTTTAGCGCTTCCGGAAACATTCATGAATAACTCCGGCAGGGCGATGGCGGTTCTTGTTAAATATTTCAAAGTGAAACCCGAGCATGTTGTGGTGCTTCACGACGATGCCGATATTGAGTTTGGCAACACCAAACTATCGTTCAATCGCTCCGCTGCCGGGCATCGCGGAGTTGAGTCGGTCAGGCGCGCTTTAAAAACGGAAAAATTCTGGAGGGTCCGTATCGGCATCCAAAAACATAAACGCGTGGACGCGATGAAACTGGTGCTTCAGAAGTTCAAAGGCGACGAAGGGTGCGAAATGAAGAAAATTATGAAGAAAATAGGCGAAGGCCTTGAGTTGCTGCTTTCCGACGGCCCGGCGCACGCGATGAATTTTATAAATCAAAATTGAAAATCTCTCTTGTCCAATTCATTAATGAATTGGACAAGAAGTTATCAAGGCGGGTTTTTTGTTTGCTTGCAAAAAATCGCAGATGTGCTAAATTGCTTTTGTAAGTTTTTTGAAAAAGGACGCCCCATGGAAGTATTGGTATTTGCGCCGGGAGATAGGATTTATGGCTTCAGCCCCATGGCAATTGAATCTTATGATACTAAAAAAATGGTTCTCGGTCGCAATTCTGATGGATTGAAGATAACAATTGAAGTAGCGGAAAACAATAACTCGCTTGACAACGACCAGTTTCCGCCCCGAATCAAAATGACGATGGAGTATCACGACGTCCGGGGTCGCGAAATGATTGACTTGTCTTACGGTCGCATGCTTGATCTTGCCCAATACGGTAAATTGAATACGATAATTATCTTCGAAGAACTGGCAAACAGAACTTCGACAGTACAGTCGTTCCCTCCCCCCCCGCTCGGCCCGCCGCTCACGCGGCCCATCAACCTCGAATCTAAGCCGTCCGGCTCATAACGCCGGATTTTTGTTTAACCATTTTTTGTTTTTTGCGGCCTGATTATTGCAAAAAACTAAAAAGCTCTCGTAATAATTTCACGAGAGCTTAACCGGATGTTCATCTTAGATCAATACGAGGGCAAGCGCTGTAACCAGCGCCGCAACCCCGAAAACTGATTTTGCACTGATACAAAGATAGTTTTCTTCAAGCCATTTTTCCGTATTGGCAGAATAGAGAACGTTCAGTTCTTCGGGCGTCAGCCGTAAATGCCAGCCGTCTCTCTCTTTCCGAAGCATATAGCGCTCGAAACTAAACGGCGCAAACCATGAAATCCCCGGCCCTTCCCCTATCGAATCGTGAAGATAGTGCCAAAAAAGGCATAGTGCGCCCGCAAGCGACAGAAATGGGGAAAGAAACCACGCCACTGCCATGACCGCAGGAATCATTGCCATTGGGTAATGCGTAATACTTTTTTTATGCTCGCCGGTTGATCTCCGTTCACGTGCGAGCTGTATTATGACATCAAGGTCCGGCAAAACTGCCATAAGCATTGCAATCCCATACCCGACAAGTGAAACTTTTTGGCGAAACAAACCGCCAAGGCAATAGAAAATAATGATTCCCATTGCCATATCAAGAGAGGCGGCAATACTTGCCCCACCAAGAATTCGCAGAGTTCGCCTAAACACGTTTTCTCTTCTCCTATATTTTATTGTTAAAGAGAATCGCTAAGATTTTTGATAGCTTATTAAAGCATTAATTAACCATGCCGTCAATTAAAAAGCCGCGCGCGGCGGATATTTTTAGATGAATCTTAATGCCTTTTTTCTCTGCATATCATCAAGCGTTTGAATAATGAGCTGTATCAGCCCATCTTTATGTTCTGCCGCATACTCGCCGACACGTTTTGCGTATGATGCCATAGTGGTATCGCTTTTGAGAGGAACAACCATTTTTAAAACAACTGGAAGGATAAAAATTAATTGTTCAAGGTCTTCAATTAACCGGTCCGCGCTTCCGTAGCGCTCGTGCCATTTTCCGGCAGAATCAAGCGTCAGACAAAGTCCGAGTCCTGCATCTTTAAAAATAATAAGTTGCTTATCGGAATCAGGAGGAATTTTTGTCTGCAGTTCCCGAACCAACACGCGAGTGAGACGAAGTTTTTCGTCCATGGCTATGCCACCCTCCCACAGCACCGTTCTGCCTGATAGGCAAAGAATTTTTCGCACATTTCAGCCTGCTCAAGCGCATCATCCAGGGCATTATGCGTATGAGAAAGTTCCGAGTGGAACTTTTGCGGAATCCGGCTGCTTTTGGTATCTTCCCATGACGTATTCATCATGCCCATATAGTAGGCTTTCATATCAAGACACGAGTTGGCGAACGGATTCCGTTTCAAAAAATTATAAAAATACCAATTGACGAACATCCAATCGAACGGGGCGTTGAACGCAACCATCACTGGCGTTTTGTCGCCGGCTGATTCTTTAACCCACTCTTCAAATTTTTCCATTGCCTCTTTCGGGATAATTCCCTCCCGAAAAAGAAATTCCATATCAAGGCCGCAAACCTCGAGCGATTTCTGAATATAATTATCATTCAAAGGCCTTAACTCGATATAAAACTTTTTGGAGCGGTCTCCGACAACGCATGCTCCGATAGACAGCATGCTGTATGTTCCCGGGAGAATGTTTCCGGAACATTCGACATCGACGGAAATGTAGGCTTCCGTGCCGCTTGGCAGAATTCCTTTCATGCGTCCCTTTTTTCAATGAGCTTGATTTTTTGGTCATTTTAGATTATACTGCGGGGTAGAAATGTCAAATTCTTCCCCGCCGAACATGGCAGGACCCGGCGAAAACGGCCCGCCACAAAAAGAGTTTTTAATCGTCGCCATCACCCCCCAGTTTTTGGAACGGGGTGTCTTGTGGTTTGCGGAACACATGGGAAAGATAAAACACGCCGTTAAAACCGAAAGCTTCTGGAAAAATAACGCCGTTATTCTGGAAGAGGGACTGGAAATAAAGCCGGGAGAATTTTTGAGACACCTTTCCGATTTCGGATACGAAAAAACAGGAATGCTCTTTGGAAAAGGAGAATTTACCCAAAAAGGAAACCTTATTGACGTTTGGCCCATCAATTCTGATATTCCGTTCAAGATAGAATTCCTCGGAAATACCATTGAGCATATTTTTCCGGACATGGAAGCTATTTCGCATACCGAGCCGAAACGAACCGGTTCAAAAAGAACGTTGAGGGGGCTGAAATCCGGAGACTATGTTGTCCACGTTGACCATGGAA
Organism: Candidatus Sungbacteria bacterium RIFCSPLOWO2_01_FULL_47_32; assembly: GCA_001820685.1. Classification (GTDB taxonomy): domain Bacteria; phylum Patescibacteriota; class Minisyncoccia; order Sungbacterales; family GWA2-42-14; genus GWA2-47-10. Next base: position 8,311 of record MHQP01000003.1, on the reverse strand, counting down.
TAGGCATCTTTCGCGGCACAACCGCGAATGCTGAAATCCGAAATCAGAAACCCCAAAAACTAAACAAATTCCAAGACCTGAATTCAAAATCTGAAATTCGAGATTTAGAATTTTGCACAACAAAAAATCTTTCAGGCTTTTTTGTTGTGGAATATGCCCCGCCAAAGGATAGAACCGAACCCGACCGTCTCTTTGTTCCGATTGAGCAAGAAAAGAGATTATCTCCATATATCGGTTTTGAGACGCCTGCAATTCACCGCCTCGGAGGGTCACTCTGGACTTCGACAAAAAAACGCGCAAAGGAAGACGCCGAAAAATTTGCGCAAGAACTTATAAAAATTTATGCCTCCCGTGAAGCCATACGGCGCCTCCCATATGAATTGGACGAGACAATGAACCGCGAATTTGCAGAGGCGTTCGAATTTACCGAGACAGCTGACCAAGCACAGGCCATAAAAGACATAGAGCATGACTTGCAAAAAAAGCGTCCCATGGACCGCATCGTCTGCGGGGATGTCGGGTTTGGAAAAACGGAGGTCGCCATGCGGGCCGCCTTCATGGCGGTCGAATCCGGCTATCAGGTTGCGGTCATAACTCCGACGACGGTCCTTGCATATGAGCACGGAAAAAATTTCGTCAAGCGATTTGAAAAGTTTCCCATAACAGTCGCTTCCCTTTCGCGCCTTACCCACAAAGACGAAAAAAAGAAAACTCTCTCGTGGATCGAGAACGGAACGTGTGACATTGTTATTGGAACTCACCGCCTTCTCTCGAAAGATATTCATTTTAAAAACCTCGGGCTCGTCATTGTTGACGAAGAGCAAAAGTTCGGCGTCAGGCAAAAAGAGCGCTTCAAAGAACTTCGGAGTTCCTGCGACATCTTGAGCCTTTCGGCAACCCCCATTCCGCGCACATTGAACTTCGCACTTGCCGGCATCCGCGAAATATCAACAATCCAAACAGCGCCTGAAGGAAGGCTTCCCATCAAAACGTTCATTTTACCTCATTCATATAAAACATTTGCACGCTCCGTTGCGGCGGAACTTGAGCGGGATGGACAGGTATATTTTTTGCATAACCGCATTGAAACTATCGGCATTGTAAAAGAGAAACTTGGGAAGGCTATCGCGCACGAGATGAAAAAAAATGCGCGCCTTGAAGTAATCCATGCCAGGCTTCCGGAAGAATCCATGATACGGATCATGGAGCAGTTTCGCGATAAAAAAATAGACGTGCTTGTGGCAACGACCATCATTGAGAACGGACTCGATTTTTCCAATGCCAATACCCTCATCGTTGATGACGGAACGCGCCTCGGCCTGGCGCAGGCCTACCAGATACGAGGACGCATTGGTCGAGGCGAGACGCAATCGTTCTCATACTTTGCCTACCGGCCCAAAAGCATTACCGAAACGGCAATGGAGCGGCTGCTTGCATTAAAAGAATTCGAAGAGCTCGGTTCTGGATACGACATCGCCTTAAAAGACCTTGAAATGAGAGGGGCGGGAAACATGCTCGGGCGTGAGCAATCCGGCGCCATAAACCGAGTGGGTTTGAATTTATATTGCCAAGTTTTGGCGGAGGCCGTGGAGGAGTTGAAGCTTACACAAGGCAACGGGAAATGAGATACGCGCCAAGACAGGCATTTAACCAGAAAACCGCTTTTTAAATCTTATGCCGCGCTATATTCCCACGGCTTTTGACAACTCTTCCCAGTTAACTTTTTGAACAGCCTCTAGTTCCCTAATAACTGCCCGAGATTCTCTTGCACACGATACTTCAACCATCTGCGCCCTCGAATCGGACGATTTATCAATCCGGGCATTCCCAAAATATTCAAGTTGCATAAGAAGTTTCTCCCTATTTCTTGCCGCTATTGCGTCTATAATTTTTCCCGCGATTTTTGCGTGTTCCTTAGAGTCCTCGGGGTGCGCGTATTTTTCTAATAACTCTGTAAGAAGTTCTGCCGGAGAAGCTTCTTTTTCTTTTGCCTCTGGCGTTTTTTCTGTGTTCATCTTTTTTTAGTTAAAGCTTATTTTAAATTAATCAAATATTTATATCTATACTATAACTTTCGAAAAAAGAAGGCAGGTTTTCTGCTACTCGCTTCGCTCGCAGGCATTCACTAAACCAAGAATTACCCCGCCCCCAAACCTGGAAAGGATTTCTGTTTGATGCTTCTTTATCTCACGGAATTCGCCTTCGACCTTGAAAAAGATATCTGTTTCTTTATGTTGAAGCTTGGTGCGGGGTTTATTATTTGTAGCCGCTCGCGAACCGCTAACGCTCGCAGGCAAACAATAAAAAACAGACGGCGTAAAACCGTCTGCTGATAAACTACTTTTTACCCGGCTCGCGAGAGCCCTTTTTCTTCGCTTCCTTGATGAAGTCCTTAATGATCGTGGAAGAAATAGCATAGGACACGTCGGCAATATCAGCCGGATCACTCGGGTCCTTATCAACATAAATCCACATACCGACAGCCTGCCCCGCTTCGTTGAAGACGGGGGCGCCAATGCCGACGAGCTTCAACACAACCGGAAAAACGAAGATATCGTCGTCCAACTGGTTCACAAGAAGCACACTATACGGAACCGAGTTTCCATCTTTGGGATCCTTGATGATGATGGAGTAATATTCTTTCCCAACACTCACGCGCTCCGAGAACTGAACGGGCTTCTTCCCTTTCTCCGGGGTCTGAAGCTTGAAGAGCGCCAAACCAAGCTCTGTATCAAGCGCGACAAGAGCCACCGGCGTATTGTTAAAAACATACTGAACCTGCTCGGGGTTTTTCATCCCTCCGAGGAAGGCAACAGTTGTAACAGCATATTCCGAATCCACGAGAAACGCGTTTGTGCTGCTCGTCATGGCCTTGCCGTCGGAGCCCTTCATGCGGGCAACAATCATGCCTTGTGAATTTCTTACAGCGCTCTGAACCGCAGGCGGCAACAGCATAATGCCCTTCCCGAAGTTCGGAAATGACTGCTTCTCCGGAAGCTTCGGATCTCCCGGACTTTTCGGAGCCGGACCTTCCGGGTCTTCGTCTTCCACGAACTCTTTCGACTTTTCGGGTTCGCGCCCGGCAAGAGAAACCGTAAGCGTTACCTCTGTGCCATTCCGCAAAACGATAAGCGGCAGAGGTACGCCGATGGCGGAACGGGAAACAAGATGTTTAAACTGAAATGAATCCGTTATGGCAACTCCGTTGAGTGAAACAGTGATGTCGCCGACCTTGAGGCCCGCAACATCAGCGGGGCCTTTCGGCACGACTTCTCTGATATAGACTCCCGTCTTTTGAGCCGTAGGCCACGAAAGACCGACTGCCTTTGCGGCTTCTTCGCTCTGAACTTCAGCAAGATCAATGAGGCCGGCGCCAAGGCGCCCGAAGACGACCTTGCCGTTTTTCAGAATGCTTCGTGCAGAGAAGATGACATCATTAATAGGAATGGAAAAACTTACCGTATTTCCCCTGGGAACGATGCTGACGTTCATGGCGATAACTTCGCCGTTCATGTTATAGAGAGGCCCGCCGGAATTTCCGGGGTTCAGCGCGGCATCAGTCTGAATCGTCTCCTGCGCTCCGCTTCTCATGTTCCGATGAAGACCACTCACAACTCCGGCGGTCAGGGTATAGTCCAATCCGAAAGGTTCGCCAATGGCATAAACCATTTCTCCTCTTCGAACATTGTTCGAATCCGCGATGGGTGCAGCGGAAAGAGGAGAAGGTGGTTCAACTTTTATGACCGCGACGTCGGTTTCAACATCTGGCGTTCCCACAACCTTCCCCTCAAGAACCGTACCGTCAATAAAACGGATGCGCGCGGTCTTCTTGTTCCCTACCACATGAGCATTGGTCAGAATGTAGCCGTCAGCTGTCCAGACTATTCCGCTTCCGGAACCTTTCTCCATCGTGACCAGAACAGTTTCCTTAACGCTCTTCTCTGAAAGCTTTATCAGCGTGTCGGAATAAATAGGAACAGAAGCTGAAACGGCTGGCTTCGGGGTCTTGGATCCTTTGGCGTTAGCCGCAGATCCCGCGCCTACGAAGAATACAAGAAGGGCAATTACCGAAAAAAATGCGGTGAGTTTTCCTGGTTTCATCTTCCTCTCCCTTTTGGGGAAACAAAAAAACAGAGATGTTCCAATCCCTCCATCCTTAAAAGCATGTCAAAGACCGAGCGCTGGGCTCAGGCTTGCCTGAGATACACAGGCTAAGACACGCTTTCCTAGGAATAGAGTCGACGGGAATATCCCTGCCCTTTTCTTTCCAGAAAGCACGTTTATATCAATTATACATATATTTATATAGTTGTCAAGATTATTTCAACGAGGATTCCATCCGATCGGCAAGAGTAAGAAAAAGCCCTCATTAACGAGGGTTTTTTGTCCTTCTGGAAAGGGCTTCGATCGCGTATCCTACGAGGCAGAGAAATACCCCAACCAAGGCAAGTGATTTAGAAAGAAATGTTGGACCGGATGGCGTAAGAATTACCAAGGACGCGATAAGAACTACTACGCCAATCAATATGGCCAAAATACCCAGGTTTTCAGATTTCATTATGTCTGTTCCGTGGTCATTAAGAGCTCATATAATATATACCACATTTTAATTTTATCTGTCAAGTGTTTATGTTTTTACGAAGAGCTTGCTATTAAAATTTTTAAAAAGAAAAAGCTCCTTTCAAAGGAGCTTTGCGGTTACGGAAGATTTTTTAGAACCTCGACGGCCTTCTGAAGCTGTGCGTCACGCGCCGTTCCGGTATCCGCCGGGGGCTTCCGGCTGTCGTTCACTTCGGCAGTCGGAGTAACGCCTTTTTTATGAAGGCAATACTTCGCGTTTCCAACACAAAATTCAAACGCCGTGAGACGAAAGATTGAACCGTCCGAAAAACTCCGGACAAATTGTCCAACGCCTTTTCCATACGTGGTCTTGCCGACAACCTGATACCCCCAGTCTTTCATCGCACCGGAGACAACTTCGGACGCGGAAGCGCTGTTCTCGTTCACGAGCAAAACAATCTTATAGTTCGAGAATTCTCCGGCTCCTTTTGCACTGCCCGTAGCAACGTCTCTAAAGAGTCCGTTCATGCTCTTGATTGTGTACGTTTGGGGTTTGCGATTTTTATTGTATCGGATAGTAAGCGCCATATCGTTCGGATTCTTATTTATCATGTAAAGAATTTCGAGCGCTGTCCAAAGGTCTCCGCCCGAATTTTCCCTAAGATCGAAAACGACTTCCGGCATTGCTCCGAGAGATTTAAATGTGCGGAGGGCCGCTTCCATTTCATCGGCGGACTTTTCGCCGAATACCTTGAGCCTGACGTAGCCGATATTTCCGGGCAATACTTTTACTTCAACGGAAGGAACTTTGATGTCTTCGCGCTTGATAGCGACCTCGAACATTTTCCCTTCACGCTCAAGCGTTACATATACGATCTTTCCAACCTTACCCCGCATGAGCTTTGCCGCTACCTCAACGTCCGTCACTGCCGATGCTTCAACCTCGCCTTCCTGGCGGATCTTGACGACAACGTCTCCCGCCCTCACTCCCGCCTTCTCCGCGGGTGCTCCGGCAATCGGAGCAAAAACGAAAACCCTCCCGTCTTTGAGTCCGATCTCAAGACCAACACCCGCAAGCTTTCCGGTCATCTCGATAGCCATTTCTTTCGCTTCGTCAGGCGTCATAAAACCGGAAAACTTGTCGAGACACACAAACTCTTTGTCGGGAACAAGAGTGCCTGTTTCGTCGCGTTTTTGAAGCGAATTCCTCGTCAGAGCTTTCAGAATGTCATACCGGCACTGCGTCAGGTCAACATCATAAAGAGAATCCTGCTCGATCATCTGAAAAACTTCGCCGACGAAATCGGTTTCCGTCTGCCATTTTGCTTTTCCATAAAGTACTGCTCCAAGCAAAAGACCCGAAGCAAAGACAGCAAGACCGAACAAAAGGATCTTTTTTGCTGGCATATTCACCGCTAAGTCCTGTGGTTTTTCAAAGTTCCTCCTCTTTCAAGTAGCATGGAGGCATAATTCACGCAAGGAAGCAAAAATTTTCGCTTTTAATGTCCGAAAAACAAAAAACCGCTCTGCTAAAAGCAAAACGGCTATCTATGATTCTTGGCGGAAAAGCCATGCAAAAAGCCTCCCCAAAAAACCAAGCATCCCGAGATAGAGCGAACCAAGAAGTACTGCAAGCACTACCGGATATATCCAATATTCGGTGTATTCTTCCACGGGTACATATTTGTCAACTCTCCGCCCGGAAAGCGTTTGGGTTATAAGCCAGTCGCCAAAGCTTTTCCCCTCGCGCAAAATGAAATACCGTTCCGAGTCTCCGCTCCAGAGCGCGATCTTTTTGATGATATTCTCATCAAGTTTTGTGTAGAGAATATCTCCCTTGTCGGTTTTGACAAAGTCTTCTCTGCCGTCGCTCCCAAGGTTAGGCACCGGCACCCATTCGTGCGACCCGACGCCGACGGGAATGATGCGGATGGATTGATTCTGGTTCATTTCGCGCACGATGGCTTCAAGCTTTTTTTCGTCCCAGTCCGGCGGGCGCTCGATAAAAATACCGTTAGCGGACTTTTCTCCTGAAATAGCGCCGAGCCTATACGTTTCTCTTCCTCCGTCCGTAATGACCACTGCGGTAATACGCGCTTCTTTCGGTAGAATAGTTTTCACAAAATTATAATTTTCTCCGAACGCCCCCTCAAGGTTCGTTCCGGCGTCTCCGGCAAACGACAGGTCGAGCCGCTCGATCATGTCAAGAACGGTCTCAACACTGTCGGTACACTCGACAAGGCGGTTGAAGACGGTCGTAAAGTATCCGACGCAAAAGTACGATACCCCTTCCGCGGTAAGTTTGTTCACGGCGTATACCGCTTCGGACTTGACCGCTTCCAGTCGGGAAATGTTCCGGCACGGTTCTCGGTTTCCTTTCGTCTCCAGTTTGCTATCACACACTTTGATATCGCGCGCCATCTGGCTTTGTGTGAGGTCGAAGATGAAATCAACCGCTTCGTCTTTATAGACAGGACGTTTCCCTTCAGCAATGCTGTACGGCTCCGAGTACCCCAAAAGAAAGAGGGAAAAAACGGAAACGGCCGCACTAGTGCCGACGACCTCCCAAAAGAGAGAGAACGACATCCCGAGCGAGTGCGCATTTCCCTTTCGCCTTAGCATGTCCCTGACGGAAAGAAAAAGGATGAGGCATGCCCCTAAAAGAAGAAATGTGAATATGCCGACCGAAAAAAAATAAAACGGCACTTCGGTATTGCGGAAGGATATTCTGTCCGCTCCAAGCAGGCTCAGAAAATATTGATAGAGTTTGTAAAAGGGCTCGGATACGGCCGACATAATACCTCCCTCTCTATGCGCGGGAAAGGATGTAGAAACCGTATGAGACTTTAATACTATATAAAAAGACTGGCGTCAAGCGTACGAAAAAATAAAAAAGAGCCCCATAGGGCTCAAAAATATACTAGCCACACTTTCCGATGCGCGTGTCTTTCTTGCTTAAATATTCTTCGGTCTCTTTTCCGTTCGCTTCCCGATAGTGGTCCTGCGAGTGCATACTGCACTCAAGCCAGATACCTCAGTGTCCTGAAAGTACAAGTTCTCCTCCATCTCCGACGGGACACGGATCCCCTTCTTTGGCGGTCGCAGGAATAACGAAGCGGGATCTTTCGGCCATGTGTGCCTCTTTTGATTTTGGGGAACTGCGATTTGATTCTATAATGCCGATTCAGGAAAAACAAGCGTATTTTTTTCGAGTAAAAATAAAAAACCCGTCCCGATGGCCATCGGGACGGCGATATTTTATGTTTTGGAAAAATTACAGCTGGCTCTTTCCTGTAGTACCGGCACCCACCCCTTTGCCACTCGGCTGGAGGCTGAACTCTTCCGGAGAAAGAGATTTTTTCTCGCCCTGTCCGCTTGCGGCTTGTTTCGCCTTTTCGTTCAGATCGAGCAGAAGCTCAAGATTTACTTTTGTTTCGTAGTCGTTCTTATCCGCGTCCAGAGCCGCAACATACGCGCGGATAGCCTGGCGCAGGGCGTCAATCTGCGCTTCTGCAGAAACGGCGGTCAGGGCTTTCCTCACCGATTCGTTCCCGGCCCCGTAGCTTCCGAAGAAATCAACGGGTTTTACGCCCGTGTTTAAAGCGCTTTCAAGATATTTTTCGGACGTCTCGCACTCTTTTGTGGCCATATCGCGCTCAAGTCCGGACTGGGTCTCGTCTTTGGTGCGAAGGAAGAAAAGAAACGACCGGAGATGCGATTCGCATGAAGCGTAGTGAAGTTCCGCTCGGCG
>MHQP01000002.1 GCA_001820685.1 Candidatus Sungbacteria bacterium RIFCSPLOWO2_01_FULL_47_32 | reverse complement strand
TTGGTCATTGGTTATTTGTTTTGCCATACTATCTACTTTACAAGATAGTGGCGGGCCAAAGCGGACTGATTGCGATTCGGAGTAGAATGTAGGCCCAAGTACTTGACAAATCCTATGGTTTTGATATAATAGTATTATATTGCTATGGGGGTTTTATGTGGTTTGACCCCGTGGGTGAACCTCTAACAGGGTTGACAGCACACCCTATATAAGCTACACATAAAAGTCTGTCATTAAAAATCTTCTTTGCGCGAGAAAAGTCCATAATGCGATATTTTATGGCGTTTTCCCACCCAAAGCGGATTAGCATTACTGCGGGGCGGGTCCGATAACCTCGGCCTGCTCCTTGCTCCCTTTAAAAATAAAGCCATAACTAACCCAGCTTAGCTGGGTTGGCCAAGCTAAGCTTGGCAGGCGGAAATAGCTCGTAATTTAGTAGTATTCACAAATTCAGATTTGTTCGAGAATAGTTAGTTTTTTATGAGCTTTTTCCGCCGATACTTTGGCGAAAAATGGGCGCCGGGCCCCTTAGACCGGCAGTTTTACACCGATGGGAGCCGGCCCCTTAGTCCGGTAGCGAAAAACACGCCGATTGCCGAAAGGCACATCAGGCGAAGGAAATAGCCACCAGCGAGGGTTCCGGCGACGGAACCGAGCAACGGAAGTTGCTTCTGGTGGCTTTCGAACTGGCGGCACGGACTGTCGGGCGACGACGGCCGTTGAGGGTAGCACCCTCATCCATCTGCATCACTTGTAAAAACCCGATGGATGCCGCCAAAAAACACGCGGTATGCGGCTCCCACCACAGGGCTGCAACGGTTGTGGAGTGAAAATTCCACTGGACCAGGTCAGCCTCGAGATGAACCTGGTCGACAAACCTCTACTTGGCCATGGGCCTGGTAGTCCGCAAAAAATCTGGAGCCGGTACGTGCGCTGCAAAGCGCGGTAACGCGGGAGCGTGATCTCCTCTGCGCACGGCCACCGTAAAAGGGGCCCCAAGCGCCCCGCTCCAGCATCATCGGTTCGGGAGAGCTAACCACTCTCCCGAACCAAAACTTTTTAAAAATCTGACAGTCGAGCTTAGCTCGATTAGCCCAGCTTAGCCGGACAGCGAAAAAAGTGAGTGAATGAAAATTTCGTTTATTTTTTTCGCCGTCAAAGCCCTAATTCCGCCGAAAGCGGAACGGACAAGGCGAGTTCTTGAGACGCGGTTGCTGGATGGCAAGCCGCATGGCGGGAGGATAGGAACCCACGGTCCGTGCTTCGTGCACGTGCGGCGGGAGAAGTCCGATTCCTTCACTGCGTCTCGCAAAACTTCCTCGCGGGAGCCAACCGAAAGGGGCAGACACTCGCTCTGTGTAGGCGACTGTTCTGTTGCGGTGGGCCACGGGGACAATGCCTCGCTTCGGCGGGACACCACGGCTCCCCACCGCACCAGAGCTTATGCTGACCGCTCTCGCTCTCCGAAGAGGAGAACTGCGAGGCTTCCGCGAGGAACAACACTCGGCACCGGGCTGTAAACTCGGTTGCTGGGGGATCCCAAACTGCCCAACCAGGCATAAGGGACGAGAGAATCCTGCCAGAAACGGGGTGTCTCGAGGCTGGCCACTTGCCTTAAAGCGGCGCACAAACGGCGGTGCGGAACGCGTGCTTGCCGGGATTCCCCTCTCGGGGGGGAAACACCAACCCGTCCCGATACCCGTCGGGACGGACAGAAACCAACCTGCTCCGATGGACATCGGAGCAGACAGGAAATCCCGATGCGGCGCGCCGGAGGCCAGTCCTCCGGGTGTTCGCATAGTGCCCAACTTGCCGGCGGAACAGCCAGGCCCAAGCGTCCTGGAGTCGCCAAGAGGGTATAAATCCGCATCGGGAGAAAACAACAACGCGGGAAACCGCGATGAGGTTCATGGACCGGAAAGATGCCGAGGCGAGTAGGGTTCCGCCGTGCGGAACCGAAACACCTCCCCATCTGCTCCAGGCGGGGCCCCGGTCCGCCAAAATCTCCGTCTTCGTTCCGCGGAAGCCGGAGAGGCAAAATAACAGCGGTGAGGCCCGAAGTGCTCGACTCGGAGCCAATACGGATGAGCTAGGCACGGATGTCCGCACCATCCGAGAAGGCCGACCAAGGGGCGGGCCATTGAGCGCCGTCTGAAGCCGGGGAAAACCGACCAGACGATGAACAGCATGGAAGTGCGATAGCACGGCGGATAGGTCACGCTCACCTCTCCGCTTTTTTAATTGTTTGCCCAGAATCCCCGCCTGAAGGGCGGGAACGACTGGCCGCAAACAATTAACCGAGAACACAATAAGTTATGTGCTCGGTACAACGAATTATTATAACGAAGCACTTCGTAATGGAATATACGCAAAATTGGTACGAGGCAATTGGAAAACCCGACCATTCCAAACTTTGGTGCCAAGGTAATTGCAAAACGGAATCAAAAAACCCGACGCTCAAACGCCGGGAATTTTAATTTGTAATTCAAAAACTCAAAGACGCTTCTGCTCCATAATAATCCCCTGCCCGACGCCCTCAAAAATCAATTTTGAATGTGGGGTTTGGCATCTTATGCCAATCGCTTCCCGTACTCCCGCCTAAATCCTGTAAGCCCTGACCCACAGAATAAACAATTTTCTTCACAGAAGAATACTTTAACGGTCTACCGTCAAAGAAGTCGGTTGGGACAGAGGAAAGATAGCGCGGCACTAAGTCGTTGAGAGAAGTTGGATAATTTCCATTATCGTTTTTGTATGCCTTGATAGCCACGATGGCTTGTGTCGCCGCAACTAGTAAATCTTCTTCGCATTTTTTCGTACTTATAGTTGCTGGACTTGCGGCAATAACATCATGCAAAACCTTGCCAATCGCATTTTCCTCTGCGTAGAGCTTTGCGGGGCTGGTTGGAGCGAGCCGCGGGACTTCAGCTACTTTAATCTCTCCGCAGGGCTGGTTCGCTATTTTAATGTTTTGGCGAGCGTATTCTGCGAAGGTTAGTTTCGTTTTGTTTGGCTGAAAGTAGTAGCTATTTTTTACCTTTCCTGCAATTTCAGGATTCTCGCTTTCTTTTTCACCGACAATCTCTTGTAGCGCTTCTTTATTTCCGCTTGCAAGAAAGTCTACTGCCCAAGACTGAAAAAGGTATTCTGCTTTGAAAGAATTTATTAAGCCGTCCTCGTTTTTATAAAAGGCATTTAACTCTTGAGCATAGCTGGCCAATTTCGAACCGTTTAATTTCGACGATGTAACTATTCTTTGTATGGCTTCTAGTCCGGTGCCCTTCATCAAAATCGCTACAACGTATTCAATGAGTAAAACCTGGGACTCTTGAATTTTTTGGCCAATTTTCACTGAATTTAGTGCTTCTTCAATCGCTTCTTTGTCTTTTCCTTGTTTAGCCAAAAACATGGCACGTATAGCACTCAAACGAGCCATTCTGCGCCACGAGTTCAACGAGGGCAAAACCGCATTTGGTGTCATCTTCGCTGGATCAGCCGAGACCGGATCCTGAAACTTTGATTTTCTGGCCGCTTCTGCAAAATATTCAAAAAATTCAGAATTTCGAGTTACAATTTCTTCTGCAACAGCCTCGTCCCACGACTTGCCCGCGGCCATATTTACGACAAGTTCTGATTTTCCTTCGGGCTCGTAAAGGTTGTTATTCAATTTGGTCAAATCAAAGTATGCATTCTCACTGTTAGGAACGCTGATTTTTTTTAGAAGAATGTCGGAGTCATTTATAGGAGGAACATCTTTTGCAAAAAGGCCGAGAACGCCGGGGAGGAAGATGACAGTGGTAACCAAAAGAATAATAACTCCGGCAATGATTAGAACTATTTTCTTCCACTTTTTCTTTTTTAGAAAAGCTACAAAGACGGGTGTTGCCGCCTGAAAAGCTTCATTGATGGCTTGTTCTTGCTCTCCTTGAGCCGTGAGGAAAGTTTTTATTGTCTCCCTGTCCGCGCCTTGTTGTAACTGCTGCTTGACGTAATCAAGTAACTGCTGATTTTCCATAAAAATAATTTAACCGCTTTTAACTTGCTCGGCCATCTAAAGAAACGGCAAGAAATCGAGAACAAAACGGGGCAGAAGATGTTTCTTACAAAAAACTCAAAGACGCTTCTGCTCCATAATAATCCCCTGCCCGACACTCTGAACTTTCGGCAGAATATACGGCTTCAAAAAAAGCATAATAATAAAACCAAGGAGCATAAGAAAGCCGTTAACAAGAAAAAGAGACCTCACCCCGATGACCCCGACGAGTATTGCGGAAAGCACTCCGCCGATGGCAGACCCCATACCGAAAGAAAAACTTGAGCGGAGCGCCCATTCGAACCCTTCGTTGTTTTTGTCGATGTGGCGGGTGAAGATGGCATAGAACGGCGGAGTTGCAAACGAGTCGCCGACCGCTATCAGAACCTGAAGCGCGTAAATATGCCACACCTCCCGCGCAAAATAATACAAGAACGCTCCGACCGTTACAATAAAAATACCGAGGAGCATCGCGTAGTAGTCGTCCATCTCTCCGTAATTCCTATCAAGCCAGCGAGCGATGGGAATTTGTAAAATTGACTTTATGATCCAATACAGAGCAATCGCAAAACCGACGGTGGAAGCGGTCGCGCCCGGAATATCTTCAACGAAAAAAAGAGCCATGACGGGAATAACAAGGCCGGCCGCCGTTGTTATCATGAAGTCGGCAAAAATAATAATAAGAACAACCTGGTTCAATTTCGGGAATTCCAAGCTAAATATTGATTTCATGGCCCTATTATAGCCCAAAATAAGCCCATAAACAAAACCTCCCTGCCCCAAATGCGTGGAGGCGAGATGAAGAGAAAATAAGAAAAGACGGCTTTTTATCAAGCCGTCTTTTCATTTTGGATGCTAGCCAATTAGTCCGCCCAGATAACGAATGTGAAGAGCTTGTTGCCGTTGCCCAAGTTGCGCTCATAAAGAGAAGCGCGTCCGTCGTGGGACTTTCGCACAACCTTGCCCCACTCCGAAGGATTCGACTCATCAACATCTCTCGCTTGCGCCGAAGCTGTTTTGTTGAACGCGCTTGTGAACGTATCAAGGTGCGCATAGATAATTCCGAGCTCCTCATAGTCGTGCGCGTTCGGATGCACATTGTTCAACTGCCCGTAGAGGGTGCCGGCCGGGTCATTCGTGTAATCCATGCATGTTCCAAGGTTCGTGTTTGTAAAAACTTCATCCTGATGGTCAAGCCCGAATGTGTGTCCGACCTCTTGGCATGCAACGAATTGCCTCCATGCTGGAGTGTTGTATTTAGCGGTGTTAAAATATGTATCATTTAATTTTACCGTACCCTTCGTGATGTGATCACCCGTAGCCCATATTGAGGCAATACCAAGCCATCCGTTGTTGCCGTATTTGCTATTGCATACTTCCACCCGGCCGCTGGTAGCCCGACAATTTTTTGGATTCGCCCGGCCTGGAACGACCGTTGTGCTTAACACCGAAGACGCGTTCCAGTCGCTTGATGCGGCGGCTAAATATGCGTCCCATGACGATGACACATTGTCGCCGAGCTTTAACACGAGCGGATTTGCCGTACGAGCCCAGTGATAATTACCCCACGAATGCGTCGCGTATGCGCCTACCGCAAATACTCCAACGGAAAAAAGGGCGACCGCTATTAAAAACCTGCTAAATCGGGAAAATTTGAACATAGTGATAAAAAATTATTAATTAGTTATAAATACTTGTTAATGATATCATATTTGCTGATCTACGCAAAACGGCTATCCTTACATGCGTTGATATCACGGCACCTCGGCTCCGTTCAAAGAAGGCGGGATGCAAGAACCAAAAGCATTGAAAAAACGGCAACCGCGATGATACCCGTACGAAGAACGCGCGACGATTGGCTATACATAATGCGTTAAGCCCATCTAAAGACAAGACAAACGGCGTTTATTTTGAAGAAAAACGGGCGTATGGTAAGAGAAAATCACTAAAAATCGCTATTACTCTTGAGTATAGCAGGTTTTCCGCGGATTTGCAATACGGCGGAGAGAAGATGCAAATAATACTCTCCGGGCTTACGCCCGTGGTTTTCTGCGGTGGAGAATAAAAAAGCCGTAATGCCTAAGGCAAAACGGCTTATAGAACTACGAATTACTCCCGAACCTCGGAAGTGAAAAAAGTTTATTAAAAAAGCGAAACAGATTGGAGAACATAAGAAGCACAAAGAAAAACGAGCCGAGAAGATAGCTGGTAATAAGCGTTGTCGTTTCTGCCCCGCGGCTAACAAGCCCGATAACCGAAGCAATTTCGAACATAAAAACGCTCCCAAATGCCCAAAAGAGTACCCAGAGAAGCGATACCGCCATGACCCCCCAGGCCTTTTCTCCAAGCCATCGTTCAGCACCGACAAAAACAAACGATAACGCTATAAGTCCTCCAAGCGGAAAATACTCGGCAATGTCCCCGATGTTTTCCCAGAGCAAAACTACAAGCACGACCCCAAGAAGCAGAAAGATAACCGCTCCGGCAGTATTCCACATGGCCAACCGCTTCATTTTACAAGTCCTCGTTTTGTACAAGGTTCCGAACCTCACTCTATCAATAAAAAACAGAATGTCAAGAGTTTTGGAAGCTCTCTGCCGTCTCACTCATTTCTCGCCTTCTTTTTTTCTCAAAAATTTTTTTATCAATTCTGAAGCATAGTTTTCTCCGCCAAAAAGATAGAGACCGGCAAAAATCAGAAAAATGCCGGGTATAAGCGGCAAGGCCAGGGCAACGATGCCGACAGCAATGCAAACAAGGCCGAGGATTTTTTTCAATAGTTCTTTCTTTTTTCCTTCCATGTGCATACGTGTGTTAAGCGGCCGGTTTTTAATCACTATGCCCTCCGTTTAAAAAATGAGAATTTGAGGATTTCGAGAACAAAAAGGGCGCTCGCTCCATAGAGAGCGACAAGCCCCCAGTCCGCAATCCCAAGGCTCACCGTATCGAGGGTCTTTGAAAGAATCGGAAGGTATACAGCACAAACCATGAAAACAGTCCCGATGATAGCAGACGGTAAAAGATACGGATTATCCTCAAGCGAGACAATCCAAAAAGGCTTATGGAAATTTCTCATACCGAAAATATAGAATTGCGCATCAATCCCAAGAAAAACAAACATCATTGTGCGAATATATCCGATGGACGAACCGGCGTATAGCAAGTAGAAAAACACGGAAATTACGAATGCCATGCGAACAACAACAAAAAGTGCTGTGAAAAAAAACATTTTTCTCGTAAAAAGGGCCCGGAATGCCTCTGGGCGCTCGGTTGCAATGGCCCCATCTCCCCCCTCAAACACCATAGCGATATTTGGAAGACTGTCTCCGATAAGATTGATCCAGAGAATCTGCCCCGGCAGGAGTGGTAGAGGCAACCCAAAAAAAACGGAGGTTCCAACTAGGATAACCTCGGCAAATGCGCCCGAAAACAGAAAAATGAGAATTTTTCTTATATTTTCAAAAATAACCCGGCCTTCACGAATAGCGGCAACAACACCGGCGAAACTGTTATCCAAAAGCACAATGTCGGCTGCTTCTTTAGCGAGATCCGTTCCTGAACCGAGCGCTATCCCGATATCGGCGTGCTTAAGCGCTGGCGCATCATTCACCCCGTCTCCTGTCATCGCAACGACTGCCCCTTTCTTTTTCCACGCCTCAATGATGCGGAGTTTTTGCTCGGGCGTCACGCGGGCATAGACGTCAATGTCGCTCACTTCTCTTTCAAAATCTTTTTCAGTTACAAGGTCCAGCTCAATCCCGTCGGCAACGCGCCCTTCGGCCCCGTCTCGTATAATTCCCACTTCTCTCGCGATAGCTTCAGCGGTCAGGCGATGGTCTCCCGTGATAAGAACCGGGCGAACTCCCGCACCATACGCAACCTGCACTGCCTCTTTTGCGTCCGCGCGAAGCGGATCGTGGATGATAATAAGCCCGACAAAAATAAGATCTTGGAACGACGCTATCGGCTCACTTCCTATTAGACCTTCTTCAACAGGCCTATACGCCGCCGCGATGACACGAAGCCCCCTTCCGGCAAGACTGTTCACTTCTTCAACAAGTTCTTTCCGGCGTATTTCGGTAAACCGCTCGGTTTTACCGTCAAGCATGATCGAGGCAGTACCCTTCATAACAATCTCGGGGGCCCCGAGCGCAAAAAGAAGATTTTTCTTCTC
This sequence comes from Candidatus Sungbacteria bacterium RIFCSPLOWO2_01_FULL_47_32, assembly GCA_001820685.1. Classification (GTDB taxonomy): domain Bacteria; phylum Patescibacteriota; class Minisyncoccia; order Sungbacterales; family GWA2-42-14; genus GWA2-47-10. The sequence continues at coordinate 33,932 of MHQP01000002.1, read as the reverse complement.
TTCTTCATCTGAATGAATGGCAAGCGAGAACTTATGGCCGGAATCGAACGGTAAAAAATCACGCCTTGGATATTCTTTAACGATTGTTTCGCGCCGAAACCCCGCCTCATAGGCCGCGAGCACCAACGCTCGTTCCGTCGGGTTCCCATGAATAACAAGTTCTTCAAGTGCGGCCTCTGGATTTTCAATCTCCGCTTCGGACAAAAGAAGCGCTATTTTCAAAAGAAGATTGTGGGAATTTTCCTTTTCCCCAAGAAATGATTTGTCGTAGCGTTTCCCTTCATGCAGAAGCTCTCCAACTCCTGTCAGAAGGCTGGAAACCCGCATTTCGCCTTTTGTGAGGGTTCCGGTTTTGTCCGTTGCGATAAGAGAAACGGACCCGAGGGTCTGGGCCGCAAAGAGATTCCTCACAAGGGCTTTTTTCCTAAAAATGCGCTGCATGCCGACGGCAAGCACGATTGTTACCGATATCGCAAGTCCCTCTGGAATTGCGGATACGGCAAGCGCGACGGATACAAGAAACATTTGAAACAGCGGAAGTTCATGGAAAAAGGTACCAAAAAGAAAGACGACCGAAACAATACCGAGCGTTACGGCGGTAAGAACAAAAGATATTTTTTTTAGCTCGTTTTGAATTGGGGTTGGCTCTTCTGTTTTAGCGGAAACAAGGGATGTAATGCGCCCAAACTCCGTGCAGCTACCGGTTTCCACCGCAACTCCCGTACCTCGCCCGGAAAAAACAACTGTTCCTGCGAACGCCATGTTTGTCCTCATAAAAACACTAGCAGTTTCCGGAAGTTCACCAGGTTTTTTTGAAGCTCCAAGCGCTTCACCTGTCAGAACTGATTCGTCGAGTATGAGGTCTCGTGACTCAATAATGCGAACATCGGCAGGAACTTTTTCCCCAGGACGGAATACAATGATATCACCCGGCACAACATTTTCTCTCCGAATGCAGAGCTCCTTCCCTCCGCGAATGCAGTATGCAAATTCTTCGAGAGCCATGCGTAACGAGTGAAACGCTTTCTCGGCCTTCCCTTCCTGGTAACACCCAAGCACGACGTTAATAAGAATGGCAAACATGATAATAGCCGCGTCAGACACATCGCTGAGGAAAAAAGATATCACGCCGGCCGCGACAAGTATTGCCACAAAAGGATTTTTAAATTGTCCGAGAAATATCCTGAAGAGCGTTCGCTCTGTTCCATAGCCAAAAGAGTTTTTCCCGAATTCCAAAAGCCTTCGCGCGGCTTCTTCCGGCTCAAGGCCCCTCTCTCCGGTCTTTAGCTTTTTCAGCACGAAATCCACGGATTCGGCGTGCCAAAGTATTTTTTCTTTCAGATCAATTTTCATGATGGGTGGATACATTTTTCCTCCTCATATGCGCCTCCTCCCGCGACCTTCCGACGGAGATAAAAAAACGGAAAAACGAAATAATTTTTCCGCGCAACCATACTAGAGACGCGTACGAGTTAAAAAAACATCGCTATTTCATAAACCATGCCGAGAAGGAACATGCCCGCGATCCCCCAAAGCACACTGCTGGGAAGAGCCAGATAATATTCTGACGACCGAGCCCCGGCTTTTTGCGCTCTTGCAAAAACCGCGATAGTGAGAAGAGCATCGATCCCGACGCCGATAGCTCCGAGAAATCCGATGATAAGAATGAAGTTTTGCATTCCCAGAAGAAAAAGCGCAAACGGTATGAAGCAGGTAAGGAGCCACGCGATCTTGTGGGATATTTTCATATCGAAAAAATACGTTTCTTTGAGCGTTAGCCCGATGATGATGTAGGAAGTGAACGCCGCGAGTATTGCGATTATTTCTCCCAGCGCCACGAATGAAGCGGGGAGAACGTCCTTTAGCCCGATAAGAGCATCCGGAGTTGTTTTTTCTCCGCTTATGCCGATGACGACAAGAGCGAAAAATCCGTACAAAACCCCGGGCAAAACTGTCCCCCAAATAAGGGTCCGCTTAAGGAGTCCGGTTTTCTCTATTCCAAAAAGAGCGCGCACTTCGGGAACAACAACAAGCCCCGCAATGGCAAATAAAATAACGCCGTATGGAAGCAGGGCATTTTCAAAAAGACTTCCGGCGTCACTCTCTCCAAAAGAAAAGTTGTCCGGCTGAACGAACGGAAGCGAACCGAATATGAAAAAGAACATGAAGCCGATGAGGGCCGCGTTCAGCAGCGTATCAACGACGCCGCTTTGCCTGATGTTGAAAAGTATAAAAGCACTCCCCGCCGCCCAAAAAAAGAACGGACCCATCACGGGAGAAAGATGAAAAAGGTCTCCTGTGAGTTTCCCGCCGATGACGGTATATGCAAGAAGCGCTCCCGAAAGACCAAGAAAATAAGAAAAAAGAGAAAATATTTTTGCATGCCTCCCGAGGTAGAGTTCAACATATCCCGGGAGACGGTGAACGGTCGGCGTCCGGAGAATTATTTCTCCGTACATCAGGTGAACAACGGCCATGACGGCGGTAAGGAGTGCTAATTCAAAAAGCCCGAGCAAAAGGCCGGACCGTGCGATGACGAAAGGAATTCCAAACATTCCAACGCCGATAATAGTGCCGCTGATAAGAAATATGCCCTGAATGAATTTTACAAGGTTCGCCTTCATGGCAGTTATGAATCGTTTTTGTCCTTTTCTCCTTTATGAAAAGGGCGCTCTGCAAACTTCAGCCCCCACAAAATAAAAAGGGAGAGGAAAGACGCAAAGAGAGCTACCCAATACATTTGCACTCCAACCGCCATGCCGACGGCAGCCGAAAGCCAGATGCCTGCTGCTGTTGTAAGTCCCTGCACATCGTCCCCGCGCAAAAAGATTATTCCTCCTCCGATAAAGCCGATGCCAACAACAATCTGGGATGCAACGCGCGAAGGATCGTATGCTCCACTCACGCCAAGAAACCCCGCGGCCGAGACAATAGTAAAAAGGCAGGAGCCGAGCGCTACAAGCGAGTACGTCCGAAGGCCTGCGGCTTTGCCGTGAACTTCGCGCTCAAAGCCGACAAGAGCTCCAAGGAAAGTCGCAAGTATCAGCTGGTAAAAAATAGTAAGGGCATCAATGTTCATGCGCTGTAGTTATGGATTATATTTGAACAACTTTTTCTTTTTTCACGAGCTCAAGAACTTTTTCAACAAGCGTTTTCGGGTCCGGATCATACACCACTTTGCCCATGCCGCGTTTTGCTTTTTCGACGATTGTCTGCAGTTCGTCAGCCATGCCCCCCGTTCCGATAAGCACCCCGATAGCCTTGTTGTCCTCGAACGCAACGGTAAATTCGTTCAGCGTCCCAATGCGCCCGCACGTAACAAACACGGCATCGGCGGCTCGAGTCAGCAAAAGGTTCCTTCCTGAATACCCAAAGCCGGTATAGACGATCATGTCGTGATAGTCGAGCGGAAGACCATATGTTTTTACGTGTTCAGTTTCCGTTGCCGCAGGCGAGAGCCCGATGACAAACCCGTTCGCCTCTTTTGCCCCAATGGCAGCCCAAAGCGGGGCTCCGGTCGTTGCCCCGGTAACTAAAACAGCATTGTGCTTGACGATCTGGCGCCCGAGTTCTTTCGTAAGTTCCAGAGCATTCGGCGCACAGTGCCCCGTTTCCGCAGCGCCCGATACGGCAAGCTTAAGTTTTAGATGCATGTGTGGAGATTGTGACATATGGTTTGTCCCATTTCGCTTCACGCGGAACGTCTTCTTATTATATACCACTGCGGGTATTTCGAAAAACCGAAGATTATATTTCAAACTTCTCACCAAATGTCGGGGCATCGGCAGAAATTCCATAATGATCCTTTACTACCTGCACAAGGTTCAGAGCAGCTGCCTGTTCCCCCTGAACGACAAAAACGTGCTCAAGCAAGTCTTTTGTTCTGGCAATAACGTCTTTGAGCTCTTCTTCGTCGGCATGCGCGGAAAAGCCGTCGATGGACCGTATTTCCGCTGCAACGGGAATAATGCGGCCGTGAATTTTTACTTCCGTTGCCTTATCAATGAGACGCCTCCCGATAGAACCGGGCGACTGCCATCCGACAATAAGCAGAATGCTCCCAGGGTCGGAAAGATAGCGCTCCGCGTGGTGCAAAATTCTGCCACCCGTCATCATGCCGGAGCCGGCCAAGATAACTTTCGGGGGCTTTACATCGTTGATGCTTTTTGACTCCTCTACTGTTTGCGTGGTTTTCAGATGCTTGAAATCGAAAAGATGGCGGTGTTCTTGGAACTTTTTTTGAATGTCTTCACTATAGAGATGCGGATAGCGCTTGAAGACCTCCGTTGTTTTTATCGCAAGCGGAGAATCAAGAAACACAGGAACGTCTGGAATGCGGCGATGTTCAAGCATTTCGTTGATCTCATACAAAATATCCTGCGTCCGTTCGGTTGAGAACACCGGTATCATGAGCGTTCCCTTTTTTTGGGTAATGTCCTCAATTGCCCGCTCAAGAAGCAGAGACTTGTCCCCGACATGCTTATGAATGCGGTTGCCGTAAGCGGACTCAATGATAAGAATATTCACATCGCGAAGCTCGTCATGCGAAGGAAGGAGAACGCTTGACCCTGCTCCGACATCTCCCGTAAAAACAATGCTTTTCCCCTCAACGGAAAATTTAACAAAACTTGAGCCTAAGATATGTCCCGCATTCAAAAACTGGAACTCGACGTTCCCGATGCGCTCTTTTTGGTGGTATTCGAGCGGGTGAAAAAGCTTCAAGGCGCCTTCAAGGTCGTTCAACGTATAAAGAAAATCTTCTTCACTGCACTCGCGGCAGTCGTGCTCCATGATGCCATGAGCATCTTCAAGCATAAGAGCGGCGAGGTCCCGCGTTGGAGCAGTTGCGTAAATGATGCCTCGGAATCCTTCTTTGTAGAGCTTCGGAATGCGCCCGACATGGTCAATGTGGGCATGGGTTACGACAAGCGCGTCAACTTCGGACGCTTTGAACGGGAACGGTTTTTTGTTTTTTTCATCGGCAAATTTGTAGCCCTGAAAAAGCCCGCAGTCAACGAGTATTTTTTTGCTTTCAGCCTCAAGCAAATAACAGGAGCCGGTTACTTCCTGAGCCCCGCCGTAAAAAGAAATTGTAGGTTTTTGTGCCATAGTCTCATTATATACTCCCGACAGGCTGTCTGCCAGTATTAAAATTCCTGTTTGTTTTTTATAAAGCCGCCATTTTTCCCGATTATTTTTCAACTTTTGCGCCATGATAAGTTCTTCCTCTGGTGAATGGTTTTTGTTTTTTCACCGCTAATAGTGGAGTAAGTCCAGAACTAGGATTAAAATTTGGCAAAAAGAATGGGACTCGTGAGAGTCCCATGTAAAATAAGTGCTGATAGATTGTAACTCAAAGAACTAAAGATGTTTCGCGAGCCAAAAGGCTGTTGAAACGGTAAAAACGCATTGCGTATAAATGTATTATAGCATAAATATAAAAAAGGGAACAGAAGTTATCCACAGACCCCTGTTTTCAATATCCTATTGCGGCTTCTCCAATTCGAGAATTTCAATACGTCCGCCCACAAGACTGTCTTTTAATGAGTCCACAAATGAACTATGATACATACATACGACATGTGTTTTGGCCTATGGCGCTGCCTCAAGAGAAAAAAGGATTATCGCCGTCCCAAGAGTTTCCTCCTTCCTCCTCTCCGCTAAAGAGGGCTTTTTCTGTTTTCCGGTTCATTCTTTTTTTCGCGCTCATGGGCGCGCTTGTTCTTCTTACGGCACCTATTGAAAAACTTCCAAGCGTTGTATATCCCTGGATATTCGTGGCTGGCGGTATTATAGTTCTTTTTATCATTCTCATCTTCTTTTATTTTCTCATGGCGCCGAAGTCGGTTAAACTTTCGTCGTCGTTCGAACTTGAAACGACGGCAACTCTCATGGGAGGCATTGCGTTTGCAGTCGGAGTAGTTTTTTATGCCGGGCGGCCCGCTATTCTTGGACTTGGTCTTTTGTTGATCGCGATATACGCGTATACCGTATTTCGCGTCATAAAAGATACGCTCAACGCGCAAGAGGAGAATGAGGCAGTCCGGAGGCAATATGGCCAACTTTTAAAAATAGACCGTGAAAAATCCGACTTCATTACGGTAACCTCTCATCAGCTACGCACTCCGCTTTCAGCCATCCGCTGGGCACTTGACGGAGCCCAGCAGGCGCCAGAGCTGACAGACGAAACACGGGAAACAATAAAAAACGGGCTTGATAACATCAGCCGGCTTACGAAGGTCGTAGATGACATGTTTAAGGCGCAAGAACTTGAAAACCAAGGACAGGCTCCCCTTAAAAAAGAACCGTTGAATTTTACGTCGCTCATTGAGGAGGCCATTACCGGAGCGCAATCACTCGTCAGGGAAAAAAATGTGGCGCTCACATTCAATCGCTCCGACCGCGAATTGCTGGGGTTTGGCGACAGGGAAAAACTAAAGTCGGCAATCAAGATTGTCATCGATAACGCCATTCGCTACTCGCCGAACGGAACCGTCGTTGTTTCTCTCCGGACCGAGGGAAACCGCGCAAATATCCGCGTTGAAGATTCCGGCATTGGAATTACAAAAGAAGAATCTGCGCTTATTTTTACGAGATTCTTCCGCGGAAAAAACGCCCTCTTGGTACAGCCGGACGGCTCCGGCATCGGGCTTTACACCGCACGAAACATTATTGAGCGCCATGGCGGGGAAATAAACTTTTTCTCACAACCCGGAAGAGGCACAATATTTATCATTTCACTTCCACTTGCGTAAATTTTTTGGAAATAAAAACGCCTCGCGTATAACGAGGCGTTTTATTTTCTTCGCAAATTTTTCTCCGCCTCCTCTTTTATCTTCACAAGCAGTCCTTCCATATACTCTTTCGTTATCGGAATTTCTTCGTAGAGCTTATCAAAGCTGTCATCCGGCCCTAGTTCAGGAACCGGGTTTTTCTTCACTCTTTTTGCTTTCACAAATAAGCACTCCCACCAATGGGTTCCAGGCACATCCGGGTCGTTGTTCATATCAGCCATGAGCTGATGAAACGGATTCAAATTCTCATTCTTCAGTGTTTCACGCATAACGTAGTTATATTGGGCTGTTTCTTCTCTCGTCCTGCTTTTAAAAACAACCCTCCATCCCTTGCTTTCGTCGGGTTCAAGGATGCTTAATTCAACGCCGGACTCTTTTTCGATATTCTCTTTTTTTGAAGCAGTAATTTTTTCCATAATTTTTTTATAAAACTAGTGTCCTCGACAGCCCCGGCACTCCGGCCGGGGTCCTGACTACGATAATTTAATTATATACTGCGTTGGGAGAATCTCCTCCTGCCCCGACATAATTTTAAATAGTGTCCCCAAGAGGAATTGAACCCCTATTTTAGCCTTCGGAGGGCTACGTTCTATCCGTTAAACTATGGGGACATGAATAGTACGGTATGTAGAGGGAAATATTGTATCCATTCAACCACGAGGACATAACGATTTTATACCTATCCTCCGCCAAATATGGGTTTCTCGGCAATACCGGCGCGGACTAGGCCGCCTCCGGCAGGAACCGCAAGAAGACGTAACCGCGCGTAACATTCTTACATAACAAGCTTCTTCTCGCCCCCGGCAATGCCCATAAGGCCCCGTATGACGTTCTTCGGAGGCGAAAGTTTGAATTTGCCCTGGTCCATCTTAAAACTGGATCCCGGAACAACCATCAAATATGCTTCAACGTTTTTTGCCCCCTTAGCCTCCGCGTATGTTTTGGCATTCTCCATGTCTTCCTCCAAAGAGGTAATTCGTTCAAGCTCTGTTTCTCTTATGTTCCCGCTTTCATCCCGAAAAACTTCTCTTGTCTCGTCCTCTCCGCCCGCACTTCGCAAAGCCACCTCCTCTTTCAAACGGGCGATATCTTCTCTCCCAAAAACACCCGCTTGGCGAAAAAGGCTCGACGACTTTGTCTGAAATACAAGAGCCTTCCCGTCTTCGGTCTCTCCCCAAAAATCTATCGCATGCCTTGCGTCTTCCCTAGGAGAGCCGGGGCGAACGCTCTTTAAATATGTTTTTAAAATTTTATAAGACGCAAGCTCCTGAAATATTCCGCGCTCAAGCCCCTCCCGATCTTCTGAAAAACCCGCGTTCCCCCATGCCTCGCGCAACGCGGAGACAAGCGTGTGAACATATTCCGGGTTCCCCTCGTTTTGGAGAACATACCACTTGATAAAATCCGTCCATTCAATGAGGTCTTCACGGAGTTTTTTCTGCTCTTCGACAATCTCCGGCGTGATAGCGGAGTTTCCTGCTTTCAATTCGCGTTTGTATTTTATGATTTGAGGCATTGTTGCGATATATCGCACAGCACCCAGCAAAACCTCAACCTCCTGGATGTGGCTTTTGAGCCGCGGGTCTTTTTCAAGCTCTGCGCGAACTTCTTCGACACCTTCACGCATCATGCTGTATTTTTCCGAAGGATTAATCCCTTCCTTAAAGGCTCCCTTGCCGGCAATAAGCCGCATAACCTTCGCCTTGATGTAGCGTATGCGCTCTTCATCCGACTCTGGGTTTTTAAGTTCAGGTGCCGGACGCTCTCTTTTTGGCGCTCGCGCCATATTGGGTTTTTCACCCTCAAAATTTTGTTCTATGCTCATATTTTTTATGTTAATCCTATTTGGAATTCATAGAGCCTCCGATAAACACCTTTCGGAATCCGCAGGAGATCTTCGTGCGTTCCTTTCTCAATAATGCGTCCTTTCTCCAGCACCAAAATCATATCCGCTTTTCGGACGGTTGACAACCGGTGGGCAATAATGAACGTTGTCCGCTTTTCCATCAGGAACTCAAGAGACTTTTGAATAAAGTCTTCCGATTTTGCGTCAAGAGCGGATGTTGGCTCGTCTAAAATGAGAATGCTGGGGCTCCGTAAAATGGCACGCGCAATCGCGATGCGCTGTTTTTGCCCGACAGAGAGCTTAATGCCGCGCTCTCCCACAAGCTGATTATATTTTTGCGGAAAATTCGCGATAAAGTCTTTGGCATAGGCGAGTTTGGCTGCCTGTTCAACCTCTTCGTCGGACGCGGAAAAATTGCCATATCGGATGTTATTTTTCACGGTGTCGTTGAATAAAAGCGGTTCTTGGGGAACGACGGCTATGTGCGAACGAAGCATGTAAAGGTCAAGGCGCGAAACGTCATGCCCGTCGATATAAATATGTCCCCCGGTCGGGCGATAGTAGTGGGAAACAAGGTCAACGAGCGTACTTTTCCCGACGCCCGACTCTCCAACAAGGGCAACAACCTCTCCGGGACGAACCTCAAACGAAATATTTTCAAGCACTTTCTTTTGGCGCGCACCGTAGGAAAACGAAACATTGTCAAACCGCACCTCGCCCTTCACTTCCCCGAGCATAATCGCATTTTCCGGCTCATACACTTCTTTTGGAAGCTGGATTATTTTTTCTGCCCTCATTATCGCGACAACTCCATGCTGTATGACGTCCCAATTTCTTCCGAGAACGACGAACGGGCCGAACATCATGGCGGCATATCCGTTGAACGCGACAAGCTGCCCCATTGTCATGCTCCCCTCCCGGATAAAATGAATGGAGACAACAAAAATTCCAAGCTGGGTCAGCGTTATGATGAGGCGCTGGTAAAAACTTAATGACTGCCATATTTGCATGTAGTGCCCCCAGAGGCGCGCTGCTTTTAACTGGAAGAATCTGTAGAGCTGATATTTTTCGTGCCGCTCGGCGCCTGCCTGCTTTATCGCCTGAATATTCACGAGGTCTTCGGACGCCTTTCCGTAGGCTTTGCCATACGCATGCCTCATTTTATTCGCAAGGTCACCAAGCCCCGGGGCTGTCCGCACAAGCAGGAAGGCATAAATGATTATTGCGACAAAAAGAATGAGCGTTAAGCGGGGCTGAATGAAAAACGTTATGACGAGCGCTATGATGATGCTTAAAAAATCCGGAAGAAGTTCTATGAGCACCCGGTTGATAATCTGCTCAAGCCACGTTGCTCCGCGCTGGATGCGTTCCGAAATTTCGCCTACCCTGCTTTTTTTATGAAACGAAACCGGAAGAAATAGTATCGAGCTGAACGCATAGACAAGGTATTCCGCGTCAAGGTCTGCCGAGAGGCGCTCCTGCTGAATACTTTTCTGCCAGCCAGAAATGTCGCCGAGAGAACGGATGACGAACCATACCGCAAGAATTGCAAACGCTTTCGGGAATGTGTTTCCAAAAAGAGTTACTAGGTCATTATGATTTATGGCATCAAAAAGCCGCCCGGCAAAATACGGGATAGCGGCGTCTGACGCCGCAAGAAATACCGAAAGGAAGAGAAGAGTAATGACCCGGCGCTTGTGCAGGACAAGATGTCGCTTTATAACTGGTATTCCTTCGGCGATATTTTGTTTTAGGCTCATTTTTTGGATCATATATCTTTTAATAATACCACGCTTCGGCGATGTCTTTGTCACAAGCAGGGAAAGAGCCTCTACAGGACCCGAGAAAGGCGAAATCCCGCATTAATGCGGGATTTCGCCCTTATGAATAAATTGATGGTTCATCTACATCTATTAGAACCATCTCAGACTCCACAATGTTACAACCACCGGACGATACTCGCTTCTGGCTAAAGTTCTGTCAAACGGTCAAAAAGTATATTCCATCATGAAATCTGAGATGGCCCCGAGCGCGAATGTTCTGCGCTCGGGTTCGGGCTAGGCAGGGTCAGTAACGACCCGTTCCTTATCCGCGAAGAGAGTCCGGCGCTTCAACCCGCTCTTTCACTTCGGCGGGCAAAAGAACGTTCCCTTCGGCGTCGACGACCACGACTCGCCGCGCTTCTGCCGCGCGGGTAATGCGTCTCTTCCATGTTTCCATTGCACTCCCTTTCGTTGCGGCTTTACGGGCCGCGGTTAGGGACAAAGCACGCACTAGAGGTATGGCCCGCGAGCGACTCGCCGGCCTTCCTCTGCCTCCCGCCGTCTGCAGGCCGCCTCGAACTTTTCGAGCTCGGATGGCCAAAACCTGTTCTGCGAACGTCGCGCTTGCACCATCCATGATGCCGGCACGGAGGGGAAAAAGTCCCACTCAAAGAACTTCCATGTTTCGTTTCCGGGTCTCCAGTCAAAGAATGTCCAGTTCTCTCTGTCCATACGGCCCCCCTTCGCAGCCTTTCGTGTGTTGTTTCTTGACTGAAGAGGGGTTCCCTCCTCCGTGAATACGGAGTGACTCGCCGAGGAGGGTCGGGAATCAAGTAAGAACCCCATTTCAGCCAAGAAACGAATTAAAAGAGCACTTTCCTTAATAGTTATATTATATATCTTTTCAATAATAATGTCAAGCTGCGTTTTTTCTTATTTAAAAAAAGAAAACAGGCACATGCCTGTTTAAAAAATTATAGTCCGAAGAGTTTCGTAAAAATGCTGATTCCGCCGCCAAGGGCCCCAAAAAGCCATGCGCCGACGGTTCCGCCAAATTGTTTTTGCACGCTTGGCTTGTGCATGTTTTCCTCGCCTGAAGTTCCATGAGCAAACACGAGATTTTCTTTACAGACGATTACGTACTGCGCATTCATTCCGGTAACAAGAAGGTTCTGTTTGTTAAGGGTAAAAAGTTCCTTTTCTTCGTTCATTGCCCGGGTCGGATAGAGAAGAATATTGTAGCTATTGATTTCTTTCGCGTATTCTTTGATCTTTTCAGGATCGGTAATGGTTACCTGGTAGTTTTTCGTTCCAAAAATATATTCAGGCGCTTCAGACCCCCGAAGCCTCACGACGTTTTTTGCCGCAGGATCAAACCCGGCTTCTTTCAGACCGTCAGTGCATGTCGTTTCGCCGATCTTGATCTGTGCCGCTTTCTCGCGAGCTTCGTTCATGTTCTCGAAAAGACCCGTCATTACATACGTTTTGTTATAATTTGTGTTAGCATTGCTAACGCCATTCCCAACGCCTTTCATTGTTGAACATCCATAGCCCAAAAATGCTATCGCAACCGCAAAAAAGATGGTCCCTAGCTTTCGCATGCCTTGATACCGTTTTTTCTCAAGGTTCTATCCTTCCTACTAGTACAATATTAAAAAAATATTGCAAGAGCAGTTGCAATAAGAACAATAATAAATGTATCCTGTCAAATTATGCGGTTCCGGAGCCTTTTAGCCGGCGTTCTTTTACCATGATTTCGACGAGTTCCCGTATTTTTTCTTCTGCCATTGCCGCATCAAAAAACTGCCGGCGTATCTCGCTTTTTTTCCTCCGCAAAAATTTGCGCACTGATTTTGTAAGTATGTGCCTTCCCATGAGGTTTTTGCTGTGTTTTTGTCTGCCAAGCATACGCTTTTTGATGTTAGAAGTCAACCCAAGGAGAAGATTGGCGAAACCCTGACAAGCATTGGACACAAAAAGCAAAGTCTTATTATGGCTCATAGCGTCGAGAAACAAACTCCGATTTTAGACTTTTAGCAGAGCTAGCGGGCTTCTCTTACCTTTAAAAAAACTTGATTTTATCGGCTGTTTATTGTACATTTTTCCCAGCCATACAAAGTTCATTTACATAATAAACCAACGATGGCACACCCGCCCAACCCGACAGAGAGCAGGTCTAAAGAACAATTTAAGGAAAGGAGTGATTTTGACATTATGGAAGTTTTTCAAACAACGAACACGGAGACATAACATGCGCATCCTTATGTGCCCGCCGGATTTTTTTGTCATCGAAAAGGAAATAAACAAATGGATGAAAAAAGAGAATCAGCCTGACCGCTATCTCTCCAAAAAACAGTGGGTGAGGCCAGTACAGATCTATACGACTCTTGAAGCGGACCCCTGGTTCATTGAGCCAGACCCTGATTGCCAAGACATGTGCTTTACTGCAAATACTGGATGGTGCCGATGGGGAATACTTCTCCGCGCGAACTTCAAAGGCGCTGTTGCCGAGGCGCGTGCGCGGGAGCTCATCCGCCATGAAAAATGGTTTAAAGACAGGCAGAAAATACTCGGGCTTGAGATTGTTCCTTGGCCGAGTCCCAGCCATGGGTTCGGAGGACAGGCCGATGTTGTTACTGTCGGAAAAAATAAGGAATCCATCATCCTCCTTATGGGTTACGGCCAGAAAAACCGGACTGAATACGAAGCAAAAGATATCATACGAGAAGTCCATGGCCTTCTTCCTGACCAAGTCATACCGATGCGCCTTGTGAATGACGACTTTTACGATTTTGACACAACATGTCTCTATGTGCCTCCCTTCGATAATTCCGAAGAAGTACTCATCTACTATCCGGGAGCATATGACGCCGCGGGAAGACGTGTTATCAATTCTCTTCCTATCGACCCAAGAGATATCATTGCCGTAACTGACGAAGAGGCACATAACTTCGTCTGTAACGGCGTCTTTATCAGAGATCCAAACGGGCGGACAAATATCATCATGAACCAGCCGAGCGAGCGATTGATGAGTATTCTCAAAGAACGCGGTTTCGTGGTTTGGGTCGTAGATACTAGTGAGTTCCTAAAAAGCGGAGGCTCTGTTCGTTGCCTAAGTTTGTTTCTGCCCGACAAAAACTGGTTATAAACCCCGTTAGAAGCTTAAAATAATACTGTTTTATTCGTAACTGCTTAGCCGTAAGGCGGCTTCGTCGAGCTGAGCTCGACTTCGCCCTTAGATTTTTCGTACTAAGATGCTCTTGGGCGAGCTTCTAATGGGGTAAATGTTAAAGATTTTTAACAGAAATTATAATGATAAATCCCGCCTTTTGTGCGGGATTTTTTGCTTTTTTGCGACATGTTGACTTTTTTAATAAAATGTAGTATAATGTAAACATCGTGGAGGAATCTGCCTGACCTTGAAAAATGCCGAAATCGGCATACATACACATCAACAACCGAGCGTGCTGTACACACCAAACCGATGGGAGAACTCTCAGTGGCGATTTTGGTTTCCATAGCCATCATCCTCTTGCTTCTCATTCTCTTGTGTCTCGGAAGCGTGTACGACCTACTCCAAATGGTTCTCCAAGAGCTGAAAAAGCAGAACGAGAAACGGGAGCCAACCAACCCGCAAGAAAAACACTAACCGGGAATACCCCCAAGGAGAAAGATGCCATGAAGCGTTTTGTTGGGAGGCTTGTTCTCGTAGCTTTCATCGCCGTCGCGGCGACTGGCTGTGGAGGTTTCTACATGGGAGGGTCCGTCGGCTATCCCGACTACCCCACCCCCATTCCACCTCGGCCACTCCCCCAACCCCCTTCCGACATTCCTGTACCGCCGGGCGCTGTCCGGCTTCACCCAACGGTCGCGGCAGAGCTTGCCGGTCATACGGTGTTCGTACAGGCGCCGACAAGCGAGACTCGCGGCGTCATCGAGGACTCCGTTCGGGCTGCAGGCGCCCAGATTTCGGTGGGCGGACGCTTCGACTACATGATCACGGCCCAGCCGCAGGTTTACAGCCGCGATACAGGCTGGATTCAAACGAGCCCTCCGATCGGCTGGAACAGCCAGGTCCTGGTGATGGAAGTGAGAGTCATCCGCCAAGCGGACAACGTTCTCGCGTTCCGGGGTCCGGGACAGGCGTCATACAACCCGCAGTCAAACCTCTCGCAGCTTCGCGCGAATATCATCTCAACGCGCGATGCGCTCGCGAAGCTCCGATAGAGGAAACCCGTGCGGGAAGAGCAAGGTAACAGCTCTTCCCCACGGGGTTTTTTTTATTCAAAAACTCAATATCATTTTTGTGCCGATTCTGATACCATACAAGATGTTCATCTATGAAATTTATCACAAAAAATAAACGGGAAACTCAAAAGCTGGCGCGCCATCTGTCAGGCGAATTTTTAAAGCGCTCAAACCCAAAAAAAGCTCTTGTAATCGCACTCTCGGGAAATTTGGGGGCGGGCAAAACAACATTTGCCCAATGGTTCGCAAAGCCACTCGGCGTAAAAGAAAGCGTAAAAAGTCCGACTTTCGTTCTTATGCAAATATTTAAAACCGGGAGAACCCTTCCGAACGGCAAACGAAGGCTTGTTCATATTGATACGTACAGAATTAAAAGACCGAGTGACATGCTTCGTATCGGGCTAAAAGATATTTTAAAAGACCCAAAAAATATTATCTTAATAGAGTGGGCGGAAAAGATAAAAGGCCTGCTTCCGAAAGACGGGACGTGGATTTATTTTAAACACGCGGGAAGGAATAGGAGAATAATTATAGTGAGCATGACCCCGCACCAAATTCTAAAATCAGCATAGTTCCAAACATAGAAAGTTGCCGCGGTATCGCCTCCGCCGAGCCCAGCTCGGCTGCGACTTACATTAAAATATGCGAAGTTTTAATAAAGAATTTGTGCGGGGTTCATGTTTTTTAGCAAAATTTATTTCGCCACACTCATAAATTTCAACAAAAAATGAGATACGTCATCATTGACTCAAACGCCCTCATCCATCGCGCGTTCCACGCGCTTCCCCCGTTAACATCCCCGGATGGCTCTCCTTCGGGCGCTGTGTACGGATTTACTTCTATCCTTTTGAGGATATTAAAGGACTTCAAGCCTGACCATGTTCTGGCCGCGTTCGACACGGCGGCTCCCACGTTCCGCCACATTGCGTTCGAGCGCTACAAGGCCCAACGCGAAAAAGCGCCCGACGAACTCTACGCGCAGTTTCCGAAAACAAAAAAAGTGCTTGAGGCATTTGGCATTCCCGTGCTTGAAAAGGAAGGATTCGAGGCGGATGATATCATCGGAACCCTCGCGAAGAAAATTTTGGAACGCGACAAAAAAGCGGAAGTTATTATTGTTACCGGAGACATGGACGCTCTTCAGCTCGTATCGAAGAATGTCTCCGTTTTTACGATGAGAAAGGGAGTTTCGGATACGGTGATGTATGACGAAAAAGCGGTCATGGAGCGCTATGAGTTCCCTCCGTCCGCGGTGATCGACTATAAGGCACTGCGCGGAGACCCGTCGGACAACATTCCGGGCGTCAAGGGAATTGGCGAGAAAACAGCAACGGAATTATTGAAAAAATATAAGAATCTAAAAACAATCTATTCACTTCTTGAAAAAGGAAAATTGAAGGAAACACCGTCCGTGTGTGAAAAGTTGAAAGTTTCAAAAGAGGACGCCTTCATGTCGCAGGAACTTGCAACCATTCATACGAATATGGATATTGAAATTTCTAAAAATATTTTGGTTCGCCCACAAACCTCGCTTACGCCGGAAATACAAAAAACATTCGACACTTTTGGATTTGCAAGCCTTTTGAAGCGCCTTGGCGGTAATAGCAAAGAAGAAACGCGGCCCGTTCAGGAAGAGAAGAAGGACAGCGAAACACAAATACTTTCGCTGCCTCTCGCGCCCTCAAAAAACAGCGATGCAGAAACGCCAAAAATAAAAAAAATAAAAGATCTTCTGCCCATTCTTTCGGGTGGACAGCTTTCTCTTTTTTTCGACGAAACAACAAAAGAGATTGCCATATTCGACGGAAAAAGAACGTACCGGCTGGATGCCGGCATTTTCGGTTCTTTTGACAAAAAAACAGCGGAACTTTTTGAAACAAAGGAAAAGATTATTTTCAACGCAAAACCTTTTATCCTTCATGCCGGGAAAAAGGGAGTTTCCCTCGGTAAAAATTTTTTTGACCTGAAAATTGCGTCCTTCCTTCTGAATACGGGAGTACGAGATCTTTCGCTCCCCCGCATAATAACGGAACACCTTGGGACACTGGCGGGAACAGGCAGTGAGGAGTGGATTCGCGCATTCCCCGAACTCAAAAAAGTTCTTGAAACAAAACTTAAAAAAGAACAGTTGTTGGAAATATTTGAGCGTTTTGAACTGCCCCTTATTCCCATTCTTGCACACATGGAGAGACTTGGCATAAAGATAGACGAGTCACACCTAAAAAAAACGGCTCATGTGTTCGGAGAAAAAGTCGACCGTCTTACAAAAGAAATTTATGAGGAAGCGGGGCAGAAGTTTAATATCAACTCTCCCCAACAGCTTGCCGATGTTCTTTTCGGAAAACTTAAGATAGGAGAACTCGGAAAAAAGATACGCAAAACCGAGGGAGGAAAACTCTCAACCGACCAGGAACAGCTTACCGACCTCAAAGACTTTCACTCCATAATTCCAAAAATTCTTGAATACCGCGAAGTTGCAAAACTCAAAACAACATACACCGACGCACTTCCCCGCCTTATTGCCGAAGACGGGCGGATTCACACAACCTATGAGCAAGCGGGGACGGCAACTGGACGCCTTTCCTCCCGCGACCCGAATTTGCAAAATATTCCCGTTAAAACTTCTCTTGGAAAAGAGATACGCCGGGCGTTTGTCGCAGAGAAAGGGTTCATGCTTGTTTCATTCGACTACTCTCAGCTTGAACTGCGCCTTGCCGCAGAAATCGCTGGAGATAAAAAAATGGCCGAAGCGTTCGCGCGTAACCTCGACATTCACGCGCTTACGGCCGCAGAAGTAAACAAGGTTCCTCTTGAAAAAGTTACGCCGGAAATGAGAAGAGCCGCAAAAGCGCTCAACTTCGGGATACTCTACGGCATGGGAGTGCGGGCATTCGCAAAAAACTCCGGGATGAATGAAGGAGAAGCAAAGAAGTTCTTCGAAGAATATTTCAAAAATTTTTCCGGCATTCAATATTATATGGAGCGCACCATCGCATTTGCGAAAGAACACGGCTACGTTGAAACGTACTTTGGGCGGCGCCGAAACCTTTCCGGTATCATTGGCGCGGGGTTTCGCGGCGAGCGGGAGGCTGAACGCATGGCCATCAATATGCCGATACAAGGAACCGCGGCTGACGTCGTGAAGCTTGCCATGATAGAAGTCGCCCGCTTCCTCGACCAGGAACATACGGATGACGTTCGCATGCTTCTTCAAATACACGATGAATTATTGTTTGAAATATCAGAGAAAAAGGGAGTTTTCGAGGCGGCCTCAAAAGAGATAAAAAAACTCATGGAAGGGGTGTGGCCTGGCACGGTACGGCTCCGCGTTGATATGAAAAAGGGCCAAAACTGGGCAGATTTGGAATAGAAATAATGCACAATTGCAATATTTGGAACTTCGTTTATTATAAGTTATATGGATGAAACACGTAGAGATTCCGCCTCGCAGGCGGGAGAAAAGAACGGAAAAGCAAGGCTCCTCATCATTGAAGACGATGTATTTTTGAGGAACCTTCTCGTAAACAAGCTCGCCAAGGACGGATATGTCATTTCAGACGCCATTGACGGCCCCTCGGCTTTAAAACTCCTTGAAACGGAACGCCCCGATCTTATCTTGATGGACCTTCTTCTTCCGGGAATGGACGGGTTTGCGGTCCTCAGAGAAATGAAAAAGAGTCCCGAGCTCGCAAAGATTCCCGTCATTGTTTTGTCAAACCTCGGCTCACAGGAAGACATTGACCGCGTTATGGCGCTTGGAGCATCCGACTACCTCATCAAGGCGAACTTCACGCTGGACGAGATCGTTAAACGCATCAACCAGATACTCGAAGAAAAATATTTCAAGCTCCCGTAAGACGTCACAGCAACCTGTACCGGAACCTTCTGAAGCCACAAGCAACAATTTGAATGGTTACTTCCCTCATCCTCAATCATACGATTGAGGATGTATTGTAAAATATGATCTACATGCTCTACGGGCCGGATACATATCGGTCGCGTAAAAAAATGAGGCAGATTATCGACGAACTCCAAAAAAAACATGGTGGCAATCTTGCGTTAGAAAAATTCGACGCCGATGAGGATGACGCTTCGCGCGTTATGTCAGCGACAGACACGGCTTCCCTCTTTCAAGAAAAAAAACTTGTTGTTATAGAACGCCTTCTTTCCTCAAAAAAAAGCGGACTTATTGCCCTTCTTCTACCGAAGTTTGAGGAGTGGGGCAAATCGAAAACAGATTTTTTTATTCTTTGGGATGAAGATATTGCTGAAAAGAAAGGGACAAGCGAGCTCTTGAAGCACGCCTTGAAATCCCAGGAGTTTGCTCCCCTTTCGCGCGAGCAAGCGCGCTCTTTTATTGCCGCAAAAGCAAAAACACTCGGAGTACGCATGAGCCCAAAAGAAGAAGTTCTGTTGCTCGCCCGCCACAAGAATAACCTGTGGGGAATTGTCCGGGAGCTTGAAAAAATCTCGCTTGGGGGGACACTCGCCGAAGCGTCGGTTTTAAACACGGACGAAGAAATTTATACATTTCTTGACGCGCTCATACTCAAACAAAAAACCGCCCCGCGCCTTCTGTTTTCTCTCTTTGAGCGGGGGCTTGAAGAAATATATGTTTTTGCCGCCATTATAAACGCCTATCGCCTCCTTCTTCTCGCAAAGGTCTACGCCGACGACTCCGAAACGATTTCCCGCATCCCGAAAGAACTCGCCCTACATCCATTCGTATTCAAGAAAGCGCGGGAACAATCGAAAAAATTCGACCTCGCAGTACTCCGCTCCATCTACAAAAAACTTCCGGCGTTCGACAGCGCGTTAAAACTAAGAAAAATGAAGCTTGAGGAGATAGTTTTTGAACTCCTCAATACTCCCTACCGGGCGGCTTCTTCAAAAAAGTAACATTAAAAAACATCCCGCGTGGGATGTTTTTTATTTTTGAAAAACCCGGTTTATGGTTATGCGGCCTGAATCAGCCTCGTCACTCGGGATTTTATGCGAGCGGCTTTATTCGGCTTAATAACATGCGTTTTCGCTGCCTTGTCGAGCGCTTTATAGAGCTTGGAAAGAAGCTTTTTTGCATCGTCCTTTTTACGCGCTGAAACAAGGGTCCGAATTTCATGAACAAGCTCTCGAAAAGCCTCTCTTTTTGCGAGGTTTTTTGAGTAGCGCCGGATGGACTGCCGCAACGCCTTTTTTGCTGATTGTGTGATTGGCATACAAAAGAGTATAGCAACTGAAAATATTTTGTCAACCGTGGCATCTTAATAAAAAATGGCCGCACTGCGACCAAAAAATATTTATTGTGTTACGGCTCCACGAAGCGCCTTGGTCCAAAAAGCACTTACCTCTTTATGAACCCTTGGACACATCACAGTTATCACCATGTTCAGATTCTCTAAAATCAGCTGCGTTCTTTCTTCATCTTCATTTAGCATGTCAAACTTATTCCAGCCACCATTATTAGGCTGATAAAGATAGTCAAATGTTGCGAGTAAGAAGCCGCTTTCCGCACTGGAAAACATGGAGTGAATATAATACTGCTCAGTCGTTGAAAAGACTTGTATAACCTCGGTTGATTTCAAAGAAACACCCGCCCTTGCAAACATTGATACTGTTGCCTGTATGCCATCTGTGTCAGTATAACAAACTGCTTTATATGTATATGGCCATGCTTCATAAGCTTCCGGGAGTGCCGGTTTATCAACCCGGGTCTCAGCAAATGAGGGTGCAGATGTTATGACAAGGAAAAGGACGATAAGGAAAATAGAAGAAAATATTTCAAAAACTCGCATAGTTGGCCTCTCAAGTTTGCTGTCAACGACACTTATTACGGTAGCATGCTATACTAAATAAGTCAAGATTTTGCGAATTTGTTTATCCGATCACGAATTTTTGCTGCCAATTCAAAGTTCATTTGTTTCGCGGCTTTCTTCATTTCCGCTTCAAGCTCTTTGATAATTTCTTTTTTTGGCCCATGCGGCATAAGAGGCGCCAGTTCCTCTTCTTTCGCGCTTGCCTCTTCAAGCAGAGATTTCCGAATTTCTTTTTTTATCTGCGCGGGGGTAATGCCGTGTTTTTTGTTGAATTCGGCCTGAATATTCCGCCTTCGCTCCGTTTCGGATATCGCGCGCTTCATTGAATCGGTAATGGTGTCGCCATACATGATGACAGACCCATTGATGTGGCGCGCGGCCCGGCCGATTATCTGCAAAAGGGTCCTATCGTTCCTCAAAAATCCTTCTTTGTCGGCATCCAGTATCGCGATAAAAGAGACTTCCGGAAGATCAAGCCCTTCGCGAAGAAGATTGATGCCTACGAGTGCGTCATAATTTCCCATGCGAAGCTCGTTTAAAATATCCGGCCGGTCGAGCGTTTTGATCTCGGAATGAAGATACGTTGTTTTAATACCGGACTCTTTAAGATAGTCCGCGATGTCTTCAGCCAGCCGTTTTGTAAGTGCGAGTACAAGAGAGCGCTCGCTTTTTGTGGAACGCTTTTTAATCTCTTTAATAACATCCTGTATCTGTCCTTTTGTTTTTCTCACTTCAATTGAGGGGTCGACAAGTCCCGTCGGGCGGATGATTTGCTCCGCGATATTCGTTCCAGATTTTCCTATTTCGTATGACGCAGGAGTTGCGGACGCGTAAATGACCGGACCTGTTTTTTTTACGAATTCTTCGAATTTGAGAGGGCGATTGTCGATAGCTGACGGCAGGCGGAATCCGTATTCTACGAGTATTTTCTTACGGGCATAATCCCCTTCATACATGCCCCGTATCTGTGGAACTGTCTGGTGCGACTCGTCTATGATGATGAGATAGTCGTCCCCGAAGCGATGCCGGTAATAATCAAGAAGTGTGGAAGGAGCGCTCCCGGGCTCGCGAAACGAGAGTTGCCGCGAGTAGTTTTCAATGCCGTTCGTATATCCCGTTTCCTTCAGCATTTCCATATCAAAATTCGTCCGCTCCGAAATACGCTGTGACTCAAGAAGCCTTCCTGCCTTTTTCAGCTCCTCAACGCGCTCTTTCATTTCCGCCTTAATATTTTTTATCGCAAGCTCAAGCTTTTGTTTTGGAGTCACAAAGTGTTTCGCCGGAAATACCTTGAACGAGACAAGTGGCTCAACTGTCGAACCAAAGGCAACCTTGCGGCGGGTAATGGAAAGAATTTTGGCAGAGCCGGCTTCAATCGTTATGATTTCTTCTCCGGAAGGAGAGTGAATTTCAATAGCGTTTCCCCTCATGCGAAAATCTCCCTGCCGGGGGTCGTAGTCATTCCGGCGATATTGGAGTAAAACAAGAAAGCGGGCAATTTCGCGGGGAGAAATTTTTTGTCCGGCCTTCAGTTCTGACGCGATTTTTTCGTATTCTTCCGGGTCGCCGATGCCGTAAATACACGAAACGGACGCAACAATAAGAACATCATCCCTCGTCAGTAGGCTTGCGGTTGAAGCGTGGCGAAGGCCGTCAATAAGCTCGTTTATTTTTGCGTCTTTTTCAATATATGTATCGCTTTGAGGGATGTATGCTTCGGGTTGGTAATAGTCATAGTATGAAACAAAATAATGAACGGCGGCTTCCGGGAAAAATTCTTTGAACTCCTGATAGAGCTGTGCGGCAAGGGTTTTGTTGGGAGAAATAACAAGCGTCGGTTTTTGAATGCGCTCCACGACGTTTGCCATCGTAAATGTTTTGCCGGAGCCAGTAACACCGAGAAGTGTTTGATGCCGGGCGCCCAAAGCTAAGCCCTCCACGAGTTTTTCAATGGCTTTTGGCTGATCCCCCGTCGGAGAATATGAACTTTTTAATTTAAATTTACTCAAGTCTTCAGAATATGATAGAATGAACCCAGAATGATAAGCTTTCTTGAAGGAACAATCGAACTTAAAGCGGAAAAATTCGTCGTCGTAAATGTCGGCGGGATTGGATATAAGGTGTTTTCTAACCCTGAAATACTTACTAAAATACCTGAAAAAGGCGAGGTTGTAAAGTTTTGGACGCATCAGTATGTGCGGGAAGATTCGGTTGAGCTTTACGGATTCGTTCATTTCGCGGAACTTGAACTTTTCGAAACCCTCATTTCCATCTCCGGAATCGGTCCAAAAGGGGCGCTCGGCGTTCTGGGTGTTGCTCCGGTGGACACCCTGAAGCGCGCAATTGCTTCGGGCGATACGTCTTACTTAACGCGAGTCTCCGGCATAGGCAAGAAGACGGCGGAAAAAATAGTTCTTGAACTGAAAGATAAAATGCTCGGCAAAGGAATTTCTTCGCTCCATGCTCCAGAACTAAAAGAAGAAGCCGATGCCTTGGACGCATTGGTACAGCTTGGCTACTCCCAGCGTGAAGCGCGGGAAGCGCTTTCGCATGTCCCGAAAGAAATTACCGGAACGGAGAGACGACTCAAAGAAGTTTTGAAGATGCTGGGGAAAAAATAAATCCGTCGCAAGACGGATTTCGATGATTATGAATTGGCGAGCATGACAGTAAGGTGGTTTGAAAAGAAATCGTCCGGACGAACCACCTGAAGTTCATTTTTCGACATCATGTCGACAATGTCGTATGCATAGAAGCATTTCGCTACCGGCCCCGCAATCGTCGCGAACACGACAAGCGCGTACATCGTATCTTCATACCGAAGCCTGATATTCGTGTGGGGGCCACCATAGAGCGCTTCGAGATCTTCGGAAGTACGTGCCGCAACAGTGTATCCTTCGGGGTTCCGAACATATACTTCCATTACTTTCCCAAGATGGATCTGCTCTTCCTCGGTAACCTGGTTAAAGCTTTGCACGATGACGTCACCCGGCTTGAGAGGAAATTCCCTCATCGGGATGCGCTTCTCTTCGGGGACAAGAGCGTTCATATTCCCTTTTTCAAAAGAACCGGTTAGCTCAATTCAGCATATCTAAAACAAAATATCTTTGCAAATGGAACATTCATTTTTACAATCTTACGAATGGGAACGGTTTCAGGAATCCGTCGGTAAGAAGACGTGGCGCGTTGAGGGCCATCTTGTCGTCAAGCACGACCTTCCGAAGGGCTTCAACTATCTTTATGCCCCGCATCTTTCGGAGTTATCCGACGAATTTTTGCATGAAGTCCGGCAGGTTGCTCTCCGCGAAAAATCCCTCTTCCTTAAGGTTGACCCTTTTGGGGAGTCATCAACCTGGAAGCTTACTATAAAAGGATGGCAATTTTCCCACTTTCTTCAGCCAAGGAGAACTATCATTATCGACCTTACAAGACCCGAAGAAGATCTCTTGTCCGACATGCATTCAAAAACACGTTATAACATCAAGCTTGCAGAAAAACATGGTGTTGGAATTATCAAATGCCCCCAGCAGGATGTAAAAAAATATTATTTCGATATATTCTGGGACCTTCTCACGGAAACCTCTCACCGAGATATATTCAGCCTCCACTCGAAAGAATATTATCAACATCTTCTTGCGGCTCACGGCAATGATTTTTCAAATACGCTGTTTTTTGCCGAATACCGTGGCAAGCCTCTGGCGGTTGCTCTTATTAACTACTACAAAAAAACAGCAACATACCTTCACGGAGCGTCTGCCGCCGTCCATCGCGACGTCATGGCGCCGAACCTTCTCCACTGGCGCGTGATGCAGGACGCAAAACAGCACGGATTTACGTCCTATGATCTTTGGGGAATAGACGAAGAAAAGTGGCCGGGCGTTACGCGATTCAAACAGGGACTCGGAGGAAATGAGGTGAAACGGGCACAGTCGTTCGATATTGTATTCAGGCCGATGTGGTATAAGGCATACAAGATATTGCGAAAATTCTGAATTATAAATTTTAAATATTTCCTAATCGAACCGTTATGATTATCGACATTATTTAAAATTTAGGATTTAACATTTAAATTTCACTTTTATGGCATGGTGGGGGCCAATTTCGGCCTTTCTTTTCGAGGAAGACGCACGTCCGATTGAGGCGCCAAAAACTGCGTCTGAAGCCGTCAAAACACTGCTCATGGTCTACCTTGCCGATGGCTTATATTATACTATCGGTTTTTTTACCGCGCTTTACTTTTTTGCCATAGCGTTCCTTTTCTTTTTCGGAGGCAAAGAGGGATACTACTTCATATCAACCACGCTTCTTGAGGCACTCTCTGAACCCTACCTCGTGTCTTTGAGTTTTTACGTCGTATTGAAAGAGCTGCGCAAAAGGCGCATTACCCGTAAAAGCCGCCATCTTGGAGAAGTATATGTAGCGCTCTGGCTTCTGCTTCTTGTCATAAGCTCGCTTCTTGTCATTTTTAGCAAAGAGTATCATTTTGATGCTATTATGAAATTAATCATTGCTACCTCGCTTGCTTCATTTGTCATTTATACCGCCGGTGTTATACATAAGCCATAACAACAACATACCATGCTAAAGGTCATAAAAAACAACAAAGTGCTCCAAAAAAGGCTCCGGGAATGGAAAAAACAAAAAACCAGGCTTATTGTTTTTTGTGGACAACGGAAAAGCGGAAAGGATGTTTTCATACAATATCTAAAAAAACATTATGGAGGCCTTCACCACTACCGCATCGCCTTTGCCATATCCATAATTGCTCAAATTTTAGACCTTCCTTCTGACCGCAAAATTTTACACGCGCTTTTTGGAGTAAATAAAATCCTCTTTCCCATTCTTGGAGAATCAGCCTATAAACGAGTGGTTGCCCGCCTTCTTGATAGAGAACATCCTCGTCTCGCCATTGTTGAAGCGATTCGGACAAAGGAAGAATATAAAGAATTTGTGGTAAAACGGAAAGGCATGCTCATCGGCATTTCAGCGCCTGCCCGCCTCCGCTATGAACGAGCTCTCCGCGACATTACCAAAAACAAAGAAAAGCGCGACGAGGGACGCATGACCTTTAAAGAATTTTTGGGAGACCAAAAAAAAGAAACGGGTGAATACTCCCCGATCGAGCGCGAAGTATCGTGGATAATAAAACGCGCTGATTTTATCATTGAAAATGATACGCAGCACAAACGGGAATGCTATCCGGATATGGAAAATATTGCGGCATTCCTCAAACTAAAGAAAAAATGACGCTCTTATTTTGAACTCATGGGCTATATACTTCGCGTTATAAAGAAAATCATTCCCCGCCCGGTTGTAAAACTTCTCCGCCCTCCGTACCACTTGCTGCTTGCGTTCCTCGCAGCACTTTTTTATCGTTTCCCGTCGCAAGGCATGATCGTCATCGGAGTTACGGGAACAAACGGAAAGACAACTGTTGTTGAATTGCTTCACGCGGTATTAAAAGAGGCTGGTTTTTCGGTTGCGTCCGCGTCGTCTCTTCGGTTCAAGATAAACAGCGAAGTGGAACAAAACCAGCTCAAAATGACGATGCCGGGGCGTTTTGCACTACAGAAATTTTTACGCCATTCCAGCGACGCAGGGTGTTCGTACGCCGTGCTTGAGGTAACATCGGAGGGTATTCACCAATTCCGGAATAAATTTATAAGCTTTTCCGTTGCGGTACTTACTAACGTAACACCAGAGCATATTGAATCTCACGGCAGTTTTGAAAAGTATATCGCGGAGAAACTTAAATTTTTCGAGGAAACAGCGCGCCGAAATGGAGTGCTAATCGTGAATGGAGACGACCCCCATGCGAGCCGTTTTCTTGCATTCCACGCCCGCAAAAAATATATATATAGCCATTCTTCCATTACTGCACAAGAAGGCGCTACAGACCGGAAAAAAGATATTTCAGGACTCCGCTTCGGAAATGCCGGGGTTAATTTTTCATTCGACGGCACTTCATTCTCTTCGTGCCTTCTTGGAGAATTCAACGCCTTAAATATTTTTGCAGTTCTTTCCGTCGCCGAGGCACTCTCTATCCCGCCGGAAAAAACCGCTGAAGCGCTCAAAAAACTTTCCGGAGTTCCGGGACGGCTTGAATTTGTCCAGCGCGAGCCTTTTTACGTTATTGCCGACTATGCCCACACGCCGGACGCGCTCCAAAAGGTGTATGAAACTCTGCGCCAATCTTTCCTTCTTCCCTCCGGAGCAAAAATGCATTGCGTTCTCGGGTCAACTGGGGGAGGGCGCGACAAATGGAAAAGACCGGAGATGGGAAAAATTGCCGACGAAATGTGCGACACCGTTATCCTCACAAACGAAGACCCATATGACGAACCTCCTTTTTCTATAATGAACGACATTGAAAAAGGATTTTCGCCGCACCGAACCTCAAAAAAAATCATTGACCGCAGGGAAGCAATTCATGAAGCGCTTGCATCAGCCAAGCCGGGAGACGCCGTTATCATCACGGGAAAAGGGGCGGAACCTTTTATTATGGGTCCTGAAAATACGAAAATCCCGTGGGACGACCGAGTAGCCGCAAACGAAGAACTGCAGCGACTGAAGCATTAAAAAAAATCCGCAAAAATTCATGCGGGTTTTTTATTTTTTGTTGGGTCGGAAAAACGCTTTTTCCTAGTATATATAGACAAAACTCATTTTAAAAAATCCCGCACTACACTAACCCACACAAAAATAAAAGGCCCATTCGGGCCTTTATAGTTCTTCGAGTTTTGAAAGGTATTTCCACTTTCGCTCGATTTTTTCTTTAACACTATTCAGTCTTGCTTCGTCTGACATAAGGTACGAGAACCGCCCCTGGTACTTTAGAAACTCCTCAACCGGTTTCACGCGCTTAGGGTGTGTTAAGCGAAGCGTGCCGTTTTTAATCTCAACAAGCGGAAAGATGCGGGTTGATACGGCAAGCTCTCCAAGCTCCGGAGCCGAGTCAGTCGGGCATTTCCATCCAGGCGGGCAGACAGACAGAAGATGCAGGCACCTGAAGCCCCTCATGTCGGCGGCAGTTGCGACTTTTTCATAAAAATCGGTCAGCGTAGTGGGACTCAAGACGGCAGAGGCGAAATACGGAATGGAGTGGGCCATCATGATCGACACGATGTCCTTTTGGATGCCCTCTTTTCCCTCGACCGAAGTCGTGGTTCTGGCACCCTCCGGAGTAGCGCCCGATTCCTGGGCGCCCGTATTGCCATAGATTTGGTTATCATTAATCACATAGAGAATGTCGGCGTTTCTGGAAGCAGCGCCCGACAGAAGTCCCATTCCAATGTCGAAGGATGAACCGTCTCCAGCCCAGGCGATTGTCAGTTCTTCCTCGCCCCTGCCTTCGCGTTCGGACATGATACTGATGCCTTCCGCAACAGCGGATGCTGCGATAAACGGAACGTTCACAAGATTTACCCCGAGGAACGATTCTCCGCTCGCACCGCTTCCGATGGACCAGCACGACGCCGGAAAAACGACCGCGCGAATCTTTTTGGTCCTGCCGGACGGCAGAGGTTTTGAAACGATGCTTAGTACATGCGCCATTGCGGCGGCCGAACCGCAGCCCGGGCAGAGGGCGTGGCGTGAATCAAGAAACTGTCCGACTGTTACGTCTTTCGGTTTCATGATTTGTCTCCTATCCAATAAGTATTTGCTTCTGGGTGGTCGGAATTCATGGCAGTACGAATTTCATGGAGAAAATCTTTCTCTGAAAGATTCTGCCCGCCGAATCCTCCCACAAATCCATATATCTGCTGCGGGAAAAGTGCCGTACGCGAACGAAGTTCGTTTGCGATGATACCTTCTCCCGACGGCAGAATGCTTCGGTCAAAGACGACGATCTTTTTGCAGTGCACAAGTTTTGCATGAAGTGCTTTAGCAGGAAACGGGCGAAATACTCGAAGAGATATAAGACCGATGTCTTCACCGCGAGTAGCCTCTTCAATAGTTCCGGCAATCGCCCCCATCGAAATGACAGCCGTATCACTCTGGCTGTTCCCCGCTTCGCTGAAAAATCCGTCGTTTACCTCATACTGCATAGCACCACCGAAAATTTGGGTCCACTCTCTTCTCACAAGATGCCGGATATTGCCCTCGGCAGTTTGCATGGCGTCAACGAGCGACCGTTTTCGTGCCTGATGTTTCATCCAGTCGGTTGGACAACTAATGTTTCTCGGTTCATCGGCGCGATATTGGGGGAGATTAAAGTTTTCGGAGGGTGTTCTTTTTGGGAGAAACTCTAAAACTTTTTCTTTGCTCGGGATAATAATATTTTCCGCAGTATGTGAAAGCATGAATCCGTCAAAGCAGACAAGAGCAGGTAGCGATACCCCGGGACCTTCCGCGATACGGTATGCCCAGAGAACCATATCCAGTACTTCCTGAACGTTCTTGCAGTAAAACTGCAGTAGAAACATATCGCGGAACAACAGCGAGTCCGACTGATCGGGATGAATTGACCAGGGAGACCCTAACGAACGATTGACGTTTGCAATAACAATGGGAAGTCGGGCGGTACTCGCCCAGTGCAGTAATTCGCACATGAGCGCAAGACCTTGCGAAGATGTTGCTGTGCCATAGCGGCCTCTTGCGGTTGAGACACCGATCCCAAACGCGATCGAGGCAAGCTCGGAGTCGAGGTTGCGGTACGTGGTATCAATAATGTGCTTAAGCGCGAGCTCCGCGATTTCTTCGGTCACTTCGGTTGATGGCGTAATGGGATATCCTCCGAAGGCGTCCGGATTCGCCAAACCGAACGCGAGAGCCGCAGCTTCATTGCCCGTGAGGACCATTGGTCCGAAAGGAAGTCTTCCGTTCATCGCGTGTCCTCCCGTTCGCTGGTTTCAAAAGAAATGGCGTTTCTTGGACATAGCTTGATGCACACCCCGCAGAGGTTGCACTTCGCTTCGTTGATAATGTGAACCTCACTATCAGTGAGACTGATCGCCCGCTTCGAGCAAAAGATGTAGCACAGGCGGCATTTCGTACAAAGGCCATTCGGTTGAGTTACCCGAAAAAGAGATACAGGATATTCACCGGGAGTTTCACTTGCGGCAAGAGGCTGAACCAAACGTTTTGCGTCGGAGAACGCCAGAAAATTTTCATCCGTCTTCACGGGAAGAGCGCCTTCAAAGATGCGCCGCGTAAGTTCATCGGGAACCGTTCGCCCAGTAATATATTCAAAGAGCTTAAAGAAGGCTCCCGCCATAGCAGAATTGATAAGCGGGAACGGGTCTTCGGGTTTGGCAATCCCGTGTGAAACGGAAATATCCTTGGCATTGAGCGTGTAAACTTTTCGGTCCATAGCGGCTTGCGCGTATCGAGCGGGGAGCGCCGTATTAAGGAGCAGAAATTTTCCAGCCGGAAGGCCGGCCGTTACGGCGTCAAAAGGTATCCGCTCGTCAAAGGAGATAGAAATATCCGGCTCCGTAATGAACGAGTGCGTTGTGATTTTGTCCGTGGAAAACCGAAGGTATCCGGAAACAACCGCTCCGCGGCGCTCCCCTCCAAAAAATGGGAACGCTTGCGTGAAGTATCCGATTTCTCCCAACACGGGAGCGACAATCTTCTGAAGGGCCATCTTCATGCCCTGTCCGCCATATGCAAAAAGCCGAATTGAGCATTTGTTCACGGTATGTCCTTTTAGCTATTTTCAAGGTTCTTCACATGTAAAAAAGTACCGAGAAATTAAGGAAAAGTCAACAACGGCTTTTCGTTTGTTTCCGGAGTAAATGTGTGTATGATGAATGTACGAATATGAATAAAATCGACCTACAGATACAATCAAGCGCTTCCGATGGAAAATATTCCCCGAAGGAGCTTGTGCGCATGGCGCACGGCCTTGGGCTTGAAACAATTGCCATTACCGACCACGACACCGTTGAGGGGGTGTATGACGCCGTTACCGAAGGAAGAGCTGAAGGAGTAAAAGTGCTCCCGGGCATTGAAATGTCATGCCACATAATGGAGCACGAAATTCATATTCTTGGATTCGGGCTTGATATACGAAATGAAGTCCTTCTGAAAAATTTAAAGGAGTTTCAAGAGGCACGCCTCAAAAAAACTGAAAAAATAGTAGATAAGCTGAAAGAGGCGGGGTTTGATATAGAATTTGAAGATGTAAGGAAAGAGGCCGCGGGAGGAACGGTTGCCCGTCCGCATATTGCCCTCGCACTTCTTCATAATCCAAAAAACGCACATCTTCTTCGTGGATGCACAACACCGCATGACGTGATAGAAGAATTTCTTGTTTCGGGCAAGCCGACGTACGTTGAGCGAAAAAATATAGAAGCAAAGGAAGCGATTGGGCTTATTCATGGAGCCGGGGGGGTTGCCGTATGGTCGCACCCGACGGTATCCATACGCGACGATTACAAAAAAACCGAGGAGGTTCTCAAGGCGTTCATTTCGTATGATATTGATGGGCTTGAGGCGTTTCACCCGGACTATTCCGAAGACGATTGCGAATTTTTGAATAACTTGGCCGGAAGATACGGGCTCCTGCGCTCAGCCGGCTCTGATTACCACAGAGAACATGAACCCGAAGAGGTTTCGCGTGAAGGAGGCTCGCTTGCCTCATATCAAACCTACGGATTCGATATTTCAGACATTGTTCCAAAGCTTGAAGCCGCAATAATGAACCGCCAGTTAAAAATGGAGATGAATCACAATACTACAAGCTAATATTCAAAGCCATGATTATTTCCTAATTTCCCCGCCCTTCAACCACAAAATTTATTCTTACCGGCGATGGTAGCGGGATAAAAAATCCGGCATAGTGCCGGTTTTTTGTTTCCGGGTTAGCCCGGATTACTCTTCTTCATCAGAAAAGCACTTGGAAAGATACATTACCGCCCCAGGAAATGTCTTTGTCTCTTCCCCAATCTGATAATACCACGTAGTTTTAAGGAGCTTCTGTTGGGCTCTTTCGCAGTGCCCTTTTGACTCAAGCGGTCCAGCCACCGAAACCGCCCGATCTCCGCTATAGATGCCAAACCACCAGGCAAAAAGAACGATAAATAGGATTGAGCATTTTTTCATGCCCTTCTCCCCGCCTTTCTTTATAAGAGCGCTTATAAGAAGTAGCACGAATGCATTTATTGGTCAAGATTTTGGAGGTACAAAAAATCCGGCGCAAAGCCGGATTTGTGGTTTTTAAATAGCTTCGTTATTACGAAGCGTGTAAAAAAATTTATCCAAGGAGGAGTCTTAAAAATTTAGAACAAAGCGGGCGCTCTAAGTATGTCTGTCCGCCACCACCGACGCCCCGAACGAGTTCGGCTTGATGACGGCTTCAAAACCATATCCTTTCACCATGCCGACGACCGTATCAATAAGTTCCTTTGTGGGGCCGTTTTTGCCGACATCAATATGAATTTGATCATTCCAGAATTTTTCTTCAAGGTGTTCTTTCAGGCGCGAGCGGAGTTCCTGCGCAAGCGTAATTGACTGCATTGTTTCGGCATAAATCCGGTCGCGAAGAGTCGCATAGTTTTTTTCCGGCGTTTTTGTCCAAAAGTGGTGCGCTCCGTTTCCCACTCGCCAAACGGTAAAAGCTGTCACCAGCCCGACAGGGCTTTGCGAGGCCGAGTCCGTCCCGACGATTATTTTGTAGTTCCGTTCCGGTTTTTCTTTAACAAACGAAACAATGTCGGCGACGACTTCGTCGATAGAGACATTGCTTTTTGCATATCCATGGAACATTACGGCTAGAATTAAGATTTATGAATCAAGCTACTACTAAAACAACGATGACTGGACGTCTTGCGGGGCTTTGTAAAACTCCTGAACTGGCGCGCAGGCAAGAATGCTTTCAATTTTAAACCTCCGAACGCTTTGCCGAAGATGGCAATACGCGGAAATTTCTTTGCCGTCAATCGAGTAAATGTCTATCTTGCGGTTCTTTTTGAATTCTTCGTTCGGGGCAGCCGAGCGCGAAACATATTCAATGGACACGCGCTGGCGTTTTTGGAAGGCGTCATGGAGCGTTTTAAAAACCGACGAGGGGGTGGCTTTCTTTTCCTGCCAGCTTACGGGAACCGCGCGTTTTTGGTTGCCGAATTTTGACTCAAAATAGAGTGCTCCGTTCTTTTTACCATATTCATATAAGTCACGCGTAATGGCAACATCTTTTAAACAATATTCTTTTACCTCGGCAATCCTCCCCTCTTTGAACCACTGGAGGGCCTGAAGTCCGTCGGATGATTTTTTTGAGTTTAGCGTAGCTATTGCGAGGGCATTTAAAGAAATACGATGCCCTAATTTTGCCGTAACGTCGTCGAAAATGTCGAGTGTCGGCACCTGTAACACGTTCAGTGTTTTGAAATACGGCTGAAGGACGGGCCAGTCGAAATTATTAATATTGAAGCCGATGACAAGCTCCGCTTCTTCCAGACGCGCTTCAAACGCGGGAAGTTCGTGCTCTTCGTAGGCGTAAAACGAATCCGTTTCATAAAAATAAGCCCCTGCAACGGAGACGCCAAGAGCTGTGAGATTATCCCGTCCGCCTACGTCATCGAACGACTTCTTTGTTTCGACATCAAGTACGATGGTCTTCATGATTATCCACGTTATCATAAATCCGCCAAAAAGACAAGGATGGGGCAGGCAAAAACCTTATTGTGCCGGTTTTACCATTGACAAGTTATTAGATAGTGCTACAATACAAAAGCGTTCTTTGGCATTGGGGGTATGAAAGTGTCCGAAAAGAAGCCTTTACTCACCCAAAAGATTTTTTGGTATTGTTTTGTTCTTATTGCGGGAGTAGCACTCATCTTCGTTGTATATTCCGCATTCAGAACCCATCAAACAACATTCAGCGTCTCTCCGGCTCTCGCTTCGGCCCTTCCTGACTACGAAAAGTGGCCATATCAAATGACCGCCTCTTGCTCCATTGAGAATAGCAGGACATTTACGTTTTCTGCGTTTGTGACTACTGAAGGAAAAGGAAGTGTTATCATATTATTTTTGTCTGACAAAAAGTTCCTTATCGGTGGGTATGTACCCCTCTCAAAGGAGCCGGATACGATAGCTATCATTAACGGAGACGGCACCTTAACAAGCCTGGATCTCAAAAATCCGGGTGATGATGCGAAAGGACAGGCACTTATTGAAAAAGCGTTTGTGAACGAATTTGGCCCGACAGCCAATGAAATGCTTGAAGCTAGGTGCCGGCAACAAATAGACGAAATCGATGCTTTTATTTCATCAACCATTGCAGCCAACTCAAAATAAAAGCCTCAAAAAAATAACCCGTTGCACTAACGCATCGGATTTTTTTATTATAATATTTTGAAAACTATTTTGCTCCGTATTTTTTAATTGCTTCGTCAGCAAGGCGTTTTACTGTTTCCATGGCATAACGCGCAGCTTTATCAGTTTCCGCCCTCTTTTTTTTGCGTCGAATTTCGCCGATATTTACTGGCCGGTTTTTTCTTTTTTCTTTTTCCAGTTCAATACG
>MHQP01000001.1 GCA_001820685.1 Candidatus Sungbacteria bacterium RIFCSPLOWO2_01_FULL_47_32 | reverse complement strand
ATCGGCAAGTGTTTTTTCTCTTACGATAACGCTTGCTATTTTTTCATCTATACCGTATTCATCCGTAAAACGAACCTGCTTTTGCTTGGGAAGTTCCGGAAGCGAGCCCTGCAGTTTCTGGACAAGTTCGCGCGATATCGAAAGCGGAGGCAGATCAGGCTCCGGAAAATAGCGATAATCATGCGACCCTTCTTTTAGGCGTTGGGAGAACGACTCTCCTTTTCGTTCGTTCCATCCGCGCGTTTCCTGAACAACGCTCCCTCCGTCGTCTAAAACCTTGCTCTGCCGTTCTATCTCATAGTCAACCGCGTCTGCGGCAAACTTGAACGAATTGATGTTCTTTATCTCCACTTTCGTACCTAAGTCGCGAATATGCACGAACTGACCGTCGATGCCACGGATGTATTCTTTCTCTTTGCCTTCGGGTATTTGTGAAATTCGTGAGGCATTCGCGGGAATTAGTGAAACGTTAACCTCAACGCGCATCTGTCCTTTTTCCATGTCAGCGCTTGATGCTCCGATATATCGAAGTATCTGCTGGAGTGTTTCTCCAAACTCGCGCACTTCGGAGCCCGTCCTCAAGTCGGGTTCTGTTACAAGTTCCATCAGAGGAACTCCCGCGCGATTAAAATCAACAAGCGTCCCCCCGCTTTTTGAATTATGGATGAGCCTCCCCGTATCTTCTTCAAGATGAACCCGCGTTATGCGAATAGGACGCCCCCGAACCTCAATGACGCCGCCCGATACGAGCGGGTGTTCGTATTGAGATATCTGGTATCCTTTTGGCAGGTCGGGATAAAAATAATTCTTACGGTCGAACTGGGAAAACTCCGGAGTGGTTCCCCCGAGAGCAAGACCCACCTGAATAACTTTTTTAACGGCTTCTTGATTAATAACGGGGAGTGTTCCCGGGTGTCCCATGCAAACAGGGCAAATATTAATATTGGGATGTTTTTCATCCGGGTCGTTCAAAGAGTCGCAAAACATCTTTGTGCGAGTATTTAATTCGGCGTGGATCTCAAGTCCGATTATTGGGTCAAGTTTCATACTTCAGCACGAATTTTCCCGATTTTGTCCCCGCCTTTCGGGGCTACAAAATCGAGGATCCTCGATTTGTCTAAAATTCTGAAATGTTCTCCTAAGCGCCTAATGGCGTCGCGACTTTTCCACTTTTTTATCTGTTTTTCTCGCCTAAGGGCCTGGCCCATCGAGAAAAATTCTTCAAAATAAAACAATTCCCACGGTTTATAGCTACCTGTTGACCTTACTTTACCATGGTTATGCGCAAAAATCCTGACTTTTAAGTCTCCGGTTGCGCCAATATAATATCGCCCGCTATTTTTTGAGATTAAAATGTAAGTATAGAACATTTCAGAATTTTACAAATCGGGACGAGGCCTATGACAGGCTCATATTTTTCAGCCATATCAATAAACTAGCATAAAAAAGGCAATAAAAAAAGCCATTTCTGGCTAGTTTATTTATTTTCTACTTATTAATAGATATGCGGCACCAAACGCGATTATGGCAAGAAAAATCTTACCTGCAAAAAGCGCCCAAATGCCAACGATGACAAGAACTGCAACCATTGCCACACCCCAAACCGACAAAAAAGAACTTAATCACAGTATACAGCCTTTCTATTTATTTGTCAAAAAACACCCCTTTCGGAGTGCGTTTTTTTATGACTTTGGTTGGTTGCGCTTTTTGTACTCACGATAGCTTAAGTATGCGGAGAACACCGCAACAGCAAGGAAGAAAAGTCCGCTGAGCGGCTGACCGGCCATGAAGACCCTCACCGCAAAAATAAGGCTTAAGGCCGCGTTCATAGCCAAACCGATACACGGTGAGTAGATATAGATAATTAAAAAGACAACCCAGTAGAGAATCCAAATCACGGCTTTTCTCCTGTTGGTTTCGAGGGAGCCTTTGTAAATGTATCAAAAAAAACAAAAAATGTCAACAAAAAAGCTCCTCTGCGGAGCCGTCTTTGTTTCTTGAAACGTTATAGATTTTCTTAGAGCTCTTTATAGGCTAGTACCGCCCAATAGCACGCAAAACCAAGCATGATGATTCCAAGAAAGGTGTTTTCCGATGCAAAGTCGCCAAAAGCAGAAAGAAGAGACCCGACACAAAGCACCGCATAACCAACAAGCCGAGACGTGAGGAGCATGAGAATAACACCGACAACAATCAGTACAAACCCAAGCAGGCTTAGCATGCTATGTTCCTCCTAAAAAAGAACTTCTTTTCCAGACTATCAGTATGTAAAATTTTGTCAATGAGCGCAGGAAACTTCTTGCGGAACTTTAGAAAAAACGACTCTTATACAGAGTCGCTATTGTCTTTTGATTTTTTGTATTCCACGTATGCACTGATTGCCCACCAGAGCGCGAGAAAAAGCATGAAGACGCCGAGGTATTCGTGGTCGGAAGCAAGGCCATCTATACCGGAAAAAAGCGAGCCGATGCTAAGAAGCACAGAACCGACAACTTTATTTTTAAACCAGAAAATTGCACCGCCGACAAAAATTAGCACTAGGCCGAGGAACCCGAGGGGAAGCATGTCATGCTCCGTTTTAAAAGAACTTCTCTTCTAGTGTATTTAAATCAAAATTTTTGTCAACCTCGTTAGAGGTTTGCCCAAGTCTTTCGTATGCAAGATATAATAAGACGAAGTCGCCTTCGGCTCACAATAGTTTGAATAAACAAAAAAAATCTTAAGCCTCTAACGGGGTCAATCTAGACAAGCCGTTTAAAAAGCTGTTCAGGGGTTTTAACTATTTCATGGATAAGTTTACGGGAGGACGGCTCTTCGTAGAGTTCTTTCGGGTAGTGTCCCATGAGCGTGCGCTCGTCGAAAGCATAAATGGTTTTCCCCAATGCCGCCGCCGCGAAAAGTTCTCCATTCGTGTTTGCCCCCAAGTATCCATCCTTATTAAAAATAAAACACACGTCGGCAACGCGCACTTTTCGGAATAAATGGTCATATACTTTTCCGGCGATGGTTGCGCGATACGCGGTATCCGCCATGCGGTCCTTTTCGTGGCTCCGAAGGAAAGCCTCCGGCTGTTCTTCAAATTCCGGGTCAAATATCACAAGATGGGCATTGTGAGATTCAGCCGCATGCCGCAAAGAAGAAATGAACTCTTCGAGATCCTTCTTAAAGCGCTGGCTTGAACAAAAAACAACTGACTTCATATAATTATCATACCACGGCG
The DNA here is from genome assembly GCA_001820685.1 of Candidatus Sungbacteria bacterium RIFCSPLOWO2_01_FULL_47_32. Taxonomy (GTDB): domain Bacteria; phylum Patescibacteriota; class Minisyncoccia; order Sungbacterales; family GWA2-42-14; genus GWA2-47-10. The sequence goes on along the minus strand of MHQP01000001.1, from coordinate 39,812 downwards.
GACAAAAACAAAAAACCCTCCTTCGCATAACGCTTCGGAGGGTAGGACCTGCATATGGCAGGCGTTCGGGAATAACCCGAAAGGCTACTTCTTGTTCTTGTCGGAAACTAGTTTCATAAAAAGTTTTCCGAGGGGAGGCGTGGGACGCTTTTTTCTGAGACGCGGGATATCCTTCCTAATTTTGTTCAGGACATCTTCTGCGGTATGGAAGATATTGCGCCCGCGGACAACCGTATTTCCGATGGAAATAACGCTCATGATAACGTGACGCGAACGGTATTTTTTCAGAATATCTTCCGAACAATACAGATACACCGGAATTCCCGCCATGTCTGCCCACAAAAGCTCCTGGGCGGATCCGCCCGAAACGCTTGTCTCGGCTAGATGGACGACCGAAACAACCATTGTGTTATGAGTTTGAAGCGACATGACCTCAAGCTCTTTTTGGCGGATTGGGTCAAACACTTTGTAAAGCTCCCGGAGCTTTAACTGCTCCTGAAGCCTTCTCAACTTCGGCTGAAGCTCGCGCATGGAGCGCCGGGCCACAATGGAGTCAAGCCGTGTGGGGTCGATATGCACCAAAAGGAGATTTGACTTGATAAGGTCTTCAGCCGTTGCCTCTATCATGCGGTCGAATGTACGCCTCCATCGCCGGCCGTAGTCGCCATTCGATTTTTTTTCTCCGGGACGCTCCTGGTACTTGTTCTGAATGGAACCGATGGTATAGATGACGATAACAAGGATATTCCTTGGGTTCTTTTTGTATTTCCTTAAGAGAGCCTTTATCGAACGTCTTCGTTTGTGATCAATATATTTCGCAAGCTTTCTCGGAAGCATGGATGCCTCACGCGGCATATTTCATGAAAAGAACTTGCTTAAGAGGTACCACGCCCGAATAAAAAATCAAGGCCATAATAATAAAAACAAGGACCGTAGGACGCCTTGTTTTGTGGCTTCTTTCTTACCTATATGCCTCCGGGTTTAAAAGGGAACGCGTAAGCGCAATAAAAATGGCATCTTCCAAAAGCTCCTCGCGCTTCATTTTCCCGCCCGTATAATATGACGGCGGATCCTTTTCTTTATTCCCGGTAAGCTCTCCGACAACGACTCCCGCCTCTGAGTCTTCTTCCTTGATGCGCTCAACCACTTTTGAAGGCGTTTCAACTGCGGCAGAAAAACTTTTCCCGACGACAGCGAATGACGTATCGACAAGAATGCATCCTGCAATCTCAAAATAGGCGCCCCCTTCGCGGATGATGCCTGATTCAACGCCAACCCCATAGTGTGCGCTCCCGTCCTCGACAAGAGCTCTTTCCGCGCGGTTCTTTGCGCCAAGCATGATATCTTCCGTCGAGAAGGGCTGTTTTGGAACATCCGACTCAACTTTGTACCCTCTCACGTTAACGATCAAACCGGCCCGTGCGAAAGCATTTGCAACGGCCCGAAGTTTTAACTCGCTTTTTGTTCCAACCGCTATATTCATGGGCGATTCTCCCATAAAAATTAAAGGTCTGTTTTAAGATTACGCGCAAAAAAAGAAAAATCAAATAAGGCGTTTCACCAGCTCTTCGGGCGTCACAATAATTTCGGTAAACAAAATATCGCGGCATATCTCTCCTCCCTCCGCGACCTCTCTTTCCGGTTCAAGCGCGTAGATGACCATGTTTTTTCCGTGCGCAAATCCGAGCTCGAGCGTTGAGTTTACGCCGAGATATCCGTTCCTGTTGTAAAAATAGGCAACATCTGCTTTGCGAATACGATCAAAGTGTTCATGCACCATCGCTGGAACGCGGACACGATATGATTTTGATTTCAATCGGTCCTTTTCTTCTTTGGCAAGCATTTTAGTGCGCTGGCGTTCAAAATTTGGTTCGAACACTACAGGGATGCCGAGACTCCTAAGTTTTTGCGCGAATGCTTTTATTTCATCTTTATAGCGCTGGGAGCCGCAGATAACAACTGATTTCATAATTATTTGAGCCAAAAACGCCCTCTCTTGGGCGTGTCGCGGGGACATGCCGCAAGGTTTCGCTTGGTCTTATTTTTACCGTATATATTTACTGTAACATGCCGAATGGTTTTTTCAAAAACAAAAAACGGCTGGAAAACAGCCGCACGACTTATGAGCCCATGAGCGCCTTTTGCACGGCAAACGCTTTGCCGTACCCAATACCAAGAACATCCGCTCCTGCGTCGAGAAACCGCCGCGCATTTTCGGGAGTAACTTTTCCGGCGATCTTTTTTTTTAGAGGAAGCGAATGTTTCGCAATGTATTCTGAAATATATTCGAGATACGCAATACGCGTATCGTCATCAACCGGCACTTTTTCCGTAAAGTTATCGGAACGCGTCGTCCAATCTTTTACGTACTTCACGCCTCCTTCAACGAGAAGCTCAAGGAGCCAGCCGATGTCATCCCTCTGAAACTGCCAGAGATACGGAAGCTGAATAATAGCTTTTGATTCTTTAAAATATTGCGCTACGGCACGAAACTCCCGCAGGAGCATCGAAGAGTTCTTATCCTTCACCCATCGGAGATTGATGACAATATCCGCTCCGTCGGCTTTAAAGAGTGCGGCACTCCGCGCCTGGAAAAGTTTTGTTTCATCTCCCCCGGCACCGTCCGGAAAGTCAATTACAATTTCCGCCATAACGGAATGCGGATTCTTATCGCGCTCAAAATCAAGCGCCTCGCGAAGCAATTTGATATCCGCACAATGCACTATCGCGGAACGCGAACCGATGTTTCGAGCGACCGCCGCGAGTTCGGCGATATTTTTCTTCTCGCCGTTTGCAGAAAGATACGCAAGGTCAAAACACGACGCTGGGTTTTTCATTATATACCTCCAAAATCGTAATGAGCTATTTTAATAGGTGGCACAGATCGAACGCAAAGTCAATCTTTTGGATTAACATCATAAAAAGCCCTTGAGATAAGAGTCTTGTTTTTTATTCGATTACCTTAACGGGGGCGGGGCTCTCTTTACGAACTTCACATTTGATATATTCTGCAATTTTTGAAGCGTTCTCTTCGGCTTGGTTTTCTGGAAGAGAAAAATATACCGCACCAGAAAGCCAATTTAGAAAATCGATATTGGCCTCAGGCACAAGCTTTCCAACTTCATCTGCAAACTCTTTAACAAACTCCTGACGAGCCTGAATGCGAACAGCATGGTCCATGGTCTGATATTCATCAAAGCTTGGCTGACCGGACTTCTTTCTTGCAACAAAACTAACAAAGCCTTCTTTCATGAGCAGCTCCTAGAAAATTACCAATGAACTATTGTATAGATTATATTTTTTGCTTATTTGTCAATGTTACTCCAAAAGAAAAATCCTGCATATCGCAGGATTTGATAATAAAAGGAGGCATAGTGTTAAACCGCCGGTTCGCAAAAACATACATAATCATTTCCAAGCGGAGAATGACACAACTTTTTTGTTGCGTATTCGTCGTGTATGTGCTCCAGACCTGCTCCCCGCTTCATGCAAGCAAAGACCTTTTCGACGAATTCTTTTGCCTCATCGACACGCTTACAACCAACCGCTTCTGTGTAAAGTTCCATCATTTTGATTTTCCCCTGTTTGCGCTCGTCCACACTTATCTGAGGAATTGCGTGAACACGGTCTGACTTTAGTTTTAGCGCAGAATCCTTCTCCATCAGCAAATGGAGTTCGTCATGTGTCCACTTCCGCATGGTTACAATCCTCACTCCAGTAAGAACTAGGCCAGAAGTAGCACATGAAACATTGGTTTGTCAACAAAAACAAAAAGCCCCGCGAAACGCGGGGCTGCAATTATTTCTAAAGATTTTTCAAAAGCTCTTCCGCTTTTTTCTGTATTTTTTCTTCCTGTCCTCTGCGGGCAAAATCGTATTCACCCATATTAACGAGCATGTATTTCGAAATAAGCGGATATACTTTTTCAAGCTGTCTGAACTTTTCCTGCTCAACCACGCGGTAATCTGGATGTCCTTCTGGAATCGAACGAAGTTCAAGCTCCCAAAAACACTGGCGGGTATTCTCCCACTGCATGAATTGAATTCGGTGAGCCATTGTGACGGCATATTGCGCAAGCTCAAGGTCGCGCGAGGCAATTTTTGCAAATACTTCTTCAGCCCCCATGATTGGCTCTTTAAACTCTGCTTCAAGCCCAGCTTCAGTAACCTCCGGCGGGATATCAAATCCGTGAACACACGTAAAAAGTTGGCGCTGTTGTGTCAGCATCCGATGCCGCTGAAGGTCGCGCCAGGCGCCGTTATTCATAACAACTTCAAAGCGAACATATGCATTTTCAAACGCCCTCCCAGCCTTATGGAAACGCTTTGAGCGCCCTTCCATGTATGCGGCGACAATCTTCTCTTTTTCAGCACCACTCATGCGCTTCACGCGTTCAAAAATTTCACTCCAAGCCACTCTCATGTTCGGCGCCGAATAGAGCATTCCCGTAATAACTTTGTTCTCCCCTTCCGGGTCGTGTTCAATTAGGCGGACTTCGGCTTTTGTCGGACCAAACTTCATTTCCCCACCAACAACACCTTTCTTCGCACCGAAAAATTCTTCAACGAACGGACTCGCCCTCCTTCCGCGCCCCGCGAGATACTCCTGATATTCCGAAAGAAGCTTTTTCTTTTCCGCGTCCGTTTCGTCAAGACGCCTGAAAAACGAAGGTGCAAGCTTCGCAAGCTCTTCTTTTGAGCGAGTTGCCATCCATCGAATCTCGCCAAGCGAATGTCCGAGAGAACGCGTTATCATATATTCAAACGCCTGTCCGTTCCCAAAGAACGCAACTTGCGAAAGTGTCGACATCGGCAAGAGCCCGCGGAGAGTATCAAACGCTTTTTTTTCAACAACACCAGGTTTTTCTTCGGAGAATTTTTTGGCAAGCCACGCTGAAAGTTTCGGAATGAGTTCGTTGTAGCGCGAAAAAAGGCCGTCCATTGCCCGCTCGTATTCTTCTTTAAGGCCAAGCGACTCAAGGGTCGGGTCGGTGTAGTACACATAGTGCCCCTTAACTTTTTGGCCGAAGTTCACATAGCGGCTGGATTTTTCTATCGGTGCAAGGCCGATGCGCTGATCTTCCGGATGCTTTATCGCAACCTGCGAAATGGACGCAAACCCTAAGTGCATCCCCGCCATCTGCGCGATTGAGTCGTCTCCATATTGCGCAAGCCACGTTACATAAAACGACCGCGCTCTGGGGTTTGAAAATACTTCGGTCAGAGGATGTTCGCGAATGAAATCAATGAACCACTTGAGCTCTTTCCCATAGGCGACCTTTTCTTTCCATGATTCTTCGCTGTCTTTTTCCGTTCGCGTCGGGCTGACAAAGGGATAGATGAATTCATTCAGATAAATATGCCGGAGGTCGCGTGTGGCACGGCTCGCCCGCGAGCAGAGCGCTCCAATAAGTTCCGGCGAAAAGATAAGAGGCACAAAAACAGAGGAATCAAGATTGGTAAAAAATGGCGCAAGGTGCCATGTGTCGGTATCGGAATATTGATCGGGCTCAAATAATGGCTCGAACGCTTCGAGCGGCAGGTTTGAATGCATACGCTTTGTTTTTCCATAAACCCCGTTAGAAGTCCGGCACTGTTCAACTTCTGAATTTGGCAAAAAGGCGAAGCCGACTTACGTCCTTGTTTTTTTCAGCCGAAACCCACTCTTAGACTTCTAACGGGGTAAAAGAACGTAAAAGGTATCTTATATTCCCACAAATAAAAACAACCCTCAAGAGAAGGTTGTCCACATTAAACAGATGCGTGAATAAATTAGTTTCCTCCGCCGACGCACACGTCTTTATGGCATGAGTTGCAAACACCAGGATAACTTTTCCAAACCAGGTCTTCAAGGTCAACGGCAAGGCGAGCAGAAAGTCCGCACAGCCACGCGAATGTATCGGCGACTTCGGCTTCAAGGCCTTCTCGATTTTTCGTTCTGTAATCTTTCCCCACCTCGCCGACTTCTTCAGCCAGATGGCAAAGCACCGCGACTTTCGACTTCACCTTGTTTACCGGCCCGTAGATACGATCAAACATGTCTTGAAACTCTTTCATGGTCGAAGGCATGTTTCTATAGTCATTCCGGAAGCGAAGCAGTTCGGGAAGAGTCGGATTATAGACCTCTTCACGGGTAATGCAGACACACCCGCGTTCTTCAAGCCCATACGGACACACATTCGGATACTTATGCCATACCGCTTCCGAAAGATGGATATTTGAGCGATTGCAAAACGCGCAAAGCCAGGAAAAAATATGCGGGAGGCGCTCAATAATTTCCGCGTCGTTTTCCTTGCGGAGCGACTCAAGGCACTTCATGACAATCTCATAAAGCCGGAACATAAGATCGGTATCGTGGTAGTGTTTGTCGTTGCATTCAGTATAGATGCCCGCAAACATACCTTGAAGTTCATCCAGAGTTTTTGGACGTCTGGCCATCATAGATTCCCGTGGGCTGTAAAAGAACTGTATGTGCACATGTAGCACACGCCCATAACTATTTCAAGGGTATGCGCCCCTGTCATAGAATTATGAATTTTTATACAAATAAAAAAGACGTAATGCTACGTCTTTGATTTTTTACGATTCTTCCCCGGTCATGTAACTCCTAAGAAGAATAGTTTGAATCGTAGTACTCAATTCGCGAGCGGGAATATTTTCTCCAAACATCATGGAACGAAGATAGAAAAACGCCGCAGATTTACGTTCCCCTCTTGGAAGTGCGAATATCGCTTCCGCGCAATTTGATGCGCGTCGCGGTTCCTTGAAAGACTCGATATCCAAATATCCCCTAATAAGAACATCAGTCCTTATAAAGAGTTCGAACCACGCTTCAGGAGCTAAATTCTGCTTTTCCACCGCCATCATGGCCGGAAGCCACTGGTGATAGGACGGAAATTCCGGTCTCAAATCAGCGCTCCTCGTCGTATGGCCTTTCCCGTAATAATGGTATATAAAAAATGCTGTCTGTCAAGACAGCAGGCGTCGTTCAGCACTATTTCAAACGCGAGAGTACTTGCTTCCACACAAGAGCGTGAATTTCCTCGGGCGATAGCAATTTTCCGTATTTTACGCATTCAATAACACCGTGGTCTTTGGGAAACTGCTTGGCAAGCCACAAGTAGGACGCCTCTGCGTTCTTTAAGTGTTCCTTATCCGCTTCGTGCGCGTCGTGGGTTTTTCCTTCCTCGAGGTACAGCCGCTGCTGTTTTTTATAGACAAGTTCGTAGCCGATGGCCGAGGGGACATGAAGAATAATGGTGAGGTCCGGCTTCGGCACGCCAAAGACCGAAAATTCGATATCGTACAGCCATTTGATGAATTTTTTTCTTTCGGCGATGTTTTTTATCTTGCCGCCCTGGTGTCCCGCGTTCGAATCCACATAGCGATCAAGCACAACAAGCGTACCTTGGGATAAGAATTTTTTTATATCCCGCGCGGCGTCAAACCTGTCAATTGCATAAAAAAGCGAAGCAACATACGGACTCACTTCATCCGATTTTCCATAATTCCCGTTCAAATATTCTTCAATAGGGCCGGCAGATTTTTTCCCGTACTGGGGAAATGAAGCCGTTGCGACGCGGTGCCCCTCATTTTGCAATCTGTCTATTAAAAGCTGTACCTGCGTTTTTTTGCCGGAGCCGTCCGTTCCTTCTATCACAATGAGTTTTCCTTTTCCTTTTTTCATTACTATGAGTATAACACACGAAAACTTCTAAAAAAAGACCGCCCCAATGGCCGTCGGTGCGGTTAGTCTCTTTTTGATAAATCGATAATTGTTGCGAGAACGCGCGCGGCCGGCTTTAGGATCGATTCGTTGTTTACAAGATATTCATCAATGATCGACTCGTTTTGGAGCGCCCACTCATCCCATTCGCGCCGTTCGGCAATGCGACTTTCCACAGTTTCAGGAGAATCGCCCCGGGCAACCATGCGCCTTTTGAGCTCGGACTCTTCAGGCGAAAGGATGTAGAAGCTATAGACTTGCCCGGGAGCATACTCTTTTAGGGCAGAAAGCGTATGCGGAGCTAGTATCATAAGCCCGATTTTTTTTCTGTCTCTTTGAAGAATTTCGTCAAGCACCGATTTTTTTGTTCCGTATTTGTTCCCGGCAACGTTCATAACCCACAAAAAGGCGTCCTGGGACTCAAGCAGTTCGAATTCCGTCATCGATATATATTCATACTCGCCCCACATATCAGGCTCTTTTACGCGCGGAAGACGCATCGTCGTGCTTAAGACAAGACTCGCAAGATGAGAGGCCCAATTAAGCTGGGCCCTGATGATAGCCGACTTTCCTGTGCCACTTGCACCACTTATAGTCACAATGCGTTTTTTCAAGGGAAGCCTCTGCTAGGTCAAAAAGCTATTGCCAATTATAATCAGTAAATCGGATTTGTCCAGAATAAATTTATAAAAAAGAAAAAAGACGTCGTGAAACGCCTTTGCTTTATGCCTGTGGCTTGGGGAATGGCACTAGGTAAGAAAACAAAAAACCACCCCGATATTCATTGGGGAGGTTTCATGAAAACCACTATTATTCCACTGTAATCCCCATGCTTCGAGCCGTTCCCATAATAATTTTCTCTGCGGCTTCAATCGTTTCCGCGTTTAAATCCTCTTTTTTCTTTTCTGCGATTTTTCGAATGTCGTCTTGCGTCACTTTTCCGACTTTCACTTTGTTCGGAGTACCGGATCCTTTTTCAATCCCCGCGGCTTTGCGCAAAAGGTCGGAAGCAGGCGGAGTTTTCAATTTGAAGTCAAACGAACGGTCCTCATAAATTGTAACCTCAACCGGAACAATATCGCCTTTCATTTTGGCCGTAGCTTCGTTGTATCGTTTCACAAAGTCACCTATGTTAATGCCATGCGGGCCGAGAGCCGTTCCAACAGGAGGGGCTGCGGTTGCGGAACCTGCCGGAAGCTGGATTGTGAGTTTTATTTTGATTGGCTTTGCCATATTTGTCGAAATTTTGGAGCCCATGAGCGAACAAAATTTCGCTACACATATGAGCATCCCGACTCAATTTTGCCTTACAAAAAATCAGTTAAACTTGTGTTACTCCTCTAGTGGCTGGCTGTCCGGCGTGCGGGGGGCTAATAGTCCACCCCTCCATGCGCGAAGCGCGCGCCTTATTCCCTACCTATAAAATTGGGTCGGGGTCGCCATCCACTTTTATAGCTTTTTAATCTGGAGTGAGTCAAGCTCCACCGGAGTGTTTCTCCCGAACATGTTGACTAAAACCTTAACCTTGCCTCGTTCTTCGTCAATAGAAGCAACCTTTCCATCAAAATCTTTGAATGGGCCGTCGGTTATCTTTATCGCGTCTCCCAACGAAACATCAATCTTGAACTTCGGCTCTTCAACCCCCATGCGTTTTTGCAAAATATCCATTTCCCCCTGCGAAAGAGGCGTTGGGGTCGTTCCCGAGCCGACAAATCCCGTAACACGCGGGGTGTTCCGAACAACATACCAGGAGTCATCCGTCACGATCATTTCAACCAATACATAGCCCGGATAAATTTTTTCCTCAACGACTTTCCGTTTGCCGTGCTTTATTTTTATCTTTTTTTCGGTCGGAACAAGCACACTGAAAATTTTATCCTCCATTCCAAGGGATTCAATTCTTTGCTTGAGGTTACGGCTAACCGCATCCTCATAGCCGGAATATGTGTGCACCGCATACCAGTTCCGCCCGAATTCGCCTGTTTGTTTTGGCATAGGTTACTAACGAAAATATTATTTCTTGAGCCGTCCTCTTCGTTGGGCTGTCGCATCTTCCTCAATCGCTTTTGCGCCAGCAATGCGCGGCCTGTGCTCCAGATTCTTTTCTATCATATAGAGAACGCGGTCATAGAGCTCTTTTTTTGTTTTGAAAAACCCTCTGGCTTTTCGCGCTTCAATATCGTGCGCTATCTCGTCTTGTACAACACGGTCGAGTTTTGCCATTTTTTTTGCCAAATCTTCGATATCGGTCCCCACAAGTTGCTCAAGTGCATCACCTCTTTCCTCGCCGATATCATTAAACCAGTTCGGAATATCTTCAACCGCAAGAAAATCCCCGCGGTGAGCGCTCTTCTTTTCTTTTGTCCGTTTTTCTTCCTCGGGTATCTCCTCTGAACCTCGCAGGCCGCCATCTTCATAAACTCCAAACTTGTTCTCGTGTTGTGCCATATACGTTGTGTGTTTTTGAGTTCCAAGGCTTCGCAAACGAAACGATGGGTCCCATACGCACGTTATAAAATAAACGTATTTATAACCTTCTGGAATACATAGTCAAGCCCGCCCAAAAACGCGGCAAGAACCGCCGAAATACTGATAACTGCGATAGTATACTGAATGGTCTGCTCCCGTGTCGGCCAGGTTACTTTTTTCATTTCAACCTGGACTTCTTTTAAGAATGTTATGAGTCTTTCTATCATAAATATGCGTTAGTTCAAAATACGCGTGTAATTTCAAGCTTTTTTAAAAGGCCGCAAGGCCTTTTTTACCTCGTAATCTTACTCCCGCCCCGTAAAAAAGTCAAGAGCAAAAATGGCCCGTGGTAAGGCTTCATACAGTGGTTATATATCCAAATTCTTCACCGCTTTTGCATGTGTTTGGATGAATTTTTTTCGCGGAAGAACTTCGTCCCCCATGAGAATATCAAAAATCTTATCGGCTTGAGCGGCGTCTTGTACTGTGATCTGCCTCAAGACGCGCCGGGCGGGATCCATGGTTGTTTCCCACAATTGCCCCGGGTTCATTTCTCCAAGGCCTTTGTAGCGCTGAATTGTTACCCCCTTCACTTTTTCCGCGTCAGATGCGTCTTCGGAAACCTCTTCTTCCACAACTTCTTCAGTTTTTGCTTTTCCTGATTTTGCGTCCCTCACTTTTTTCTGCTCATCCCTTGCCTTCAGCATTTCCTTCATAACTTTTTCTTTTTCATCATCGGAATAGGCATAGCGGACATCCTTTGCCCGCTGAATTCGGTAGAGCGGCGGCTCCGCAATGTACATAAATCCCGATTTAATAAGCTTCGGAAAATGGCGGTAAAACATTGTAAGAAGAAGCGTTCGGATGTGCGAGCCGTCAACATCGGCATCTGTCGCGATGATAACGCGGTGGTAGCGAAGTTTCTCATGCTCATAATCATTTCCGATAGCCGCTCCAAGAGCGATGATGAGCGCCCGAATTTCTTTTGACGCGAGCATTTTATCAAGCCGCGCTTTTTCAACATTCAAGATTTTTCCTCTCAAGGGCAAAATTGCCTGGAATTTCCTGTCGCGGGCAGATTTTGCCGAGCCGCCTGCGGAATCTCCCTCAACGATGAAAAGCTCCGACTCCTCCGGGTTTTTTGACTGGCAATCGGCAAGTTTTCCGGGAAGCGCAAATCCATCGAGGGCACCCTTCCGCAAAACGGTATCTTTTGCTGCTTTTGCCGCCTTGCGGGCTTTTTGCGCGAGAAATGCTTTCTCAAGAACTGCCCGGGCGTCATCGGGGTTTTTTTCCAAAAATTCCTGCACGGTTTCGCCTATGACCGCTTCAACAGCGCTTCTGGCTTCCGGATTCCCAAGTTTTGCCTTGGTTTGCCCTTCAAACTGGAGCTGGCTTGAAAGAAGCTTAACCGAAATAATCGACGTCAGCCCCTCACGGACATCCTCTCCAGTAAGATTTTCGTCGTCCTTTTTGAAATATTCGTTCTTTTTCGCGTAATCGTTCAGACAGCGGGTCAGGGCCGTTCGGAAGCCTGTGAGGTGCATTCCTCCTTCTGCGGTGTAAATGTTGTTTGCAAACGAGAGTTCTTTAGCGTTAATTTCGTCCGTGTACTGAAATGCGCATTCAACATATATTTTTTTGTCGCCGACGACGTTTTCTTTTTGCGTGTAAAAAATATTTTCGTTTTTTGCGATAAGTCCCTGATTCAGGAATTTAATATAGGAAACAATTCCGCCGTCGAAATAGAACGAGTAGGATTGTGAGGGCTGTTCCTCAATGCCTTTTTTGCTTTTTATCTGAATGGGGCTCCGCTTATCAATGATTGTCATGCGGACCCCTTTCGTAAGATACGCCTGCTGGCGAAGATGAGTTAAAATAGTATCCCATTCAAATTTGATTATCTGAAAAATTTCCGCATCAGGTTCGAATGTAACCGCGGTTCCGGAGCCGTCGCACTTTCCGGTTTTTTTGACAGAGTATTTCGGTTTTCCCCGGCTATGCTCCTGAACATACTGGAATCCATCCCGGCAAACTTCCGCTTTCAGCCAAATCGAAAGAGCATTCACGACTGAAGCGCCCACTCCGTGAAGCCCTCCGGAAACTTTGTATGAGTCGCCCCCAAATTTCGCTCCGGCGTGCAGCGTTGTAAACACGGTTTCGAGCGCTGACTTTTTTGTTTGTTTATGCGTATCAACCGGAATGCCACGCCCATCGTCAATGACCATGACTCGATTTTCCGGAAGAAGCGTAACCGCAATGTTTTTTGCGTACCCGGCCATCGCTTCGTCGATTGAGTTATCGACGACTTCCCAAATGAGGTGATGCAAGCCCTCAACGCCCGTTGAGCCGATGTACATGCCGGGGCGCTTTCGAACAGGATCAAGACCCTCAAGAACGTAAATGTCCTTTGCCGAATATGAGTCCTTTTTCCCGCTTGCCCCGGCAGAAGTTTTAAGGCTATCCACAGTTTCAGTTTTTTTTGATTTTTTGTCTGATTTTTTTGCCATTATGATGCCTCTTTCAGCAATGAAAAACCGCGCTTTTATGCGGGTTTTCCGTTGTATTCCAAAATGGAAGTTTCTACACATAGTATAGCAGGTTTGGGGTCTATCTTCAAACGGAAAAAAGGTAAAAAACCCTTGAATTTCTTGTCTAAGAATGCTTTATTTTAAGCAGAACTTTGACTACCCACCGCAGGGAGATATGATCGAAAATCAGACGGTAGATTCGATAAGTGTTTTGAACAAACTGCTAAAACATAATTATTTCTTTGCAAACGGGAAAAACTTCCCCATAACACATCTCTATGAAACCTCTGCGAATTCGCGCTGGCCGTATGAAAATCTTTGGGGGATATATCTTACAAAACCGCACTTTGCGTGGATGGCGCTCTGGATGGCCGTTACCTCCAGAGCTTCCTTAAAAAAGCGGCACGTGAAATATTTCTCGCCCGCCCGGGTGCTGGGAGACCACATTGGCGGAATAAGTATCTTTAACCCGGACGCACTCGAGCTGAAAGATATATTATGTGAAAAAGCATATCTCTATTTTTTTGATCCTCTGTTTCTTCAAAATCTTCCCTGCATAAATCTGTCAGAAGTAAAAAGTGCCGCAGAAAAAATTGCCGAACTCACCAAAAATAGTTTTGATCAAAGAACTTTCGCAAAAAGAGAAAAAAATTATACTGCCTATGTAAACTCTTCAAATGAAAACCTTGTTGTAGATATTGATGACTGGCAAGTCGCCGTCATAAACGTTGAAAAACTTGTACCAGTCATTGAGATTATGCTTACCGGAAAGATTATCGGAGAGCTTGGAAATAAAATTGAATGGCTGAAAGAAGAGGTTGGAGAAAATTATATTGTGAAGTAACAACAACGCCCCGATATTCATCGGGGCGGTTTTATATTCTACGGTGGTTTGTGAAGAAAAACGTGAATCACTTTTCTGCGTAATATACACCATATAGCCACAAGCCCTTTTCAAAGGCGCGGCGCTGGGCAAGAGATGCGCGCCAATTTCCAAGCATGACCGAGCGATGCCCAAAAAATTTCTCTAGAGCAGTAAGCAACGGAACAAGTGGGGTAAACACAACACCGAGCCAAAAAATATAATACACAGTTTTTTTGACCTGACCGGTCATATCCCAGCGTGAAATATTTTTAAAGCCACATTCGCGAAGATGCTCTTTATGCTCATTCCACCATTGCGTTTGATACACACCAAGCCCATGCAGAGTTCGCTGCCACATGCCCTCCTCTGCCGCATCTGTCGTAGGCCTTTTTTGGAAACCATCAGCTATGATGATACGTCCTCCCGGTTTCAAAAGACGGTGCATTTCAAAGAAAAGCGTTTTTTTATCAAGGGCATGGCAGAAACTCTCGATCGCCCACACGACGTTAAATGTTTCATTTGGAAGGCCTGTTCTCATATAGTCACGAAGCTCAAATACGGCAAGATCAGGCACATTATTGTGCTTGGCGTTTTCTGACGCTTCGCGAATATTCGAGGGAGCAATACTAATACCTAATACATTGCATCCGATAGTACGCGCAAGCCAGATCGCACTTCCTCCCACACCACAACCAGCATCAAGGACGCGGTCTTCTTTTTTTATATTCGCTTTTTCTGCAAGAAATCTGTTCTCGTTGATGAGCGCCTCACTACGATTCTTTGTACTCGCGTCCCAAAATCCATAATGCATCGCAAGATCATTCTTGCCGTACCAAAAAAGGCGATAGCCAATGTGGCTTCGCTCATAATATTCAATAACAAGTTTTTTATTTGTTTCTGCGTTTATGTGAGTCACAACAATTATAAACTATTTCCTCACTGTCCAGCTTTTTGCTTCGAGGGCTTTAACGATTTTTGCGATACTTGCGTCTGCCTCGCCGTCGGTAAGGGTTTTTTCGCTTGATTGGAATATTAAGTGAAACGCAAGGCTCTTTTCTTCTCCTTCCTCCATTTTTTCGTCCTGAAAATAATCAAATAGGTCAGTGTCGAAAAGATTGCCTCCGGCGCTTCCCTCAACTACATTTAACACGTCTTCCGTTTTGACGGATTCCGGAACGATAACCGCGATGTCGCGGATGATGGCGGGAAATTTTGAGATGTGTGAATAGTGCGCATCGCTTTCCGCGTGTTTCGCCAAAAGCTTCATATCGAGTTCGGCCGCGACAATCCGCGCTTTTGTTTTTATCCGAGCACGTGTTGCCGGATGAACTTCGCCGATACATCCGATGCACTCATCATCAATTTTAATTTCAGCCCGGCGGTACGGATGATAGAGTTTTGCGGCTTCTTTTGCCTCCGCCCGGTCGAGTTTTTCATCATACCAGTGTTCAGCGATGCCAAGCGACTCAAGTAAGGCATCAACCGCCCCTTTCACTTCATAAAACTCTTCTCCATTTTTTCCACCCTTTTGCCCTAATACAATCGAAACAGTTTTTCGTTCGTTCGCCGGCTCTTCGTTTCCTTTCCCTCCTGCTCGGATTGACTTTGCAACTCCAAAAAGACGCGCTATTTCAATGTTGTTCCGAATGTTTTCCGCGGTTTGCAGAATGTATTTAAGAACCGGACGCCCTAAAAGATATTTTGTTTCTGGAGAAACCGGATTTTCCAGTTCAAGAAGACCGTTTGAAGATTCTTCAAATAAGGAAAGTTCAGTACTCCCTGTAAATTCGTAGACAAAGCTTTCGATGTAGCCCGAAGACTTCAGCAAATCGCGCGTTCTCGCCTCCCAGTAAAGCTCGGGTTCTTCAGCATCCGGAATATGCGAAGTGCTCGGCAAGACGGGTTTTATTTTTTCATACCCGTAAATTCTTCCGGCTTCTTCTATCAAATCTTCCTCAATTGAAATATCACGGCGGATAGTGGGAATTTCAACGAGGAATTCTGTTTTGCTTTTTTCCTCTGCTTTGAAGCCAAGAGATTCAAATATTTTTTTATATTCATGCGCAGTGAGTGTTTCCCCCAAAACAGCGTTTGAGCGCTCAACCGTGAAAAGTATTGACCTCGGAATATCTTTTTTTGGATACACATCGAGAAGCCCTTTTGAAGCACCTCCCGCAAGCTTGATAATGAGGTCAGCAAGACGCCGTATAGCAAAATCCGCTAAATTCGGGTCCAACCCATGCTCAAAGCGGAGAGAAGCGTCGGTTTTGAGGTTTAGCTCGCGTGAACCTCTCCGTACGACGGATTGGCTGAAATTTGCCGCTTCAAGAACGATTGTTTTTGTATCTTTTGAAACCCCGGAGCCCTTTCCCCCTTTAATGCCCGCAACCGCAACCGGCCCTTCTCCATCGGCAATAACAAGGATATTTGGGCTTAGCACATAATCTTTTTCATCCAGCCCTTTCAGCTTCTCGCCTTTTTTTGCGTGCCGAACTCGAATTCCTTTTATGCCCTTCTTTTTTCCGCGGAGATTGCTCCAATCGAAGACATGCAGAGGCTGTCCTGTTTCAAGCATCACGTAGTTTGCCGCGTCCACCAGATTGTTGATTGACTGTATCCCGCAAAGTTCAAGGCGCTCTTTCATCCAAGCGGGAGAATCTTTTACTTTGACGCCGTCAAGAACGATCGCCATATAGCGTGCTGAATCTTCCGGATTTTCAATTTCAACGTCAAGCATTTGCCGTATTCCCCCGCTCGGATATTGTTTTGCGCCGAATTTTTCGGCGTTGAATTTCAATCCAAGCATTGCGGAAATTTCACGTGAAAGCCCGAAGTGGCCCGAAGAGTCCGGGACGCGGTTCGGAAGGATGGCAACGTTGAGCTTCCAGTCATTTCCGGATTTTTCGACGAATTCAACCTCAAAACTTTTCATGGTCAAAACTTCCGCCAATTTTTCAGGGCCTTCTTTGAATCCTGCCAGTTCTCGAAGCCAATTATATGAATACTTCATATTAAAACTGCTTAAGGAAACGGATATCTCCTGAATGAAACAGCCGGATGTCCGGAATTTTGTATTTCATCATCGTAACGCGGTCAAGCCCGAATCCGAACGCAAACCCTTGCTGATTCCCCGGAGCATATCCCGCCGCTTCAAATACTTTCGGATGAACCATGCCCGCACCCATAACCTCAAGCCATCCGGTTTTTTTGCAAATTGAGCAGCCCTTTTTATTGCACGCGATGCAGGATATGTCTATCTCAAAACTCGGTTCGGTAAAAGGGAAAAAACTCGGGCGGAGACGAATTTCAACATTCATCCCGAAGAGCTTCTTAAAAAATTCAAGCACTACTCCTTTGAAGTTCGCCACCGAAACGTTTTTATCAACCATGAGTCCTTCAACCTGCTGGAACTGGATGTCGTGAGACGCATCGGTCGCTTCATAGCGATAAACTCTTCCCGGAACGATTATGCGGAGAGGCGAGTTATGTTTTTGCATGTAGCGGATTTGAACGGGGCTTGTGTGGGTGCGCAAAAGCAGCTTTGGGCTTTGGTTTTTGCCTTTCGGGTTTTTCAGGAAAAATGTGTCCACCATGTCCCTCGCGGGGTGGTCAACCGGAATGTTCAACGCGTCAAAATTGTACCATTCGGTCTCGACTTCCGGCCCCTCAACGACGCCAAATCCCATGGAGGCGAATATCTTCTCGACTTCTCTTCGGACAAGCGTTACCGGGTGCAGATGGCCATGTGGCCCTTTTTTGCCGGGGCGGGTTACATCAAGCCATTCTTTTTTCAGGATTGATTCCGTTTCTGTGCGCTTGAGTTCTTCTGTCCGGGCTGCAAAAAGTCCTTCAATCACGCCCCGCAACTTGTTCGCTTCTTCTCCCACGCGCTTTTTGTCTGCGTCGGGAAGCGTTTTCAGGCTCCGCAAAATAAGCGTCAAAGCACCCTTTTCCCTGCCTAAAAATTTAATGCGGAGCTCTTCAAGCTCCTCGCGGTTTTTTGCGGTGGGAATTTCAGAACCCGCCGAATCTTCAATTTTCTTAATTTCCTTTACCATAGAATACGCCTATTGTAGCAAAAAGAGCGGGGTATGCAACCCATATGGGGCGCACATACGCTTGTTTTTTGGCGGTTTAATAAAAAAATACCACCCATGGGTGGCGATTTTAAAATTACATTATGGGGAGAGAATCAATGTAGGCCTCTTTTTCTTCGTCCACCTTTTTCCATCTCGTCCCTTTGCCTCCGATACCAACCCATCCGGTTCTCCAAACCTTCTTGGTTGCCGGACATCCGGAGCGTACGCAATGCTTAACCCCTTTTTGGATACCCTCGCTCCAAAATGCCTTGTGGCTGCCGGTTTCTTTTATAAGTTCCTTTTCCGAGGGTTCTTTTTCAAACCAGTGAAGACCAAATAAACAAAGCGTGTTCCCGGCGGTCATGCGCGTCCTCCGCTTTGTCGGACCACCCAAAAAACATGATAGCATGGCTAATTTTGCTGTCAAGAATTGCAAGCAACTAAAAAATCCCTCTGAAGAGGAATTTTGAAAACATGTCTGTCTAAACAACCTCAAGACGCTGAATTTTTTGAATGCCGGCGTATATCGCCGAGACCATGAGGAGCATGGAGACCAAAAGAGCGAAGTTCATCCAAGGCCCGAAAAGTCCGTTCGACTCGTATGCTATGACGCGGAAGTTGATGATGCCCATGAAAACTCCGTACAAAAGCGAAATGAACGTTACGGCAAGACCCGGAGCGGACGTTGCGAGACTGTCCGCGCTTGTTTCATGAAAATCGGGATAGATGGTTCCGATTGCAAGAGAGAGCGACGTGATCGTCATGACAATAAAGAAAAGAAATATGCTTGAAACAAGAAGGGCCGACGAGGAAAGATTGAACGAAGAAGCCGTAATAAAAAGAAGAAACTCCGTTAAAGCAAAGAAAAGCACCCCGTAAAGCAAAAGCTTTTCCCAAAAAATATATGCCCGGCTCACGGGAGACGACCATATTATCCACGCGGAGCGCCCTTCAAGGCTGATGGAGGGAAAAACAAAGCGAAGAGAAAGGGTTGTCGCAAAATACGCAACGGCAATGAGGTGAAGGGTCAACACAATTCCCTCCGTCCCCGCGAACGCCCCGCCTATCCTCCGTCCGGAACTCACGATTGCGACAAGATAGATAAAAAGAAGAAAAAGAATGAAAACGGCCCTTGAGAGATCTTCGTAGTTGCGGGAGAGCGACAAAATATCCTTTGAAAGGAGCGAACCAAACGTTCCAGGAGTCATCCTTCGCACAGCGTTTGAAAACCACGCCGAGCTCCTAACAGCCTCCTTTCTTTTTCCGTCCGCGTAAAAATGGGACTCCTGCCACGAAAGCACTTCGGCGCGATAAAACCTCCTGGCAAAAAAGAAAAGAGCGGCGAAAAGAACTCCGCCGGAAAGAAGTGCAAGCAAAAGATATTCGAGTGCCGTAGCAGGCTTTTCAGAAGCCCAAAAAAGAACATTCGCGAACCAGTGGCTCGGAAACCGCGAGAACATTCCGCTGATAAGGCTGGTATTGGCAGTGGCATCATTCAAATTTGTTGCTTCGAAAACAACCTCAAGAACGCTTGCTCGCGGAACAAGAACTCCGACAATGCCGGATCCCGCAAGAAAAAGAACAAGCAAAGAAAGAACGGTAAAAAGCCACGGCCGGACAAAACGTAAAAGGAATGAGGC
Source organism: Candidatus Sungbacteria bacterium RIFCSPLOWO2_01_FULL_47_32 (assembly GCA_001820685.1). Lineage (GTDB taxonomy): Bacteria > Patescibacteriota > Minisyncoccia > Sungbacterales > GWA2-42-14 > GWA2-47-10. The sequence goes on along the minus strand of MHQP01000001.1, from coordinate 20,503 downwards.
AAAAAAATCGAGCAGAGTCGAAAAGGAAGAGGCTAAAAGGAGGAATGCGCCAAACAAAATAACACCAAGCCCGTAATAAAGGAGTCCGTCTCCACGCGCTATGCCGAGCGCTAACGTAAGCGGCAAACCAATGACGACAAGCGGCCAGGATGAAATAATGGCTGTTTCAAAGAACTTGAGCAAAAAGATATCTCCGGAGCCAAGCGGGGTTGAAAGGAGAAATGGGTGGTCTGGCGAGCGAAAGAACGCAAAGAATCCGAGCAACGCGGAACTCAAAACAAAGAGAGCCATAATAAAAAGAATGAACTCCTCAATGATGAAAAGAGTAAGCGGAGGACCGAAAAATTCCTGCCGGAAAAGGAATAAAAAACCTCGAAGAAAGCCAAAGAACTCTCCCATCATGAGAAGAGCAAAGATTCCCGCAAAAACAAAAAAAACGAACTTCGGAGCCTTGCGCTCCCCCCTGATTACCGTTTTGACAAACGAAGCCCGTTGCTTGAGAATGAAAAAGATAGTTTTCATAGGTGTTCTTCTACATATCCAGTATACCAAAACCCATTCATTTTTTATAGCGCGGGCGATTTCAGCAAACACGGGCTGAACTCCGTGGGCTTGCCTTCGCACCAAAATTTTTTATGGAACAATCACCGTCGTTAAACAAAACATTCATATACTCAATCCTCCTTTTCCTCACTATTGCGGGGCTTTTCGGAGGAATACTGAAAAACCCTTTCATTTATGACGATAACTTCCTCATTCTTTCGAATCTGGCGCTCAAGACAACCATAAATCCGATCTACTATTTCAGAGACCCGGAAACCTCCGAGCCGGAAACGGCACTCGCGCACGGAGACCAGTATCGTCCGCTTCCGGGGTGGTTTCTGGCGCTTCAATACCGAATTGCCGGAAAAGACCCGTTCATATTTCATGCCGTAAATCTTTTGCTGCATGCCGCAAATGCGGTGCTGTTCGCCTTTATTCTTCTTTTGCTTTTTAAAAATATTCCGCTTTCGTTCGCGGGAGGACTTTTGTTCGGCGCACATCCCGTTATGACCGAATCAGTCGCTTGGGCGTACCAGCAGGTCGGGCTTTTGTCATGGTTTTTTTCATTTCTTGTGATTCTTTTGCTTTTGCGGGCAAGAAGCGCAAATAAGCGCAAACTCACCTGCCGATTCGGAATCTTTTTTTTGACTTTTTGCGCAATATTTTCAAAAGAACAGGCGGCAACTTTGCCGGCAATCGCGTTTTTCCTTTTTTTCGCACAGAGTCTCGCCGGAGAAACGAAAGAAAAAAGAAAGATTATCTCACATATACGATCCGTTTTCAGAAATTTTTGGAAAGAACTCGTTCTGGTTACGATACCAGTGGTGTTTTACATTGTTATCCGTGGAATTGTAGTCGGCCAAATGTCTCAAACAGACGGATGGGGAGGAGGCAGGTACACCATGGCCCTTACTATGATCCGCGCGTTCGCGCACTACGTGAAGCTCGCATTCTGGCCGCATCCGCTGTCGGTCAACTATGACTTATTCGGCATCTCGCGAAGTATTCTTTCGCCCGCCGTTCTTTTTTCTGGATTTCTCCTTATTGGGCTTGCGGTTGTTGCGTTTATTTTTATGCGACGGCTTCCGTTTTTGTCGCTCGGAATTTTTTGGTTTTTTGTTTCATTGGCACCGGTTTCAAATGTGATTTTTCCGCTTAAAGAAATACTTAACGAGCGCTTCCTCTACTTTTCGATTGCCGGATTCATTATTTCTTTAGCGGCCCTCGTGGAATATGCCACAAAGCGTTTTGCGGGCCTCTCCTCCTTACGTCTTGTTTTAGTAGGTGTATTCATTCTTCTTTTTGCTTTTTCCACCTATGGGACAGTTCTCCGTCTTTCCGACTGGGAAAGCGAGCGTGCGTTGTGGACGCATGAGGTTATGCTTCAGCCAAACAGCTCGAGAAATCAGAGAAATTTTGCTCATTCCCTTGAAGCGGATAACGATTCAAAAAAGGCGATCAGGCACTATGCTCTTGCGATGGAAGCCTCAACAAAAGAGCATAATACTCTTTTTTTCATCCTTTCGGCCAAATCCCTCGCATTTGCCCATATACGGACTGGGGAACCGGAGAAAGCTTCGGAATTTCTCCTTGAAATGAGGAAGCGCTTCCCAGATGACCTTGGCTTTTTCCTTATCCTGGGACAGGCAAAACTTGCGGAAAAAAAATTCGCGGATGCTGAGAAGATTTTCAGAAATGTCGCCGAAGGAAATAAGGGAAACACCGCGTATATGTATCTCGTAATCGCGGAAACAGCCGGAGGAAAAAATCCCGCCGAAATTAAAAAAGACGTTGACAAGATACCAAACGCTGCATTCCGCCCTGCGGCAATTCTGATTGCGTTCGGGAAGAAAGCATTGCTAGAACAAAAATGGAAAGAGGCCGCCGATTTTCTTTCGGCAGCCCTTAAGGAGTATCCTGCCCCGCCGACGCTTGAGCCCTATATTTGGCTCGGTCAAGCTTTCGAAAAAACCGGCAGGCCCGAAGAGGCGGCAACCGCCTATACTATTGCGCTTGAGTATAATTCAGTTTCAATTGATGCTCATCAAGGGCTGAAACGGCTTAGGTACTAATCCCATTAAAGAAAAACTAAACAAAAGCCGCACGGTAATACCATGTGGGTATGTCATTATGTGAAGTATATTTACAAATATGCTCATTTAATATATCTTCGAGAAAGTTCTTCACTGACAATATGAGGAGAGAACCATGAAAGCATGGTTACTAGAGAAAGAACTGCCTTTGGTCGTTTATAAAGATTACACGATCGGTTTTGATGTCGGAGCTGAAATGAAAGAAAAATCCAGAGAAGGTTGCTTTCAAGTCGACTGGGGTAGCCAGGAAACACTCAACTTGATGATGTCTTTTTTTAGCAATCTTGAGGCTAGAATCGAACCGTGTTCATTCAGTCTCACCCTAGAAAGAAACGGGGATGGCGGCACGGGACAGTTCGTGCTCACTCCTCTTGAAGTCGGGGGCTTAGTACTGGATTTTGCTATCTATCAAGAACGAACGCTTCGTTTACTGCAAAGGCATACACTTTCCTTATCGGTCATTTCGAAATAATAATATAAACTCGCTATAAATTAGCGGGTTTTTCTTTTGGTAACCCCGACAGAACGAACTTCACATCAGGTCGATGCGAACATTGCCCCCGCCGGCTACGTAGCTCCTTCAAGCAGAAATCAGCGCGCTCTAACTGGATAAATTATTTTTTCTGTGTGAAATGAAGATACAATTCTTCAAGAGTTCCGTGCGACAGATTTGCCGCCTTTCTTAGTTCAGAAAGAGTTCCTTCTCTCACAAGCGCTCCTTCCTGAAGAAGCCCCACACGACTGCTTATTGCCTCCGCGAAACTTAAGGTGTGCGTGCATAAAAACACCGAGCCTCCTTTTTTCGCAAATCCGGAAAAAAGTTCGCGCGTAGCAATTGCGCTCTCGGGGTCGAGCCCCACAATTGGCTCGTCCACCACAAGGAGTTTTGGACTGTGAAGAAAAGCCGCGAGAATTGATAGCTTCTGCTTATTTCCGCGCGAGTAGTTGTCGACAAACCCGTCAATAAGAGGCTCTATCGAGAAAACACCGATAAGTTCCTTTATTTTTTCGTTCCGCTGTGATTCGTTCATCCCAAAAAGAGAGCCAACAAGATGAAGAAATTCGCGCCCGGTAATGCGCTCATAGACGAACGGGTCGTCGGGAATATATCCGATGACTGACTTCGCTCGTTCCGGTTCGCGTATAACGCTGAATCCGCCGATAGAAATATCTCCTGATGTCGGCTGATAAAGGCCCGTTATTGACTTTACAGTCGTCGTTTTGCCGGAACCGTTCGGGCCGATGAGCGAATAAATCTCTCCTTCTTTTACTTCAACCGTCAGGTTATTTACGGCGGTAACTCCCTCGAATTTTTTTGTAAGATTTTTTATTGAAAGCATGTATTTTTGTTATAGCTACTCTGCCAGTATAGCATAGCTGAAGGAAACAAAAAAATACCGCCTAGTGGCGGTGATAATGAGCTGGCATGTATGCCGATTCCCGGCAATAATAGATGGTCCACATTTTTCCTCCGGGGACTATCTTTCTCTTGTACAAAGCCTTAAGGAGCCGTTCTGCTTTTTCTTCACTTCCGGAGAACTCGAGCAAATATCTTTTTGCCTGCGTTTCTTCAATTCCATCTTTTGAGACAATGGTAATCGAGGCGCTGTACGTACGGGCGGCAGAAATAATTTTCCGTGCAGCCAGTTTTTTAATGAACCGATCGGCTTTTGCCGTATGTTCAAGAGGTATAAAAAACCAAAGAAGCATTCTGCCGTCTTTTGAGTCTTTCACGGCGCCCTCGAGAAAAGAAAGCTACTCTTTTAAGCGTATGCAAAAAACTGTTTTTTGTCAACGAAACTGTTTTTATTTTTCCAGAGAAAACTCACTCAAAACCTCAAAATCTTTTTGCAGTTCCTTTTTAAGCTCCGGATTATAGAGAGTTGCCGCGGGATGGTAAAGAGGAACTATCGTGACCGAACCATATGAAGTTTTTGCTTCAAATATTTTCCCGTGGATCGCACTGATGGACTGTAGCATATTTCCAAGTCCGAGTCTCTCCATTATATATTTCATTGAAAACCTTCCGAGTGTTGCAATGACTTTCGGCTGAATGATGTCGATTTGCCTGTCAAGAAACGGAGCATACGCGGATATTTCTTCCGGCAGAGGGTCGCGATTTTGCGGGGGCCTATCTTTTACGATGTTTGTGATGTAAACATCCTTTCTTGGTACGCCTATTGACCCGAGCATTTGGTCAAGCACTTTCCCCGCCGCTCCACAAAAAGGACGCCCCGTAAGCGCTTCATTTTTTCCGGGAGCTTCGCCTATAAACATAATAGCCGCGTCATGAGACCCTTCGCCAATCACAGGAAACACCTTATTTCCTGCCCGCTCGGCATACAACGGCGAGTCTTTAAAATTAAAAATCTCGTCGCGTATGCTCCGCATGAGGTCTGTTTTTGTTTTTGCGACGTTTCCTACCATATTTCTTTGGTTTCAATTTGTAGTATAACTCAATTTTTAAAACAAAAAAGGCCGGGGAAATCCGGCTAAAGCTGTTTTCTAAAAATAAGTACTTGAGTATTTGAATCTTTGACCTGTATGCCGACAAGAGTGGCAACTCTTTGCGAGCTGTAACCGCAACCCTGGAGCTGTACAGCATCCCCTACCTTAAGTAGCTGCGTCAAAACGTCAAGCGGGTTCATCTCATCAAGGGTGCAAAATCCAAAGCGATCAAGTGCTTCGATGACATTCCCAAGAGATGTAAAATTCGTGAGTACGACTGCCTTCATTTCATCTGCCATACGGCGTTCTCCAAAGAACGTATTTGAGTATAAGTATTGTATAACATTAGTAATTGTTTGTCAAATAGCCATTATTTGACAATATAATTTGCTTATTGTATAATACACTTATCCAAAGTCCTTTGTTTTGACCAGGAACCGACAATGAAAAATCCGGTAATCGCGCTTGCTTTGCTTGTTTTGGTTTTGCTTCCCTTCCCCGTTTCTGCAGAGTATATGCCAAGCGGCGGTCTTCTCGAATTCTTTACGAGCCTTGCCGAAAAAGAACCTATGAAGGACTACGGACCTGTCATGCTCAAGCAGATCCAGGTCGGGGAAACGTATGAGGTCGGAGAAGTTGCCTATTTTGCCATTACCGACAGCGGCGAGTTCTTCCTGCATTTGGAAGAATGGACGCTCGGCGAAGACGGGAATTTCTTCGTAAGCTTCTGGTCGCTAAAAAATAACAGCGTCACCCACTGGGCGCGAATTCTTTCCCCAAAGGGCGCGCCCATCGGAGATTTTCCGAAGTTTATTATCATGAAGACAGACGACCCGGTTTGTATCGCCAAAAGCGAGCGGGCCCAGGAGCTTCTGAAAAACTTCGGAAGGAGAATATAGTAGTACGCTTCACGCCTTCGCGTGAAGTTTTTTTGTAATAAAAACAGACCATTACTGGTCCAATCATAAATCACACGATGATACTACCGCGTGATGCGTTACGCATCAATGAGCCCTTACACATGCCCCACAAGCGGCTCTCCGAATTTTTCCGACAATATAAAAAGTTTCTTCAAAAATTTTTCAGTTTTTACGGCGTGTTTTCGGATGAGCGGAGCCACTTCTCGTGCCCACTCCTCTTTCATATCCAAAATAAGTTTAGCCACCCCAATAGCGCGGGAAACTCGGCTGTGAGAACGACTGGTTCCTTCTTCGCTTAGTTCCGCAATGATCTCCTCCCAAATTTGCGTGGAATGAAGAGAGGCAGTAAGAACTTCTTCGCGTCCGGCCTCAAGCTCTTCGGCGATTCTCATGATTTTTTCTTCTTCCACCGCAGAAACCGTATTCTTTCCTTTTTTGCGGATATTTTCAAAAAACCGTTTTAAGGATTCGGATTCGCAAACGCGTTCCTCAAACAGACGAAGCAGCCGTTTGTCTTTGGTTTTTAAATTTTCCTTTTCCACGGCCCATTCCCAGGAGGATATCTCGCCGCTTAAATCATTCTCCGAAAATTCCAGAAATTCACCGAGATTGTCTAAAAGCTTCGGCCACTCCTCTATTGGATAGAACTCGAGAACGCGAAGCGCCCGAATACGGTTTTTGTCTTCTTTTTCGCTTATTATGACATCTGCGTCAAGGCGATTATTCGGGTCGTCTTCTCTCGGCCCTTCGTATCCTTCATCATAAACTATGGAGCTTTTATACGCGATTTCATTGAACTCTCCGGCAACGCGGCCTACAGTCTCATTTGCGAATGCGTAATATGACTTGGTAATTTTTTTATAGTACTCCTCAAAATCCTCGCTCGCACCAGGTATGCCATCATATATTTTTTCCGCTTCCTCTTTGTTTTGTTTCGGATAGTTATAAAGGCCACTCTCGCCGAAATTTATAAGATACGCCAAGGCAACGTGCCGCTCATCGCCCTCAAGCGCCTCGCGGAGATACGCGATAAGTTCGTTTTTAAGACGCTCACCCCACCTGGTTTCAAGCAGTTTTGCCAGTTCTTTTTCATTTTGAGCAGAACTTTCTTCAAATTTTTTATCAATGGGAGCCTCGGGCAGAGTTGATGCGTCGAATATGACATGCCGTGTTTCGTGAACTTCCGTTGCTTTTATCGGAACTTTCGGATATGTCACGATGCGGATAATCTTTCCGTCGATGATATGAGCTGAAACTTCTCCCACCATCTCTTGTGCGGCACTTCTGGCTTCATCCGTATTGCCGCGCTCTGACGCATAATAGTCGCGACAGTCGCTTTCTTCCTCAAAAATCCACGCCACGGAATCAAGAACACGTTCCTGCCAAATGGCGCCCTTCGGAGGATGGCCGACTATTGTTTCGTACGTGTAGGGTGGAGCGTGCTCGCGAAGAAAATATTCAAGTTCATTTCGTTCTTCATAGTAATCACCGAGGAACGTCCTGAACGCGTCTTTCAGCGAAAGCCCGTTCTCGTCAAGCGCCGTTTCCGGAACACGCGCGAGGATATGCTCCACATCGGGATGTTTTGCATGCTCCTGGCCTACAAGCCGCCTCTCAACGTCTTCAATAATTTCCCCGACGCTGACGAGCTCATCAAGGGCGGTGGCCCTGAAGAGCAATTTGTTGCCGCTTGAAAAAATCTCCCGCCGAGCGGAAAAAAGACGGCGGCGGATGTATTCGCGCAGTTTTTGATGGAGCGCCTCTTTTGAGTTATTTTTGTAAAATTCAAGCTCCGAGAGGCGCTCACCCCCGCGTTTGTGTGTATCGGCGCTTTGTGGTTTTTCGAGCCCTTCCATGTTTATATTATACCTGAAAAAACTGAAAAAATCAAATAAAAAAGCCGCTCCGATGGACATCGGAGCGGATGTATTAAAATACTTACCCCCTCATCTGTTCTATCAATTTCTTGAGCGTCGTCCAGTTCTCTAAGTTGTTTTCGTGCTCATGGCCATCCTTAAACCACTCAAACGCCTGCAAGAGGTCAGCCTTGTTCTCGTCGCTTAGCAAACCGCCATTCTCATACAAAACGATAATTTCGTCCCGAAGAGCGCTCACATTTGCACAGCAGATTGGTAGTGCAGAGAATTCCTGATCAATCTCCCTGTCGCAAAGCGCAACCCACTCTTCTTCTGTTAAAAGAATTTTTTCATTTACTGCATCCCTTCGAGAGTTTGCGGCTAATTTCGTCCATAATTTCCCGCATTTCCTCAAGTGTCTTCCCTTTCATTCGAGCAAGCTCTCCCAACGCTTTCTCGGCGTCTTCCATAGTTACCATTTTCCACCGATACACTTTCCCTTTTTGTCGAACTCTGCGATTAGGCTCGATATCAGGTTTTTCTAAAATCAAAACATGGCCACCCAAAGTTACTGCTTGGTCTTTAAGCCCCAACAATACATCAAAAAGAGCAAATTCCGACAAATCTGCGCTACCGCCAAAACAGCCGGCACGGTATGTGACACTTTCTTCAACTTCGCCAAGAAATTCCAGACCGGTTTGAAACGCCTCAAATTCATTTTGTGAAAGAACCCGTACTACGCGCATTTGCTTTCTCCATGCTTTTGCGACGATAAAACAAAACTAGCACACAAATGTGCCGATTGTCAATAGCTCGTGGCTAAGAGTACTTTGGCACTTATAAACTTCAATACTCTGCGCGGCCAAGGGGATTCGAACCCCTGATCTCCACAGTGACCCCGCAAACTTTTTCTAAAAATACTAACTTATTTTTGAATATCTTTTTCGCTTCAATACTCTGCGCGGCCAAGGGGATTCGAACCCCTGATCTCCACAGTGACAGTGTGGCGCTTTAAGCCGGGCTAAGCTATGGCCGCGCAGAGTATTTAAGAATACTACATTTAGAACAATATATTATGTTTAGAAAAAGCACGGGGCAGGCAGTGTGGCGCTTTAAGCCGGGCTAAGCTATGGCCGCATATGATCAAATTTTAAAATCTAAATTTTAAATTTTAAAAACTGATGCTATATCATACTACTCTGCATCCGATGAAAATTCAATACCGCTACGCTCGGACGCGAGTTCCGATCTTCTCGCCCTTAAGAAGCTTTCCGAGGTTTCCCTTCTTGAAGACATCAAACACGACGACAGGAATACTGTTTTCCATCGAAAGCGTAATTGCCGTAAGGTCCATTACTTTAAGATGCTTTTTTACGACGTCCATAGGAGTAATTTCCCGAAAAAGTTTCGCTTTTTTATTTACCTTCGGGTCGGATTCATACACTCCCTCGACATTCGTTGCTTTCAAAATTGCGTCAGCCCCGATTTCGGAAGCCCGTAATGCTGCTGCCGTATCGGTTGAAAAATAAGGGCTTCCCGTTCCTCCGCAAAAAATAACGATTCTCTTCTTTTCCAGGTGGCGCAATGCCCGCCGCCGGATGAACGGCTCCGCAACTTCCCGCATATCAATGGGGGTCATTACACGTGTATAAAGACCTTTTTTTTCAAGAACACTCTGAAGAGCGAGCCCGTTGATGACCGTCCCAAGCATTCCCATGTAGTCGGCTGTTTCGCGGTCGATGCCTAATTTCGAAAGCTTTTCCCCGCGAATAAAATTCCCTCCGCCGATGACAATAGCAACCTCGCACCCGAGGTCGTGCGCTGTCTTAACTTCCCCGCCGATATATTCCGCCGCCTGAACATCAAGCCCAAACTGTCCTTTCCCCCCAAGCGTTTCTCCGGAAAGCTTTAAAATGACTCTCTTGTATGCAACGTGTGCCATAAAATTATTATCCTTTTTTACGATTAGCCGCCTGATGCTTGAAAAACTCAACTTGCCGGAGCCGCTTTTTTGCCTCGGCCATTGTCATGTACGAACCAAATGAACGGCCTGTCTTCTCGGACACCACAGTATATTTCCTTTTTATTTTTTTAATCATTTCAATTCTTCAATATCTTTAACCGTATATGGTACGTTTCGGTCTTCAAGAACTCCTACTAAATTCCACCCCGCAGCCCAGCCGTATTTTCCTCCAAAAGTCCGGGCAAGCTCGTATACGTACCTCCTCCGCCCGCTCTTCTCACCTTCGGCAAGCCGTGCAAGCTCTTTTACGCTCCGTTCTTTATACACGTTAAATACATTGTGAAGCTGCTCCGTGATAAGGTCGCTCGGAAATTTTGAAAGCTCCTCGATAACCCCGAAGTCTTCGGGCAAAATCGAGCGCACCTCAATAAAGCGCTTCATGGTTAGCTCCTCAAAAAGAGACTCTTTTCCGGCTGGCTCATGTTCGATTTCCATAGTGCCTCTGGATGGAGTCGAACCATCTTCTGAGCGTTATGAGTGCTCCGTTCTAACCGTTGAACTACAGAGGCGAAAAACTCCGTTTTATTGTAGCCTATTTTTTGTTTGAAATCAAGAAAAAACCGGAGCAGTGCTCCGGCTATGGCTTATCGGCGGTGTGCCGAAAATTAAGAGAGCCTAGCTCATTTTCCGGGCAAGCGGGTTTTTGTAGAAAACAAAGTAGTACACGACCGTTCCGATACTATCAGTAAAGAAGACAAGGAGAAGCATCGGAAGGTTCATTTCTTTCTCGTCCGGCCACATCGTGGTAGTGCGAATAATGCAATGGATAAGCATCCGCACGGGAAAAACGATGAGAGAAAAGATTATAGCGTAACAGATTAGAATAACGAGAATCGCTGCAAAAATCCCCATCGGCGCCTCCTGAACATTGAGTAAAGGAGCTACATTCAGCATACCTAATGTATAAAATTTTTTAAGTCAGGAATATTTTTGAGGGAGCAAGATAAAAAAATGCCACGCAGGTGCGTGGGCTTGAACTATTTTTCCAGAGAAGTTGTATTACGAACTTTGTCAGCGTCGGCGACAGTACGCGGAAACATTCCGTCAGAAGCGAGAACGCGTCCGACTTCGTTAATGATGGCGACAATTCCCGGCGTATATGTCGGATACTTCGAAAAATTGCCCTTGAAGTTGCTTGTAAGGTTATCCCAGTAAGACTGCGGGTGTTTAGCGAGAACCCCTTCGTCAGGACAGATGACAAACGCCCTGCGCTCCTCCGTGACGAGGACAGCAATGAGGACGGAATTCCGGAGGGAAGTCTCATTCATCCTCAGCAAAACAAAATCGCGCGCGACCTGTTGAGAAAACGATTTTACATCTTTATCGACGCATCCAAGAGCAAGAAATCTGATACGAGAAGACGTCTTTTTTTCTGCCTCGCGGACAGCTTCGTCGATGAGATGATGTTCGGACGAAGGAATCAGCTTGTCGACAGTGTTTGGCAACCCTTTGAGCCAGAAGGCTTGAGCAACAGGCACAAATTCGAACGGAGCCATTGGCTACCTCACATGGAGAATGTCGGAGAACTATAAAAAGAATTATAGCACGCCTAATGATACATTGTCAAATGCTCCTTGCCGGAAAGATTTCGAAAAACGAAGCGAAGCTCTGTCGACGGAGTCAGCGGTTTCTCCATATATTATGCTATGCAAGCCCTCCGGGCGGCCGCTTCATCACCAGACAGAGTCTGGTGTTTTAACGGCGCAATAAAAAAGCTCTCGTGCGAGAGCTTAAAAATATTAGAAAATTAGACTTCCGTGCTCAAAATATTCACATCATTGCTGGAAACCTGGCGAGCGTGATAGGTTTTGAACATTTTCGCGCTATCAAGTTCAACGAAATAGTATTGGATCTGTCCGTCCGGAAGAGTGCGCTGGAAATCCCAGTAGGTAATCTCTTCGGGATCGGCGACTTCCTTGCCCATGTATTCGGTGACCACCGCGACATACGGCTTCCTCAAGCCCGCACAGCGCTCGTAAACCTCGGGCTCTTTTCCGTCTTCGAATATTTTGAGAACACCTGACGGAAGAAACTTCTTGTGAAGTGTTTCATCATATTCCTCTTGCCGATGCGGAAAGAGGAGAAGCATGGAGAGCTTCGGCGGAATGTTCGGGTCTTCGCCCTCGACCGGAATAACGCGGAACGTTACCCAGGTCTCAGGCTCCGAAACATCATCGTGAAGCTGATAGTCAACGAAACTGTATTCCTTTCCGTCGATCACGCGCGTGTAGACATCAAAGAGCGCTACTTTGAACTTGAAGTTCTGAAGGTCGGGGTTCTCAATTGTTATCTCGTCCCCTATTTTTATCTGAAGCGGATTCAGCGTTTTGAGTTCGGCAGGAGTTTTTGCATCCTTATACCACCAATCTTTGAGCGCCTGCGCGATGGTAATATATTTGCGCTCGCTCGTGCTCATTATTTCCTCCGTTTGATGATGGGAAAAAAGAACACCGCGGCAACAAGAAGGCCAAAAAGAACCAGGAAAACCCAGAACCACGGAATATGCGACGCATTGGCTTCGGCATACGCAGGTTTAGCAACATCGTCCCCATACATGAGGTCGCGATTGCCCTTCAGGTCTGATGGCGTATACGTAGAGTCCTGCCTCACACCCTGACGCTCAAGCTCCGCAAGACGGAGCTCCTGCTCCCGGTCGCGAGCTTTGAGCTCTTCGTAACGCGCTGAATCAAGTTCGCTTCTGTGGTTGTAAACCCACATGTCGCGCTCAATATTCGTCTGGTTCCAATACCACATCCAAAACCACGGGTTGTTGAACGGGTCGCTGTAGTATGGGCTCCTGAAAACATAGACCGGCGGCTGATTATAATAGCGGCTATACACCTGGTCATGGCGGGACTGGCGCGTATTCCACTTGTCGTAGGTCATCTCGGGCTTCAAGTTCTTGACGGCCTTCTCTTGAGAAGCGGAATGTGTCTGCCTCGGCTGGTTTGACTTGGCATATTTTTCACGGGACTGTTCGCGCTGTACCGCTTTCTGCGCAGCAGCATCATACGAAGGAACTGAAGAAGGCGGATCGGTTCCCGGTGGCGGAATTTTTGGACTCTTCGCCGGCGTGGCGTTCTCCGCAGGCCTGTCCTGACGCGTCGCGTAGTCCTGCGACATGGGAACATCTTTTACTTTTGGAGCCGGAGACGTATTCGCACCACCCCACTTTGAGCTTGGTGACGAGGCGGGAGGAGGTGACGACTTATAGTGCGAAGCGGGAGGAGGGCTCGGCTGACGGGAAGGAGTTGACGCTCCTCCCCAATTACTTGAACCCGTTCCCTTAGAAGGAGACGGCGATGGCGAGCTATAGCTTCGCGAACCGCTACTTGATGAGCTAAATCCTCCACCGCCTTTCGCAAGCGCATCCGCCGGAAGAAGAGTTGTAGCAAAGAGAAGCAGAAGAATGAGCGAGAATGTTTTTCCCGTTCTTTTCATTGCCTGCCCCTTATCCGATCCAATGAGTGAAGACAATGGTGAAAGCGACGGAGATGCCTGCGTGAAGCACGGCAGATCCCCAGTTCTTATCGCTCATAATCTCGCGCTTCAAAGGATGCCCCCAGAACGTAATGAAATTCGCGACAAGATGAACAAAGAAAAGCGTTACAAACCAAACGGCCATGTAAATACCGACACTCGCCAGCTCGGCAGACCACGTGGTGAAAGACCCGCTTACCGCAGTCTTAAGCGCAATTCCGCCCGCGATGAGATAACCCGCAAGGGCAACTCCGCACGCGGCGTTTTGCAGACCGAGCTCGGAAGCGATTTTCGGCATGAACATCCGGTAGAACCACGAGAGTCCGATCAAAAGAACCTGCCCGACGACAAACCACCCGAGGGATACGACGAATCCGCCGTTCTGCCCTTCCAGAGCGCCCCACATAACAAGACCAGTCGCAAGATACGTTGCAAACTCAACCACGGCAACGGCGACGTTCTTTTTGCCGACGACTTCATTGTTGTTGTCGAACTCCGGCAGGATGAGCTTGTCATTAACGACACGCGACACCCACAAGAGAAGGACAACGAGCATTGAATACTCGGCGATGAGGTTCAGGTCTTCCATCCAGCCGATGCCGGATGGATGCAACACCCCGAAGAAAGCGATAAGTGACCCGCCAAGCATCCCCGCAAGGCGAATGGATGCAGCAGGGTTGTCTTTAACAACAGCCTGCTCCTTGAAACTATAGCCGCGAAACCGCGCTCCGACGCCGAACGAACTCCGTGCCGTCATTAAAAGAAATATGGTAAGGCCGAAAAGCAGGCCCCCTTGGCTGAGAGCATTCACGAGAATTTCATGCATGAAGGATCCTCCTTGTTTTCAAAGGTCGTGTCCGGCAAGAGGCCTATTCCGGCCTCTTACAGCGTTTTGTACTATAAAGAACAATAGATAAAAAGTCAAGACAGGCGGACGGACAGCTGTTTTTTTAAAAATTATAAAACCCTCCTCTGCGGAGGGTTTTATCTTCTCTAACGAAGAAATTACTTTTGAAGCGGAAGCGGCTGCTTTGCGGCGGGAATATTCCCGATCTGCTGTTTGTATAGTTCAGGATCAATTGTGCGTTTAAAACATGTGCGTTCGGCATTATGCGTCCAATTCTGCTCAAACTGGCTTCCACGATACATCGCGGGAGTTGCCGGAGTAGCGCCTCGAACGAGGCTTTTTGTTTTGAAGTTCGCACAAAGCTCAAATGAAAACTGATCCGTTACGTTGTATTCATACGGCGCCATTGTTTCGGGATCGTTCGGAATAATGAATCCCGATATTTTATCATCCAAATCTCCGAATTTTTCTGGAAGCTTGCCTTTTTGCGTCCAATACGTAAAGACAATCTGATCCTTAATAGCTGAAAGGTCCTGGATCCGCCTATCATCAAATTTTCGCGCGCGTTGGGTTGCGGGAGAACCTACAAGGAAAAATCCCCCGATGATGGAAAGCAAAACGGCAACAGTTACTCCCCACGCTATCATTTTCCGTGTACTGGAAGCATTTTCGTCAGCCTTCTTTTTCAAGTCCCATAGATAATATCCAAATGCCGCACCGGCAACAACAAGGACGATAAGCGTCTTAAGGAAAAAAGAGGCCGTTAATTCTCCGCTTAAAAAATTATAGACAAGTAAAATAAGGTCAATGAGTACCGTGAGGGCCGCAAGAAAAAGCGTAAAATATATGAACCACTTTCTCACTTTTAATTCAGTCTTTGCGGGGTTTGCCGAAAGATCCCGCGCCATAAGCAAAGAAGTTCCGATATAAAACGGAAATGCAATGACCAGTATCGAGGTAAACCACAGAATTAAATTAAGTACTCCGCTCAAGTCAAAATTGAGCGGATTAGGAAACATAATGTCTATATATTGTATAAGAAGTGACGTAAGGCTTACGACGCTTATGTAAAACGTAACAATATGCAAGAGATGCAAAAAAACGTCTTTTGGCGTGCTTTTTATTTGAGTTGTCGGTTGTATATTTTTCACACCTTTCTACTTATTTTTTTATTGTCGGGTATACGCATGCCCGCACTGTGTAAGCCCTGAACTGTGAATATCTCATGCCACCCTTCATTATAAAGCGGCATAGATTTTGAGTATAACATGTTTTATGGAAAAAGCCAGCAAAGCCTCGACAAAACGGTGGAAAGCTTATATGATTAATACTCTACTCTTTTTATATGGCAGAACTTATTTTACTCGCGATAACAGTTGTTTTAGCCTCCGGACTTCTTTCGATGGTTGAGGCTTCTTTATTTTCCTATTCAGTATCCCGCGGACACGTTGAAGCGGAAAAAGGCAACCTTCGGGCACGACAAGCAATCGAAATACGGAAAAAACCATTTAGAACCATCGCCACGTTCGTCATTCTTTCGAGCGTTGTTTCCGTCGGAGGGAGTATTTTCGTTGGTTCTCGCGCGGCCGGCTATTTTTCAAGCACCGGGCTCGGAATTTTTTCCGCGTTCCTTACTCTTTCTTCCATTCTCTGCTCCGAAATTATCCCAAAAAATATCGGTGAGCGCTGGAACCACGTCATATTCCCGATTGCGGCAGTTCCTCTGCGCGGCCTCACGCTTGCCCTCCTGCCCTTGATTGCCCTCCTTGAAGCCGTCGTGCGCCCATTCGCGTATGGAGCTTCTCCTTTCACAACCTCGGAGGAAGAAATAGCGCTTCTTACGAAGTTGGGCGCCAGCGAAGGAAAGATTGAACCATACGAAGCGGAGATGATACAAAAAGTTTTCAAGCTGAAAGACATAACCGCGGGCGACATCATGACGCCGCGGCCGTTTGTGACCACCATCGACGGCGCGCGAACCATTAAAGACTCGGCAAATATTATCAAGGCATCTACTCATTCGAGACTTCCCGTTTTCGAAGGAAAAGAAGACAATATCGTAGGAGTAGTGCATGTGCGCGATCTCCTTAAAGCGCTCATTGACGGCGAAGCCGAACAGAAAGTGTCCGCGTTCGCCCGCGAGATCATGTTCGTACCCGAAACCAAAATTGCCGACGACATTTTGCGCGATTTTCAAGAGAAGCGCTTCCACCTTGCCATTGTTGTAAACGAATACGGCGGAATGGCCGGAGCTGTTGGACTTGAAGACGTACTGGAGGAGCTTGTCGGAGAAATTATCGATGAAAAAGATGTAGCGCCGGATCTTATGAAGCGCGTTTCAAAAACGGAAATTATCGCGCATGGCCAGACCCGCATTGCCTCAATTAATCACTTTTTCAATACCGAGATAAAATCTAAAAAAACCCTGAACGGGTACCTCCTCGACAAATTCGGAAAACTTCCGGAGAGTGAGGCGAAAATCGTTTTGGGCAACCTTACATTCCACGTGCTTGAAATGGGAATGAACCAAATAGGGCGCGTGCGAATAACGAAACGGCAAGACTGACCCGCTAGTAAAAATGCGCTTAAAAAAGACGGATGAACCGTCTTTTTTTTAAATTCAGTTTTAAGACCTGTCTCTCGCGCTTTTAACGCCGTTCTCCCGTTCTTCTCTCCTCTGCCATCTCCCTTATAAGCGACCGAAGAAGCCCGGGGACATTCACGTTGATATCAATTCTTTGTTGCGGGATTGGCGCTTTCCGGATATTTTCCTGTTGCTGTTTCCAATTTTCATACTCCTGCTTCCGGCGTATCGCATCATTTTTAATTGCGGCTTCGTTTTCCCTTTGGACCCTCGCAACTTCTTCTTTATTATTGCCCCAAGCACCCGATGCGGCTTCGCCCGAAGACATGCTTCCCATTCCTCCCACAAACGCGGTTGAAGCCATCATAACAAGCAAAAGTTTCTTTGCGCTTTGTGGCATTTTGCTGATAAGCCGTAACACTCCGTTCGTTTCGCTATGTTCTTCCACAAGCGTTCTTTCTCCGGCTCCGTGCGGCATGCTTTCCGTACGCAAAGCCTCTCGCCAAAGAGCATCCGAAATTACCCCTCGTTCCGTTTTTTCGAGAAGTTTTTGCGGGGATTCTAGTGCCCCTTCGTTATCTTCGCCCTGCCCTCCGGCGGGCGGTAATTCGAATGATTCTCTTTCCATAGTGTATAGTGGTTACGATTGAATCTCAAAAGCTTTTCTAATAGCCTCTTCTTCCTCTGAAACAAGGTTCAGAATTTTTCCAGTGTCGGTCCCGGCGGCAATTTTCTTTTTCAGCATATCGGTCGTAAGAAGCAAAAGTTCTTTATTTTTGCCGAATGCGTCAACAAAAAGAACAAGATTTATTGTCGGAGCCTGCAAAAGCACGCCTTTCCATAATTCAAGGTCTTCTGCCGAAAGGCCGGCGCCATCCAGAATGCTATGCCCTTTTTTAATCAGTTCTTGTTTGCTTTTCATATGCTAATAGAGCGTAAATCGGCTATATTTTAATTATAGCAGATTTTTAGGATAATTTCAAGTCCCATTTTGTCGAAAAATTTTTGTTTGTTTCTGCTGATAGGTTATCTTATCAGCTTGCCCTAAGGCCATCATCCTGGTATATTGTTCATGCTTCCTTGAACAGAGGTTCCCCATGAAAATAAAAGGATTTACTGGGAAAGTTTGGCTACGGTATTTGCTTCAGGACTCCGATTTGGAAAAGGCGACTTCGACTGTTGCGGCAATTTATGCTGACGACCAGCGCCGATGCGATTGGCCGACTACCGAAATTGCCAAACTGGGAAGAGCCATAAAAATTTACCGCACCGGCAAAGAAGGCAGTACAAATGTCGGCGATATCCACCACAGCGTTGGGTTTAAAACGTATGGATATTCCGCAGAAATGGAATACGCAAATCCAATCGAGCTTTCACAGAAGCTGATTGACTTTGAACTAAGCCGCCTGCGATACAGCGACCTTTCCATCGGAGCACCATATCACAGTCCTTCCTATACCATACATGTCCTCCCCGCCGAGCTGGAACAGTTAAACCAGCCTTGGAGCATTTACACTGCGTGGCAAATAACGAAGCAGGAATCTGACACACAACCGTCTTATACTCTGACCATATCAATTCCCGGCACCACCACGAACCCGAAAGCGCTCGAGGAGTTACAGTCGCTTTGTGACACCCTCTACTTGCCGACATATGAAGGAGACGGGATATGGAATTCCCCCGTTCCGCACGGGTCGCATGGGGGATACATGCCGGATATTACGCTTGCTAAAAAGTTTTACGGCGACTTTACCAAAGAATCCGAAGAACCTCTCCGTGAATTGTACGAAAAAGTAAAAGACGCCGTGCTTCGGTATAAAATTTCTGAAAACTTCAAGTCGGGCGAACGCACCACATCATGGTCTGAAGACGTTCAGCGCGCGTACAGGCTTCCCTTGGGAGCCGGAACCTATCACCGGTCGGTAATGGCGGAATTTATTTCGGCCTCAACATTATCGAAGCAAGTCGCAATGTATGCTCCCATCGCCCGGGTCCGCCTGACAATTCCAGACGAAAAACCATACCCGCGATATGTATATTTGGGAGAAAATTCTTATGGCGTTGCCGACATTGTAGACGTTTTAGAGGTAGACGCCTCGCCCGAATATCTTGAGCCGTCCACAATGGCCATCAATGGCTACATATGGCCAGGAGAAAATACTTTAAAGAAAGGAGTCGATACCACTATAGTTTTATAGTGGTTTTTTATTGGCCAGCGAGAGAAACGCAAGAGAAAACTTCTGCATTTCCGACCTGCCCGCGCAGGCGGGACGAGCGAAGGCATCAGAGGGTTTACTGCCCTTATTTCAAAGAGAGCGCGCCTTGATATGGTCAGGACAACCTTTGTAAGTCAGTTGCGGAGACAGAAAAAATTTAATGCCCCTTGATAAAATATAAATGTCATGCTATATATATCGCTACACGAGCATACCCTCAACAGGAGAAAAGTAATGGACATTGCAATTCACCTAACGCTTTGGAATGTGCTCGCTACGCTCTTTGGCATCATCATACTTGCAGTTCTCGGCTTTCTTTTTTGGCCGACTGCGCTCTACTTTGCGTGGCGTGCCACTGGAGGCGCGTATCGCGCGCGAAAAGAATCCGGCTCTAAAAACATGGCCGAAGCATTTGGAATTCCGCACCCGTGCCACCTTTCAGTCGAAGTTGAAAAGGTTCTGGGCGCGAGACTTCCTGGATACACGCATCAAGAAACAGCCAACGTGCTTGAAATTCCATCTGTTCTCTTAATGGAAAAGGTTGAAAATGCCCCGATCAAAGTTACCCTGCGTTTTGTCCGAGTGTTTTCTGTAAAAGCATCAAGTGTGAGGCGCGGCTGCCACGGCCACTACTCCCTTGCAAAATCCTACTTTTACGACCGGCTCTGTGGCGGAGACCCTCGTTGCGGCGGAGGCCAGAAAGGTCTTTTCGCTCCGCGCTGGCGTACATTCGTTGAATGGCTCCGCCTTATGTTGTTCCTAAGAAAGAATGTGGCATTGTATTCTATTCCGGGCCTCGTTGTCGCATATTCTAACAAGAACCCGCAACTCTATGTTTATGACAACGACGGAAAACCATGCTCCTTTCTCGACATTTTTTGTGGAAAAGAAGAAGACATTCGCGCTTATTTGACACCAGCAAACAAGGAAGATTCCGACAGGAGGCTCGTACCTATTATGGTGAAACCCCCTTCATAACCCCGCCGTCTTATAGACGGCTTTTATTTTTAGTTAAAAGCAACTTTTTGGGTGGTTTGCCTTTTTCCCATATTGCTCTTGCGAATAATACCTGAGGTGCCAGTTGAACGGTGCCCATCTGGTGCCCAAAAAGTGATAAATCGTGACCAAAGCTGAGACGGATGAGTAAGCTTGAGAAAGTCAGTTTTTACTCAAGAAGCCGCTATTGATTCACTTATTCAAGTGTTGTATACTTCTTCATGCGGGATGGACGAGCAGTACGTCGTGAGGCTCATAACCTCAAGGCCCAGGTGCAATTCCTGGTCCCGCAACAAAATAACAAAAACCGTCCCGATGACCATCGGGACGGTTTTTTGCGTGTATGAAAATTAACTACCGAAAAAATTAATGAGCAAATGTTATTCGTCCGGTATTCGGATCAATTTCAAACCGGAAGCCCTTCAGTTCTGGCGGGAGAACGGGAATTATGCGGCGACTAACAAGGTCATCCACGGAAGAAGGAAAGGTTCCGAATT